>NTJK01000001.1 GCA_002457475.1 Pelagibacterales bacterium MED-G43
CTTGTAGCCTCAAATCTGTTTGTTGCTTTTACTGCTAAGGAATGAACGCTTCTTCCTACATTAGAAAATTCTGTTTCATAAAAGTTTGAGATTTTATCTATAACAACTTTTGGTTTTTGGGAAGAATTAGCGCTATCTAAATATACCAAAGACTTTCCGTTAATTTTTTGTTTAAAAATTGGAAACTCTTTTTTTATATTTTTAATGTCCATTAATTTGCCCTTTTAAATTTTCTTTTAAAAAATTTTTTATTTTTCCCTCAGTTAATTCCTCTAAGACTTCACTTAAAAAACCATTTATAAGCATCTGATATACTTCCTTTTCGGGAATACCTCTTGATTTTAGATAATATATTGAATTTAAATCTATACTTCCAGAAGTAGAACCATGAGAGCATTTTACGTCATCAGCATAAATTTCTAACTCAGGTTTTGCATCAAATTCTGCTGCATCATTTAAAATTAAAGCTTTACTTAATTGATAGGCATCTGTTTTTTGTGCAATATTTTTTACAAAAATTTTTCCTTGATAAACACCTTTGCTTTCATCGTTTAGAACATTTTTTACCTTCTGATAACTATTACAATTTGGACTGTTATGATTTATTCTAGTCTTAATTTCTTGATGCTCATTATTCATTAAATTTAAAGCTGAGAAAACACTACTATTTGCATTTTCTTCATTGAGATTTATTTCAATATCAAGCTTATTAAATCTTAAACCTGAAGATAATAAATAGTTTTCAAAAGTAGAGTTTTTTTCTACATCGCTCTTAATATATTTGTGAAAATAACCATTACATTTGGAGCTATTAATTAAAATATTTTTTAATGTGGAGTCTTTTTTAATTTTTATATTTTCTAAGGTGTTCACCATAAAGTTTTCTTTTGAAGAATTATTTATATAATTGATTAGATTCAGTTCAGAATTTTCATTTAAAATTAATGAATTTTTATAATTAACTATTGTTTCCTTCAACGAATTTGAAAAATTATTATAAACAACTAATGGTTTTTTCAATTTATAGTTTTTGGAAATCTCCAATGAAAAACCCCCTGTAGCTAAAGCATTGTTAAGAAAGTATAGTGAATTTTTAATATCTAAAGATTGCTCTTCTTTATAATTAAAATCGCCTATTGTGATTTTATTTTCATCTTCGTAAGAAAAATTTTTAGATATAAGTTTACCATTTAAAAGTGAAATAAAATTATGTTCGAATTCTTCAATTATTTTAAATTCTGTCTCTCTTGGTAAAAAATCATTATTGACAATTTTATTGAAGTTATTGCTTAAAATTGAATTTAGATCAGAAAATTTCCAATCTTCATCTTTTTTATTAGGGAAACCAGTTTGATAAAAAAGTTCTAAATTTTTTTTTCTTAAACTTATTTCCTCTAAGGAAAGATCTTTTATCTTATCTATTTTAAAATCGTAATTTTGTTTCATCTTAAACTATGTTTGAGTAACCTGTTTTTTCTAATTGAACACCTAGATCTGAATTACCAGTTTTAATAATTTTTCCATCAGTTAGGACATGAACGTAATCAGGTTTTATATAATCTAGTAATCTTTGATAGTGCGTAATTATTAAAAAAGCATTTTCTTTATTTTTATAAGAATTAACTCCATCAGCCACAATTCTAAGTGCATCAATATCTAAACCTGAGTCTGTCTCATCCAAAATTGATAACTTTGGTTGAAGGAGTTTCATTTGTAAAATTTCATTTTTTTTCTTTTCACCGCCAGAAAATCCAACGTTAAGTTGACGTGATAAAAATTTCTCATCAATACCAAGCTCTGAGGCTTTTTCTTTTATTAATTTTAAAAAAGTTAAAGGATCTAACTCTTTCTCACCTTGAGCTTTTCTAACTGAGTTCAAAGAAGTTCTTAAAAAAGTGTTTGTATTTACTCCTGGTATTTCTAAAGGATATTGAAATGCTAAAAAAATTCCTTTTTGTGCTCTTTCTTCAGTTGAAAGTTCACTTAAGCTTTCTCTGTTATATTTAATTTCTCCCTTAATCTCATAACCGTTTTTACCTGATAATACATTTGCTAATGTACTTTTTCCTGATCCATTTGGACCCATAATTGCGTGCACCTCTCCAGGCTTTATGTCTAAATTTAAACCCTTCAAAATATGCTTATTATCAATAGTAGCCTCTAAATTTTTAATATTTAACATTATCCAACACTTCCTTCCAAACTGATTGCTACAAGCTTTTGAGCCTCAACTGCAAATTCCATAGGTAATTGTTGTAGAACTTCCTTGCAAAATCCATTCACAATTAAACTTACTGCCTCTTCTTGATCCAGACCTCTTTGATTACAATAGTAAAGTTGTTCTTCATTTATTTTAGTTGTAGTTGCTTCGTGCTCTATTGTTGAAGTTGCGTTATTGTTTTTGATGTATGGAATTGTATGTGCTCCACATTTATTACCCATCAAAAGAGAGTCGCATTGAGTATAGTTTCTAGATTTACTTGCTTTATTTTTTATCTCAACAAGTCCTCTATACATATTGTCCGCATTTCCTGCTGATATTCCTTTAGAAATTATCTTGCTTCTTGTATTTTTACCTAAATGGATCATTTTTGTTCCAGTATCTGCTTTTTGAAAATTATTTGTAATAGCAATTGAATAAAACTCTCCAACTGAATTATCTCCTTGTAAAATGCAACTAGGATATTTCCACGTGATCGCTGACCCTGTTTCAACTTGTGTCCAAGAAATTTTAGAATTTTTTCCTCTACAGGCGCCTCTTTTTGTTACAAAATTATATATTCCCCCAACTCCTTTTTCATCTCCTGGATACCAGTTTTGAACGGTTGAATATTTTATTTCTGCATCATCTAAGGCTACTAATTCCACGTTTGCTGCATGAAGTTGATTTTCATCTCGCATAGGCGCGGTACAACCCTCTAAATAACTTACATAACTTCCTTTATCAGCGATTATTAAAGTTCTCTCGAATTGACCTGTTTCGGAGGCATTAATTCTAAAATAAGTAGATAATTCCATCGGGCACTTTGTGTTAGGGGGAATGTAAACAAAAGAACCATCAGTAAATACTGCTGAATTTAAAGTAGCAAAATAATGATCGCTCAATGGTATGACCGAACCAAGATATTTTTTAACAAGATCTGGATGCTTTTGAATAGCCTCTGATATTGAACAAAATATTATTCCTTTTTTTGTAAGCTCATCCTTAAAAGTTGTTGCAACTGAAACAGAGTCAAAAACTGCATCCACCGCAATACCATTTAATCTTTTTTGTTCAACTAAAGGTATTCCAAGTTTTTTATAAGTTTCTAATATTTTAGGATCAATTTCGTCTAAACTATTTGGTTTTTCTGAAGCACTTTTTGGTGCAGAATAATAATATAAATCTTGATAATTTATTTTTGGATATTTTGGCTTTTGCCAATCAGGCTCTTTTAAAACTTTTAATCTGTTAAAAGCTTTTAACCTCCACTCTAACATCCATTTTGGCTCTTTTTTTATATTCGAGATAAATCTAATTGTTTCTTCGCTAAGACCCTTTGGAGATCTTATATTCTCAACATCAGTTGTAAAACCGTATTTATAATCTTTATTATTTTTTAAATCTTCAGCTTTCATTTATTCAAAGTTTGACTTTTTTTCACTAGGTCTTGTAATTTTACCTTCTCAAAAAAATTATTTATATGCTGGTCAAGTTGATCCCAAAGATTATGCGTGATACATTTTGATGATTTATTATTGCATCCTTTTTTTGACTCTTTTTTACAGTTAAGCATTTTTACTTCCTCATCCACTGCTGAAATAATATTTGAAATTTTTATTTCTTCAGGTAAAGACTCCAATACATAACCGCCTTTGGCTCCTCTCACGCTTTTTACTAAATTTTTATTTTTCAGCTTTATGAATATCTGTTCTAAATAGGCTAAAGAAATGTTTTGCCTTAAAGAAATATCTGTAAGACTAGTTGGTCCTTTGTCTTTAAATAAAGCTAGGTCTGCCATAGCCATTACTGCATACCTGCCTTTGGTAGTAAGTTTCATAAATTATCGTTGTATTACAGTATTTTTTATTTAATTCCTACTGTTTTAGTAAGATTTAAAAAAAATTATTTGCCGCATAAAAACATGCTATAAAACAATACTTTTTTTTAAAAATAATAATCATTATCAATATGAAACCTAAAAGTTTAGAAATTTTTATACCTGGCCCTGCAGGAAGACTTGAAGCAAAATATTATAAGAATCCTAAATTTGGATCACCAGTAGCAATAGTTTTACACCCTCACCCACAATATGGAGGAACTATGAACAATAGAATTGTTCAACTAATGTATAACGCTTTTTTAGAAAATGGATTTTCTGTAATAAAAGTTAATTTTAGAGGTGTTGGAAAAAGTGATGGAGTTTTCGATAATGGCCAAGGTGAATTATCTGATGCTGCAGCTGCACTTGATTGGATTGAAAGGCAAAATTTAGATTATAGTCAGTGTTGGATTTCTGGTTTTTCATTTGGATCTTTAATTTGTATGCAATTAATTATGAGAAGACCTGAAGTAAATAATTTCATTGCTGTTTCTCCTCAACCTAATGTATACGATTTCTCTTTTCTTGCTCCATGCCCAACTTCAGGTCAAGTTATCTATAGCGATAATGATGAATTGGTAACTACAGAAAGTATTAATGAATTAGATAATAGAATTAAAAGTCAAAAAGGTGTTGAAGTAATTTTTTCCAAAATAAAAAATTCTAATCATTTTTTTAAAAATAAAGAAAAAGAATTATTCTTAGAAATTGAAAAATACATTAAAGAAAAAACTGCGCTAATATAGATAAATAAATTTATTAATTAATTTATAATCTCTCCACCTACACAAGGATGTTTACAATTAGTAGTTTTTGGGAACGAAATAGGTAAACGAAGAACTGATCTTACTGCCAAGAAGGCAAAAGCCTGGGACTCTACAAAATCTCCATTAATTTTATAATCATCTATTAGTTTCAAATTTATATGAGGTAATATTTTTTCTTTAATTTTTTTAAGCAAAATATTATTTTTTCTACCTCCACCGCAAACTAACACATCTATAGAATTTTTTTTTAATACTTTTAACGCCAAGCTTAATTCCTCAGCTATGATACTTGCTGTAAAATCTGTTAATGTAGTTACACCATCTTCAAGACTTAAGCCTCTGATAAAAGATACGTCAAAATCATTTGTATCAAATGAAAGTTTATTCTTACTCTTTCTATTCATGTAAAGCTCTTGAGCTTGCTCAAAAATTATTTCATTTTTAGTTCCACTGGAAGCAAGTAAACCATCCTTATCAAATTTCTTATTTGAATTCTTTCTTACCCAGTTATCAATTAGACAGTTACCAGGGCCAATATCCTTGCTAATAAGTTCGGCTAAATTATCTTTATTTTTTACAATAGTAATATTTGATATACCTCCAATATTTAGAAAACAAACTGGTAACTGAATTCTATTTTTAATAGTAATTAAATGATGAAAAATAGGTGACAACGGTGCACCCTGACCTCCATTTAAAATATCATTACTTCTAAAATTAAAAACTACTCTTTTATTTGTTAATTGACTTAATAATTTTCCATTTCCTAATTGTCTTGAAATTTTTTCATTTGGATTGTGATAAATAGTTTGACCGTGAAAACCTAAAATAACATCATCAGTGATATTTAGATCTTTTACGATTTCAGCATGAAAAATTGTTATTCTTCTTTCTAAATCATTTATTTCTTTATTGTATGTTTTTATGTGTTCGGATTTATGAATTTTCTCTTTTAAATCATGAATATCTTTATAAATATCTGAATCGTATTCAAAATATTTATCTTTAACTGAATCATATTGGTTAATTCCGTTAGTTCTAATAACAGATGCATCTACTCCATCACCTGATGTGCCGCTCATTAAGCCTAAAGAGATCCAATTTTTTTGCATATTTTTATTTATTTATAACTAATTTTGTATAATAGTTGCTATGTTAAATATCACTATGAAAAAAACGTTTATACAAGAAATGCAAGATCGAGGGTTTCTCAATCAATGCACAGATTTAGGTAAACTTAGCGATATTTCTAACTCAAAATCAATTTCAGGATATATAGGTTTTGATTGCACAGCTAAGAGCTTACATGTTGGTAGTCTGCTCCAAATAATGATTTTAAAATTAATGCAAAAATATGGTCACAGACCTATAGTTTTGTTAGGAGGTGGAACTACATTAATTGGTGATCCTTCAGGAAAAGACTCAACTAGAAAAATATTAGATCAAAATGAAATAAAAGATAATATTAAAAGTATTAAAAAAGTTTTTAGTAAAATTTTAAACACTACAGACAAAAAAACTGCGCCTATATTCGTTGATAATGCTGAGTGGTTAACAAAATTAAATTATATTAATTTTTTAAGAGAAATAGGTAGTCATTTTACAATTAATAAAATGCTAACTTTTGATAGTGTTAAACTGAGATTGGAAAGAGAACAGTCACTTAGCTATATGGAATTTAACTATATGATTTTACAATCATATGACTTTTATCAATTATTTAAAAATAAAAATTGTATTTTACAGATTGGTGGATCAGACCAATGGGGAAATATAGTAAATGGAGCCGATTTAATCAGAAGAATTTTAAAAAAAGAAGCATTTGGTTTAACTTCTCCACTAATTACTTTGGCTTCAGGAGCAAAAATGGGAAAGACTGAAAAAGGAGCTATTTGGTTAAATGAAGATATGTTGTCACCTTATGATTATTGGCAATTTTGGAGGAATACTGATGACCGAGATGTAAAAAGGTTTTTAAATTTTTTTACAGAAATAAACACAAATAATCTTGAAAAAATTTTAAAAGAAGAAAAAAATATAAATAATTTAAAAATTTTATTAGCTAATGAGGCTACAAAAATACTTCATGGTGATAAGGCATCAAAAAAGGCTGAACAAACTGCAAAAGAAACTTTTGAGGGAAGTGGTATTGGTGCTGATTTACCAGAAATAAAAATTAAATCCAAAGAAATTAAAAATGGGATAAGTATTTTGGATTTTATCTCATCTAATAAGATTTTGTCTTCAAAGAGTGAAGCACGTAGAGCAATAGTTAACAAAGGTTTTAAAATTGATGATGTGGTGATAGAAGATGAAAAAAAAATTCTACAATTAAAAGACTTTAAAAATAATATATTAAAACTTTCTTACGGAAAAAAGAAACATTATTTAATTAAAATTATTTAACTTGCTTTTTTTTATCGATAATTTTTTGCAAAAATCTTGGAGTCAAAGTTCTAATCGGATTTATTGTTGTCTTTAATTTGCCTTTAGTTCCCTTCATTTTAAAACTTATACCGAATAAACCTTCTCCAGCTTCTTTAGGGATAACAATATTTCCTATCACAGGTATTTTTGAGATCATTTTATTAAGAGTTTTTGCAGGCACTAAAGTTCCTCTTAAACTAGTTAAATCTTTATTTTGGTATCCCTCCATCAAAACTGACATACTTGGTCCCAAAGCTAAAATTTCATTAAGTTTTAAAGAATCTTTGTTTTTTTCCATATCAATTTCTAGTAAATCAAATGATAAACCATCTCCCCTGGATAAATCGGCTAAACCACCTAAATCAGCAAGTGATAATAATTGAACTACTCCAGGTGCGTTGACTACTTTAAAGTTCTCAATTTTAAGTTTCGAATATGATTGTGATTTATCTATTACAGATGTGAAAAGTAACTTTCCACCTGATAAGCCTTTAAAAAAATTATACTCAGTTAAAAGCGGACGAGTTATATCGGAGTAAATCTCCAAATATCTATTTTCACTATCTTTATCCTTTTTCATGGATATATCTAAAAAATTATTCCCACCAAAATCCCCCTTTGATGAAATTTTTGTAAATTGTCCCCTTTCAATTTTTCCTAACAGTTTGAAGTTTTGAAGTTTTTCTGACATTGGAACTTTGATATTCTTAAAATCAATTTCAATATTACTATTTATGTTTTTAAGGCTATTATGGTTTGTTTGATTATTTAAAAATTTTGTAAGATTAGATGCGTCAAATTTAGACCCTTTAATTAATATTTTCTTGCCTCCTTGCATAAAAAAATTATTTCTTTCAGTAGCTACTTTTATTTTTTCAAAAGATAGAAGTTTATTATCTCTTAATTTCAAGTTGTCTATTTCAATAATGTTATTTTTTTCTTTAAAATTTAATTTATTTATATTAATAGTTTTTTTATCTTTCTTAATGTTTATTTGAACACTTGCGTTAGAATTTTCATTTTTTTTATAATTTATCAAATCTAATTCTAAATCTCTTAAGTAATCAAAATCTATTTTTAAATTTACTAGATCATTTTTAAAAGTATTTTCTAAATTTATTTTTGAATAATCTGAACCATTAAGAGAGTATTCCCCTAAACTTTTAAGACTAATATATTTTGGCTTTAATACTGTTTTTATTTCTAAACCAGAAAAGTATATTTCTTTAATTTTTTCCTTTATAATTAAATTTGCTAAAGGATTAGTTAATTTTAACTTACTTCTTTCAATTTTTCCTGAAAAACTATAATTAAAATCCTTAATTTTGTAAGTGCTGTCAAATTTAATAAATATATTATTATTTAAATCAGTTTTTAAACTTTTTAATTCACCTAAAGAGTTGTATTTATCAAAAAAATCAGCGTATTTATCCAATTGCTTCTCACTTAAATCTACTTTTGAATTAAAGTTTGACTCCAATTTTAATCCATTTTCTAAATTAAGTTTTATGTCTCCATTTGATATTTTTATTTCTTGTAAGTCACCTTTTATATTTTGAATTAATATATCATTTTTATCTGCAAAAAAATTAAGATTGGCTCTTGAAAATTTATAATTATTAATTAATTCTATTTCTAAATCAGATATTTTACCTTTTGCTATAAAATTTTGAAAAGACCCTTGATCAGATAAAAAAATTTCTACTTCAGTATTTACTTTGCCTTCCTTAATTTTATTATTTAAAAAGCTTTTTGAGTTTGAGGGTTTTATTAATGATGATATTTTTTTTATTTGGTTAACGTCTAATTCTTTTGAGATGAGGCTAATTTTTTTTATCTTAAAATTTGACTTTAATAAGGATGGGAAATCAACATAAACTTTTACATAATAAGCTGGAAGTGTTGCATCTTTATAAACTATCTCTGGATTTTGTGTTTCTAAAAATAATCTTAGCTCTCTTGGGTCTATTTTAAATTTAATAGTATTTAATTTTAAATTAATATTTTTTGCTTCTGCAAATTTATTAGATATTAAGCTATTAAATTTTGTTGTCTCAATACCTAATGTAGAAAGAATTGTAAAAAATGAAATTAATACAATTATTATTAATAAAATTACACTAATTATAAATTTTTTCATTTTTTATTTTTAATTCCCTCCTCAATAAATTCATCAATGTTTCCGTCTAAAATACTTAAAGGATTAGAGCTTTCTAATTTGTTTCTTAAATCTTTAACCAGCTGATATGGCTGTAATACATATGATCTGATTTGATGGCCCCAGCCAATATCAGTTTTATTGTTTAGTTCTTTTTGATTTTCCTCTTCCTTTTTTTGAATTTCAAATTCATATAATCTTGCTTTGAGCATTTTATAGCAAGTTTCTTTATTTTTATGTTGTGATCTTTCATTTTGACACTGTACAACAATTTTGGTTGGTAAATGCGTGATCCTCACTGCACTATCAGTTGTGTTAACGTGTTGACCTCCTGCTCCACTAGATCTGTAAGTATCAACTCTTAAGTCCTTTTCATCTACCTTAATATTAATGTCATCTTCTACAGCTGGGTAAACCCAAACACTTGCAAAACTCGTGTGTCTTCTTGCTCCACTATCGAATGGTGAAATTCGTACAAGTCTATGTACTCCGGATTCTGATTTCATAAGACCATAAAGATAATCCCCAGAAACTTGTACTGTAGACGACTTTATTCCAGCTTCTTCACCTTTATGTTCGCTGATAATTTGATATTTAAATTTTTTTTTATCAAACCATTTTATATACATTCTACGAAGCATATCAGCCCAGTCTTGGCTTTCTGTGCCCCCTGCACCCGCATGGATTTCAAGATAAATATCATAATCATCATTTTCTCCCGATAAAAAACAATTTATTTCATTTTTTTTAATATTTTGTAAAATTTGTTCAATTCTTTCGTAACAGTCCTTTAAAGTTTCTTCGTCTTTTTCTTGATGAGCTAAAGAATACAAATCTTTAAGGTTATCAAAATCTTTTAATGATTTTCTAAATGAGGTAATTATTTCTTCAAAAATTTTCTTTTGCTTTACAGTTTTCTTTACTAAATTTTTATCTTTCCAAAAATTTTCTCTTGAGGATATTTGTTCTAAGTCTCGTAATTTGTTTTCAATATTTTCTTTATCAAAGATACCCCCTAATATTTTTAAGAGATTTTTCAACTATTGATAATTTTGACTCAAAATTTTCCATTAATAAAATTGCCTAAACTTTATGATTTTATCACTATCATTGATTGATATTAAGCTATTATTCTCGATGTTGTTAATATCTTTAAGCTTAAGAGCTTCAGTAATTGAATTTTTTTCCCCTGGCGCTGATTTAAGGCCGGTATCATAATTTAATGATGTTAAGTAAATATTCTCCGGTATTTTAAATTCTCCAAAATCTTCTTTGTAAAGTGCTTTTTCAATAAAATCTTTAAAAATTGGTAAAGCTGCTTTTGAGCCGGTCTCAAATTTACCTAAAGACTTCGGAGTATCGTAACCAATATATACTCCAACAACTAAATTTGACGAAAAGCCTATAAACCATGCATCATAATTATCATTTGTAGTTCCTGTTTTACCAGCCAGCGGAACTTTTAATGCCCTCAATTTTTTTGCTGTTCCTCTTTTTACCGCTCCTTGTAAAATTGACGTCATTTGATAAGCGGTTTCTTCACTTATCACTTTTTGATTATTATTTTCAATTTTTGGAAATTCGATTTCTTTGTTAATAAATTTATCACAACCTATACACTTTGTACTTTTTTTTTGAAAAATTGTTTTTCCTCTTCTATCTTGAATTCTAGAAATTAATTCTGGTTCTATTTTTTTTCCTCCGTTAACAAAAGGGGCATATGCTGAAGTGAGACTCATTAAAGTTGTCTCTGCAGCTCCTAGTGAAACAGATAATAGCTCTGGTATTTCTTCATATATATTTAGTTTTTTAGAAAGTTTTAAAATTTCCTCTAACCCTAAAATTTTTGCAATTCTCACAGTCATTAAATTTCTTGAATATTCAATACCTTTTCTAAAAGTAGAAGGACCGTAAAATTTCTTCCCATAATTTTCAGGTTTCCAATTTTTTAGACCAACACCTTGACTTTCTACAAATGGTGCATCAAGTATAATAGAATTAGGCGCAAAACCTTTTTCTAATGCAGCAGCATAAACTATTGGTTTAAAAGCAGATCCAGGTTGCCTTTTGGCCTGAGTGACTCTATTAAATTCACTAGTTTTAAAATTAAAACCTCCTACTAAAGCTAACACATCACCACTGAATGGATCTATAACTACAATTCCGCCATTAACTTTCGGATATTGCTTTAATTTCCAAATATTACCCTCTTTTTTAACAAAAATTATATCACCAATTTTATGAGTATCTTTTAAAGATTTGTTTCTAGGAATGCTCCATTTTATATTTTTTAAATATAAAATTTCACTATTATTTTTTTTGTCTTCATTAATTAATTTAAAATTTATTTTTTCAATATCTACTGAAATAATTTCTGCTTGTTGCCAATTTAATGTTGGGTCAAGTTTAAAATTATTTATTGTTTTTTCCCAATTTTGATTTTTGTTTTTATTTGTAATAGGCCCTCTCCAACCTCTTCTGCGATCATATTCTTCAATGCCTGTTCTTAGAGATTTTAAAGCTTGTATTTGATAATTTATTTTTAGGGGCGTTTTAATACTTAAACCTTGTGAATAGAGTTTTTTAAAACCGTAATTTTTTTTTACAATTCGTCTTACCTCTTCAGTGTAAGAATTTGCCTCATTTACAATTTCTATCTTTCTTTTTTTTAGAATTATTTTTGAATCCTTAAATTTTTTATAGTCATCCTTGGATATAAAATTATTTTCCTCTAAATTATTAAGAACTAGATTTCTTCTAAATGTTGCAATCTTAGGATATTTATATGGATTGTACTTACTAGGAGCTTTTGGTAAAGCCGCTAACAAAGCAGCCTCGGGATAATCTAACTCTTTAATAGATTTATCAAAATACTCTAAACTGGCTGCAGCTATTCCATAAGTGCCTTGGCCTAGATATATTTGATTTAAGTAAAGTTCTAAAATTCTCTCTTTTGTATAAGCCCGCTCTATCCGAAATGCTAATATTGCTTCTTTTACTTTTCTTTTCATTGAAACTTCATTGGTAAGCAAAAAATTTTTTGCAACCTGTTGGGTGATGGTTGAGGCTCCTTCCAATCTTTTATTTTGAGAGATGTTCTTAATATTTTTTATTATCGCTCTCAATATACCTTTTGCATCAACACCGGGATGACTAAAGAAATTTTTATCTTCGGCAGAGAGGAAAGAGTTTACGACCTTTTCTGGAATAGACTCAAAGGGTATAAATAATCTTTTTTCTAAAGCATATTCAGCTATCAATTTACTGTTTTCCGAGTAAACTCTGCTTGAAATTGGAGGCTGATAATTAGATAGTTTTTTGTAATCAGGCAAGCCAATTGAAAAATACCACAATGTGGTAAAAACAAAAAAAATAATAAATGCAGAAAATATGATTACAAATTTAAGTGAAAAATTGATGAATTTTAGCATATATATTATTTATAGTAACAATTCTGACTATCTTTAGGCATACATTAATATAAATCGTGTATTTATGCACAAAAATGTATAAAATAATCATTATGACAAATTTTAAAATAACAAGATTTAAAAATTTAAAAGGAATTCAAAAAAAATGGAAAAAAATCTATATATCGATGCATCGCATCCAAATGAAACTCGTATTGTGCTTAAATCAAACAATTCAATTGAAGAGTATGAATATGAGGATAAAAATAATTTAAATTTTAAGAATAATATTTACCTTGCAACGATAAGTAGAGTTGAGCCATCTTTACAAGCGGCTTTTGTAAATTTTGGAAGAGAGCGACATGGTTTTCTAGCTTTTAATGACATACAATCTGACTATTACCAACTTCCTTCTGAAGATAAAGAAAAGATAAGAATTGCAGAAGAAAAAATTAGGGAAGAATTAAAAGATAAACCAATCGAAACTGTTCAGGATAATATTCCATCTGAAGGTCAGTCTGAGACTAACGATGAAAAGACAGATAATGGTCAAATCCAAAATGAAAAATATAGCAAAAAACAGGAATATCGAGATAAAGTTAAATCTTCATTTGGAATAAAGAGATATAAAATACAAGAAGTAATAAAACCAGGACAGGTAATTTTGATTCAGGTAATTAAAGAAGAGAGAGGCCAAAAAGGCGCAGCTCTTACTTCCTTTATCTCACTAGCAGGGAAGTATATGGTTTTAATGCCTAACACTCCAAAAGGTGGAGGTATATCAAGAAAGATTTTTAATTCATCGGACAGGCAAAAAATTAGAAATATACTTAATGAAATCGAGATTCCAAAAAATATGGGAGTTATAGTCAGAACTGCTGGAGCTAATAAAACAAAAAATGAAATTGAAAAAGATTTTCAAAATACTCTTAAAACTTGGGAAGAAATTAAAGAAAAGGCTTTGGACTCAAATGCGCCTTCACTAGTATATGAAGAAGGAGACATTATAAAAAGAACCTTAAGAGATACTTATGATAACGATACAAAAAACGTCTACGTCGAAGGAAATGAAGCTTATCAAAAAGCCAAAAAATTTATGAAAGAATTAATGCCAAAAAATGCTAAAAACATAAAAAAATACAGAGGTAAAATTCCATTATTTTATGATGCAAATATCGAAAAAGAATTAAATAATATCTATGAACCTACTGTTAAATTAAAGTCTGGTGGTTACTTAGTAATCAATCCTACTGAAGCATTAGTATCTATTGATATCAACTCTGGCCAATCTACCAAACAAATAAATATTGAGAAAACTGCATTAAATACAAATCTTGAAGCAGCAGAGGAAATTGCTCGTCAAATTAAGTTAAGAGATTTATCAGGTTTAATTGTAATCGATTTTATTGACATGATGAATTTTTACAACAGAAGGATTGTTGAAAAAAAAATGAGAGAGAGTATTAGAAAAGATAGAGCTAGAATACAAATTGGAAGAATAAGTAATTTTGGACTTCTTGAGATGACTAGACAAAGGTTACGTGAAGGATCTATCAAATGGGAGACGCAATTAACAATTTCTTCTTTTTCTCAAAAAATATTAAAAAAAATTCAGTACTTAGCTTTCACAGATAAAGTAAAAGTAATAAATTCTTATGTTCCCGAAAAAGTAAAAATTTATATTGAAAAAAATTTATTAGATGAACTAGTTTATTTTAAGAAAAAATACTCATTAGAAGTAAAAATTTTATCTAATGAAAAATTTATTTTACCAGAATACAAGATTGATTTATTAAATAAATCTAAAAAACTAATAAATTCATTTGAAAATATTAATAATATTGTTGAAATTAAAAAAACAGAAAAAAGTTTTGTTAAAGGAAAAAAAAGAAGCACTAAAGAAATTGTTAAAGCAAAAGATAAAATAAAAAAAACTAAGTCTAAAAAGAAAATAAGAACTCTTTGGATTAGAAGAAAAAAGAAACTAAATTAATCCTTTTTCTGGTGAACTTGGAGTGGCAAAATATTTTTTCGGCATCCTTACAGCTAAAAATGAACTTCTGCCAGAAATTACTGCGTTTTTAAAAGCATTAGCCATTAATATTGGTTTTTTTGCATTCGCGATAGCGCTGTTTATTAAAACTCCATCGCAACCTAATTCCATTGCAATAGCTGCATCCGATGCAGTGCCAATGCCTGCATCTACAATTACAGGAACCCTAGACTGTTTTATAATTAAAGAAATATTAGTTTTATTTTGAATTCCTAAACCAGAGCCTATTGGAGAAGCGAGCGGCATAATTGCTGAAGCGCCACTGTCTTCTAATTTTTTTGCTAATAACGGGTCATCTGTACAGTAAACCATCACCTTGAAACCCTCTTTAACTAATATTTTTGTAGACTTAATAGTCTCGACCATGTCAGGATAGAGAGTTTTTTTATCTCCTAAGACTTCTAATTTAACTAGCTTCCACCCTCCCATTTCTCTAGCTAATCTAAGTGTCCTTAAAGCTTCCTCTGAGTTAAAGCATCCAGCTGTATTTGGTAAGAAAATTATTTTTTTAGGATTAAGATAATCTGTAAGAATAGGTTTTTTTTTATCTAATATATTAACCCTTCTTACAGCCACTGTAACCATGTCAGCTCCTGAAGCTTTAACGGCTTTTGCAGTTTCAGAAAAGCTTTTATATTTTCCCGTTCCTACTATTAGCCTTGATTTTAGTATTTTGCCTGCAACTTTAAATAAATCTTTTTTCAATTCACCCTCCTCCTATAAAAGTTACCACCTCTATTTTGTCATTATTTTTTAAAAATTTTTTTTTATAATTTGCTTTTTGGATAATTATTCCGTTGTACTCTATTGCAACTTTTTTTTTTGATAAATTATACTTCTTTAATAGGTCAAATATCGTATAGTTAGGTTTGATAACCACATTTTTTCCATTTAATTGTATTTTTGCCATATTTAAGTTATTCAATATCAAGAAATTTATGAATAAAATTATAATTCTTAATGGACCAAACCTCAACCTTTTAGGTGAAAGAGAAAAAAATCAATATGGAACCTTTACTTTAAAAGAAGTTGAAAATAACTGTAAAGAGTATTCAAATAATAACAATATAAACCTTACTTTTTTTCAATCAAATGTGGAAGGTGAATTAATTAATCAAATACAAAATTCAAGAAATAATCAAGATGGATTGATTATCAACGCTGGTGGTTATACTCATACATCTGTAGCTATTCATGATGCATTAAAAATACTTAAAATTCCAATTATTGAATTGCATATTTCCAACATTTATAATAGAGAAGAATTCAGACATAAATCTTTAATTAGTAAAGTAGCTAAAAGTGTTATTTGTGGCTTTGGAGAAGAGGGGTACTTAATGTCTTTACAAGCAATGAAAAAATTTTTGAAAAATGAAAATTGATAAAAAATTAATTAAAGAACTTGTAGATAACTTAAAAGAATTTGAGTTAACTGAATTAGAATATCAAGAAGGTCAGACAAAAATTAAAGTTTCAAAAGCATCTAAAGGAATAGAGCAATCAAAAACGAGTGCTGTCGTATCTCAAAATAAAGCTGTACTAAAATCTTCTGACGACAGTGATGGAATACGTGTAAAATCTCCAATTATAGGGACAGCTTATTTAGCTGCAGAACCCGGAGCAAAAAAATTTGTTGAAGTTGGAGATAAAATAAAAAAAGGTCAAACTGTGATGATTGTTGAAGCCATGAAAACTATGAACCATGTTCCATCTACATCTGATGGTGAAGTAAAAAAAATTTTGGTAGAAGATGGGCAGCCTGTAGAATTTGGTCAAACTTTAGTTATCCTTAAATAGATAAATGTTTAAGAAAGTTTTAATAGCTAACAGAGGTGAAATTGCTGTAAGAGTAATAAGAGCTTGTAAAGAATGGGGTATAGGAACTGTAGCAGTACACTCAGATGTAGACTCAGACTCAATGCATGTAAGATTGGCTGACGAGAGTGTGTGTATTGGTTCTCATCAACCTCAAAATAGTTATTTAAATATCTCCTCAATAATGTCGGCTGTTGACTTAACCGGAGCAGAAGCTATTCATCCTGGTTATGGATTTTTATCTGAAAATGCAAAATTTTCTGAAATTGTAAGTAAACATGGAATAAAATTTATTGGTCCAAGCGCTGATATAATTTCAAAAATGGGAGATAAAATTGAAGCAAAAAAAATTGCTAAAAAATTTGGTTTGCCAATAATTGAAGGTTCAGAAGGCGGCGTTAAGTCATTTAGTGAGGCAAAATCAATATGTAAAGAGATCGGATATCCAGTTTTAATTAAAGCTGCTGGAGGTGGGGGTGGAAAAGGAATGAAAATAGTAGAGGAAGAAAAAAATTTGGAAAATTTATTCCTTACTGCTAAGTCTGAGGCAAAGAAGTTTTTTAATAATGATGAATTGTATATTGAAAAATATTTTAAAAATCCTAGACACATTGAAGTTCAAGTAATGTCTGGAAAAAATAAAACTGTTCATCTTGGTGAAAGAGATTGTTCAGTTCAAAGAAGGCATCAAAAATTAATCGAAGAAACTCCTAGTCCTGTTTTAACCAATGATCAAAGAAAAAACCTCTTAGAAAAAACCGTAAAAATGGTTGAGCAATTGAACTATGAGGGCGCCGGAACAGTAGAATTTATATATGAAAATGGAAAATTTTATTTTTTAGAAATGAATACTAGGGTCCAAGTTGAACACCCTGTTACTGAAGTACAAACTGGAATTGATATAGTAAAAGAACAGTTATGGATTGCTTACACTGGCGATACTGCTCTAAAACAAAATGATATTATACCTAGAGGACATTCTATTGAATGTAGGATTAATGCTGAGAATCCTGCGTTAGATTTTCAACCGAGTCCTGGCATAATAAGTGTTTGTCATCAACCTTCTGGCTTTCGAACAAGGGTTGATGGTGCAATTTTTCAAGGTTGTAAGATTACACCGTACTACGACAGTTTAATCGCTAAAGTTATTTGTAAAGGAAGAAATAGGACTGAAGCAATACAAAGAACATTGAGATCGTTAGATGAATTTGTTCTTGAGGGAATAACTACAACGATTGATCTTCATAAAAAAATATTAAATCATAAAAAATTTATAAATTCTGATTTTGATACTAATTGGCTTGGTAAAGAAAAATTTTATTAGGCATTACTACAATTTAATAATTGCAGATCATAAATCGCATGATCGAATGGGGTTAAACTAGGATCTGAGGCAAAAGTCCAGCCGTTAAATATAAAAACTTGCTCGTTTTCATTTTTTGTTAAATCTTTTACTTGCATGTAGGCAATACTATCGGTTCTATTATTCACTTTAATCTTTCCACACTTTAAAATTTTTATAACTAAAGGACCAAATTTTTTATTTTCATTCAAATTAATAATTAATTCTGAAGATTTCGCAGTGATTTTATCAAGTCCTATCAATATTGCTTGTGATGGTTTTAGGTTTTGATTTTTTTTTTTTTCTTTAAGAGTAAGGTTTGATGAGGTATTTATATTATCTTCATCTAATTCTTCAAAACTTGGTTTGATTTCTTCTACATTTATCAAAGGGGAAGTTGTAATTTTTTCCTCTGCGAGTAAAAAATTAAAGATTGAAAAAATCAAAAAGATTATTAAGAAAATTTTATTTCCAAGTCTCATATTTTTTTTTTATAGCATTCTTTCTAATTTTTACTGGCTTAAAACTATTTTTTGTACCAGTTTGATTTTCTAAATGTTCTTTCTGCCAGTGGTGTTTTTTGTTCTTTTTATCAGGTATTATATCTATTGTATGATGCATCCATAAATACCAATCTGAGGTAATTTTTGTGGCTTCTATATTATTTGGATAAACTACCCATCTTTCATTGTTTTTACTTTTGTAATATTTGTTCCCAAATTCATCTGAGCCAACGAACTTTCCAAAAAAAAGAGTTTTTAAAAAAGTTCCAAATGTTAATTTGTTCCACCAAGTTAAAATCATAATTAAAATTTTAAATCCACACAATTCATAATTGTATCATTATGTAATAGACACCTTATACAATTAATATATATTTTATTAAAGAGATTCCATTAATTTTATGAAAAAATATATTGTTGAAACATACTACACTTGCACTTTTAAAACGGTACATACCTTAGGCAATTTAGATGATGCAGAATTATCTAAAATAGATAAAAGAACGGACGGTGAAGTTGAGGTTTTAGATGTAAAACTAAATAATAGAAAAACTAAGAAAATAAGTGGAAAAAAAGAAGATAAACTTGAGAAAAATCAATTAAGTAAATCCTTACCTGACACTATTACAAATAAAATTAAAAATTCTAGCGAGGGAAAAAAAGATATATCTGAAAACTTTAAATTAAAAAATAACGCAAGATTTAAAATGCCGGATAGAAGAAAAGGATATATTCAAAAAGCACAAATCGGGGATCATAAAGTTTATCTTCATACAGGTGAGTACGATGATGGAAAAATTGGTGAAATTTTTATCGACACCAATAAAGAGGGTGAGCTTGTAAAGGCTATGATGAATAATTTTGCAATAGCAATTTCATTAGGACTACAATACGGGGTTCCACTTGATGAATATGTAGACGCATTTATTGATACGAAATTTGAACCGTCAGGAAATGTAATAGGTAACGATAGAATTCTGAGCGCTTCATCTATTCTTGATTACGTTTTTAGAGAACTTGCTATATCATATTTAGGAAAAGAGGAATTGGCACACACACCTTCAATCGCAAGTACAAAAAATTTAACTACTGATAATAATGATGATAAATTTCTTAAAATAGTAAAAAATATAACTTCAAAAGGATTTATCAGAAGCAATTATGAAGAAAAGTTAGTAGATTTATCTGATGTAAGAATAAACCTTAAAACAAAAAACTAATTTTTTTCAATACTCTTTTTAATACCAAGTTCTTTTAGTTGATTATCATTCACGTCTGAGGGCGCTTGCATCATTAAATCTTGAGCATTTTGATTCATTGGAAAAAGTGTAACCTCTCTAATATTTTCTTTTCCAGCTAGCAACATTACGATTCTATCTATACCTGGGGCTATGCCTCCATGAGGTGGAGCTCCAAAACTAAAAGCATTAATCATTCCGCTAAATTTTTCCTCTAATTCTTTTTTATCATATCCAGCTATCGAAAATAATTTATACATTAACTCCGGTAAATGATTTCTTATGGCTCCAGATGATAGTTCTATACCATTACATACAATATCATATTGATAAGCTTTGATTTCTAATGGTTTTTCAAAATTTAATTCTTCAATTTTTCCTTGTGGCATTGAAAATGGATTATGACTAAATGTGATTTTTTTTAAATTGTCATCATATTCATACATTGGGTAGTCAACAATCCAGCAAAATGCAAATTCATCTTTATTTATAATTTCCAAGTCTGATGCTATTTTTTCTCTCGCTAATGATAAGATTTTTTCAATTTCTTTTTCTTTTCCGCATGCAAGAAAAATACTATCTCCTATTTCAGCATTACAATTGTTCATTATTTCTTTAAGGGCATCCTCGCTAAAAAATTTTCCAACTGGCCCTTTTCCACTAATCTCTTTACCTTGTTCTAAGGTAAAATAAGCTAAACCTGACGCCCCCTGATCTTTCGCCCATTTATCGATATTGTCAAAAAAACTTCTAGGTTTGTTTTTAGTATTTTTTGTAATTATAGCTCTAACTACTGATCCTGTCTTTACTAACTTTTTAAAAATATCAAATTTAACATCGTCTCTTTTGAAGATTTCAGTAATTTCTTGAATAATTAATGGGTTTCTAAGATCAGGTTTGTCAGTACCATATTTTTTCATAGCTTGTTCAAAAGGTATTCTAGGAAATTTTTCCTTAATTATTTTTTTTGATGAAAATTGTTTAAATAATTTTACCATTAATTTTTCTACTACATTAAAAATATCTTCTTGTTCAACAAAAGACATCTCTAAATCTAATTGATAAAATTCACCTGGGCTTCTGTCTGCTCTCGCATCTTCATCTCGAAAACATGGAGCAATTTGAAAATATTTATCGAAACCAGAAACCATTATTAATTGTTTAAATTGTTGAGGTGCTTGAGGCAGCGCATAAAATTTACCAGGATTTAATCTACTCGGAACTAAAAAGTCTCTAGCGCCTTCTGGGCTTGAAGATGTTAAAATTGGTGTTTGGTACTCCAAAAAACCGAGTTTTAACATTTCAGATCTTATAAACGAAATGACTTTTGATCTTAAGATAATGTTATTATGCATTTCATCTCTTCTTAAATCTAAAAATCTATATTTTAATCTTATATCTTCAGGATAATCTTGCTCGCCAAAAACAGGCATTGGTAAATCTTTTGCATTTGATAAAACTTCTACAGACTTTATCGAAATTTCAATTTTTCCAGTTTTTAAATCTGAATTTTCCGTTCCACTCGATCTTTTGACAACTTTACCGCTTATTTTAAGTACTGACTCAGATTTTGTCTTTTCCAATAGTGGAAAAAAATCATTATTGTTCTCAATAACACATTGAGTCATGCCATAATGATCCCTTAGATCTATAAATAATAAATTTCCATGGTCTCTTTTCCGATGAAGCCAGCCAGAGAGATATACCATCTCGTTAATTTCATTCTCACTTAACTCTGAGCAATTGTGTGATCTATATTTATTCATTGGTTCAATACTTTTTTTATTAGATTAATATTAATAGATTTTCCAGTAGATAAAGACAATTCATCAACATCTTTAAGAAATTTAAACATTTTTTCATATGATCTCTCTACATTGTTAATGATGAAATCAGAAATTTTGGGATTAATGTTAATTTGATTATCAGATAATGTCTTTGAAATTATTACCTTCAAAAGATCATCTGTTGGAAGTTCAATCCCAATAAATACAAAACTATCAATTCTTGACTTAAGATCTTTTAAATCTATCTGCAGATTTTTAATTGAGTAAATAGAATTAATTAAAACAAAATTCTCTAATTGTTTAGATTGACTTAGAATTGAATATAATAACCTATTATCAATATTATTATCAAAACTATCAATAATTAAGCAATCAATATTACTCAATTCTTGTAAAGTTTTATTGTCAACACTCTTTGCGTCTATCAGTTTGATTTTATCAATTTTTTTTTCCAAAATTTTTGATAAGTGTGTTTTTCCAGAGCCAGAAGCGCCAAAAATGTTTAACCATTTGCCTGGCCAGCTTGGCCAATCTTCGATTAATTTATATGCTGAAAAGTTATTACTAGAGACAAAAAAATCTTGTTCATAATATTTCTTTGAAAATGGAAATTTAAAAATAAGCTGGTCCATTATTTATAATGTCTTTATAATCCATGTATCGTCTAAAAGTTGTAAATTGATTTTTTCATTTTTCAATTGATTAATTATTTTTTCTAATTTACCGAGATATTTAATTTTTAAGTTTACAAAATTTTTATTAAATTCTTGAATATAAATTTTTTCAACTGAGTCAATATTTTTTATTCTTGAATTTAGTTCTATAAGAGAATTTGTTTTATTAATTTCTAATTTTGCATTTAAAAAAGACGGTGTTCTTATATCAATTAAATTTTTTGACTTAATCAAATTAATAAGTTCTTTTTTAGTTTCTATAATTATTTTTATATTAAATTCTTTATCATTAAAACTCTGTTTTTTAAAATTTAAACTCTTCGAAATATTTTTTCCTTGTATTTTTGATTTTATATATACTTTTTTCATATTTTTATTATCTTCAATAAAAACTAATGCCAAATTTTTTTTTGAATATTCTCGAAGTAAATTACTTATTTCTAAATTGATCAAGTTATCTTTATTTTTATTAACTTTTTGAATTATTTCTATATTTTCTAAAGGAATAATAAATTCAATTAAATTTTCTTTATAAAACTCAGTCCAATTTTTATAAAAGAAATTATTATTAAATATAAATACTTCATTGTTTTTAATTAAAATAGGCAAAATGTACAATTCTTTATCAAGAATTTCAGAGTATGAGATTCCCCTTTGATAAAATAACTGATGAATTTTATCTTTATCAAATGTTATACTAAAGTTTAAAAGTTCTTTATTTGTCTCCTCTGAGACTGTGGAGACTCTGTAATAAGTAACCAGTTGTTTAATCCTAGTAAGATTTAAATCAGAAAAGTTTTCTTTGTCTCTTGTTAATAAAATTCTATTTATTAGTTGATTAAAACCTTTTTTGATTGCCTGATCCGCTAGAGAGTTATTTGATATTTTGTTCTTTTTTTCTAATTCAATATTATTAACACTAAATAAGTTATTCTCAGAAAAAAGAGTGTTAGTATGAAAAAAAACAATTAATATAAACGTTATTTGTATATACAATTTCATAAAAAAATAATTATCAATTTATAAATGAAAAAAAATGAAAATAGTTATAAAAAAAGTGGTGTTAACATTTCGTTAGCAAATAAACTGGTAAAACATATATCAAAAATATCACAAAAAAATGACAAAAAATCCAAAGATCCTTTAAAAAAAGATGTTATTGGCGGATTTGGTTCTTTGTTTGATCTAAGTAATACCAAAATTAAAGATCCTATCATCGTGTCTTGCACTGATGGAGTTGGAACTAAAATTGATTTAGCCAATAAATTCAAAAAATTTGATACTATTGGAATCGACTTAGTTGCAATGTGTGTTAATGACTTGATAGTTCAAGGAGCTAAGCCATTATTTTTTTTAGATTATATAGCTGTTGGTAAATTAGAACTAAAAAAGATAAAAAAAATTTTAAAAGGTATTTTTAAAGGTTGTCAAATTTCTCAATGCAAATTAATTGGTGGAGAGACAGCGGAAATGCCTGGAATATATTCAAAAGATAAATTTGATTTAGCTGGTTTTAGTGTTGGCATTGTTTCAAAAAAAAAATTATTAGATAAAAAAAATGTTAAAAAAAATGATGTAATATTAGCTATTCCATCTAGTGGTATTCACTCGAATGGATATTCTCTAGTACGGTCTATTTTAAAAAAAAATAAATTGCCTAGTGATTTAAAAAAAGAAATTTTGAAACCTACGAAAATATATTCCAAAGAAATTTTAAAGCTTAATGATAAAAATTTAATAAATGCTGCAGCTCATATAACTGGTGGTGGATTAATCGAAAATTTATTAAGATCTGTGCCTACAAATTTATCTTTAAATATTGACCTATCAAAGATAAAAATTCAGAAAATATTTAAATGGTTAAAAAATAAGAATATTTCAGATCAAGAAATGATTAGAACCTTTAATTGTGGAGTTGGTTTTTGTCTTATTGCAAACAAAAAAAATATTTCAAAAATAAAGAAAATATTTCCAACAAATTTTACGCCTTATGAAATCGGTTTTGTCGCAAAGAGCAAAAGTAAAGTAAATTTGTTCAATACTTTAAAATGGTAAAAAAAAAAACCTGTATTTTTATATCTGGTAAAGGTTCAAATCTCTTTAATCTTATTGCAAGTTCAAGAAATGCCAACTTTCCTATTAAGGTTAGTTTGGTAATAAGCAATAATAAAAAAGCTTATGGAATCAATTATGCGAAAAAATACAACATACCTTATATATTTATCGATACAAAAATTAGAAATCACGAGAATAAAGTTTTATTTTATTTAAGAAAACATAAAATATCTTTTATTTGTCTTGCTGGATTTATGAAAATAATTCCAGAAAAATTAGTAAAATATTATAAAAACAAAATTATCAATATTCACCCATCACTTCTACCAAAGTTTAAAGGCTTAAACACTTTCTCTAGGATGTTAAAAGAAAAAGAAAAAGAGGCTGGATGTACAGTTCACTACGTGAATAATAAACTAGATAGCGGAAGGACAATAATACAGAAAAAATTTAGTATAAATGAAAATGATAATGAAATAATTTTAAAGACAAAGACTCAAGCTTTAGAATATAAAGCCTTTCCAGAAGCTATAATAAAAATTTTTAGAAATGTTAGCTTTTAAAAAAAAAATCAATTTCTTTCTTTGCATTATCTAATGAGTCCGAACCATGTACTGAGTTCTTGTCTATTGAAATTCCATACAATTTTCTTATAGTATTATCCTCAGCCTCTTTTGGATTGGTAGCTCCCATTAATTTTCTATTAGCGGTAACTGCGCTCTCTCGCTCCAGAATCATTACTACTATTGGTCCAGAGGATAAATATGCGCATAAATCATTATAAAAAGGTTTTGATTGGTGAACTTTATAAAATTCCGATGCTTCATCTTTTGTAATATGAATTTTTTTACTTTCTTTTATTGTAAAATTGTTTTTAAAAAAAATTTCCTTAATTTCCTCAACCAAGTTTCTCTCTACTGCGTCGGGTTTTATTATTGATAAAGTTTGCTCAATTTTATTCATAATTTTCCTCTATTAATTTATTTAATAATCTTACACCGAAACCTGTTGCCCCTCCTGAATTTAAAGCTCCACCATATTTTGAGAAAGCCATACCAGCGATATCTAGGTGTGCCCAGGGTGTTTTATTCAAAATAAATCTTTGTAAAAATTGTGCAGCAGTTGTTGATCCTGCGCCACCAACATAATTTATATTTTGCATATCAGCATTTTTAGAATTCATAAGTTTATCATAATTTTTGTGAAGCGGCATTCTCCAAAGTTTTTCTTCAACTTTTTCTCCAGAAATTATGATTTGTTTAGATAGTTTATCGTCATTTGAAAATAGTCCCGCGTATTCAGAACCTAAACAAACTATTATAGCACCTGTCAAAGTTGCTAGATCAACTATAATTTTCGGTTTGAACTTTTTTTCAGTATAAGTAATTGCATCGGCTAAAACTAATCTTCCTTCTGCATCTGTATTTAATACTTCAATTGTTTTTCCGCTATATGATTTTACAATATCTCCTGGTCGTTGAGCAACGCCGCTAACCATATTTTCTACAAGACCCACAACTCCAACAGCATTAATTTTAGCTTTTCTTATTGCTAAATTTTTCATTAAACCAACCACAGCAGCGGAACCTGCCATATCATATGTCATATCTTCCATAAACCTAGCGGGTTTTAATGAATATCCACCAGTATCAAAGGTAACTCCTTTACCTACAAAAGCTAATGGGCGAGAATTATTTTTTAATCCGTTCCATTCAATTGTTACAAGGTAAGAACCTCTTATACTTCCCATTCCAACTCCAAGCAAAGCATTCATGCCTAACTTTTTCAATTTTCTTTTATCAAATACACTTATTTTTAAACCGTCTTTTTTAAGTGAATTGATTCTCTTAACATACTCATCAGGATGTAAAATATTTCCAGGCTCGGAAACTAAATCTCTTGCATAAAAGGTCCCCTCTTCTAAAGCTTTAAATTTTAACTGATCTTTAATTGAAGGTTTATTTTTTTCGCCAATTATATTAATAGAAATAATTCTATTTACTTTTTTTGTTTTATATTTTTTAAATTCATATGATTTTAATTTCAAACCATGAAGAAAGTGACTTATAAATTCTTTTTGTTTACTTATTGCGCTATCAGAATTTAGGATATAGTCAGTATTTTTTTTTGTATGATTCACATATATGTAAAATTCTGCTCCTAGACTTTCTACATCTGAGGTATTAAAATCTTTTTTAATTGATATAAGAATGATTTTTTTTTTTGAATTTATCTCAAAAATTAATATCTTTTTTTTTAAGTCACTATTTTTAAGAAGATCATTAATATAAAAATATTCAGAGCTAGTAAGATATTTTTTTATACTTTTGGTATCAAATTTGTCATTGGTAAATAAGACTAAATTTGGTGATTTCTTATCGGTCGATTTTTTTAAATAATTTATTTTTAAAGACATAATTTTTAATGTTTCAAATTGGGTTGAAAGCTATATATGATCAAAAATATAAGATTTCAACGGTAAATTTATCACAATTAAACCTTTAATTGAATTTAGTTTAAAGATGAATTAATTATACATTAAATTCATATGCTTCAAAACAAAATTTATCAGAATTACTGTCTAGAGATAATAAAAATATTTACAACGATTTTACTTAGCTTATCTTTGATTGCCTGGACCGTTCGCGCAGTGAACTTTCTTGATCTCATAGTTGAAAGTGGTTACTCGGTAGCTACTTATTTTGAATACTCAATATTAAATGTATTTGGAATAATCACAAAATTTATTCCATTATCATTTTTGTTAGCTATTTCAATTTTTATAGTAAGACAAATACAAGAAAATGAATTTATAATTTTATGGACCTCTGGAGTAAGAAAAATTCAAATTGTAAATCTTTTTTTATTTGTTTCTATTATTGTAACGATCTTTCATCTTTTACTTTCAATAATATTAACTCCAGCAGCTCTTAATAAATCAAGATCATTGTTATCTAATCAAAATTTAACTTCTCTTCTGCCTGCTTTTAAAATTCAAAAATTTACTGATACTTTTAAGGGACTAACTTTTATTGTTGACAGTAAATTTGAAAATAAAATATCAAATATTTTTTTACACGATGATTCTAATAATTTAAATAATATTATTGCTAACCAAGAAATAAATAATTCTACAACTATAATAGCTAAAAGTGGAATAGTAAAAGAAAAGCAACTTGTACTATATAACGGCAGTATCATTTCTTCTAAAAATAATCTGGAGAATGATGTCTTGAAATTTGAAAAAATAAAAATTGATTTAACGAATATAACAAATACGACAATTAAAAAACCTAAAATTCAAGAGACTTCAACTATAAAACTTATTGGATGTGCAAAAAACAATTACTATAATGACAAAAATTGTAAAGGAAATTTTAAGAAAGAGATTTTTCCAACTTTAAATAGAAGAATTATTTTACCATTATTTTTACCGTTGGTAGCATTAATTAGTTCCCTGCTTTTAATTAAAACAAAAAATAAGTTATTATTTAATAAGATTAGTATATTCGGATACTCTTTTATTGTTTTGCTCTATGCAGAACTATTAGTAAGATATACCGGAAAAAATTTTTTAATAACTAATTTATTTATTTTTTCACCATTAGTATTATCAATTTTAATTTACACTTATATAAAATATAAATTTTCAAAAGAGACAAAAAATTAATGCATAACGTTATTTTTAATTATTTATTGAAGAATTATTTAAAATCATTTGTAAAAGTTTTTTTATTTTTTTACTCATTTGGATTAATATTAAATCTGTTTGAAGAAATTGAATTTTTTAAAAATCTTGAAGTTTCTTTTTTAACACCACTATTTTTATCAATCGTATTCATACCTGGTATGTTAATTAATTTACTTCCATTTATAATATTTGTTTCTAGTTTGAAATTTTTAGTTGATATAAGAAATAATAAAGATTTGCTTTCAATAAAAATTTTTGGGTATTCTAATTTAAAAATATTTACAATTTTATCTGTAACATCTTTTTTAATAGGTTGGATAGTTCTTTTTCTAATAAATCCTATAACTTCTACCATGTCAAAATATTATGAAAGAACAAAATCAATTTATTCCAAAGACATTGATCATTTAGTAACTTTTAATAACAATGGATTATGGATAAAAGAAAACCTCGATCAAGGTTATAGAATAATTACAGCTTCAAAATATAAAGAGGAAAATTTAAATAATATTTTAATATTTAATTTAGATGAAAATTTCACTTTGAAAGAAAAAATCTATTCTAAAAATGGAAATATTAAAGAAAATAGATGGGTATTAGAAGAAGTATCGATTTTTAAAAGCAATGAGGCTATAAAAAATATGAAAAGTACGACGATAGATTCTATATATACATATGAAAAAATTATAAGTTTATTCAAAAACTTTGAAACGTTGTCATTTATAGATCTTATTTTAAATTTTAAAAAATTAATAAATCAAGGTTATAATAAAATTTTTTTAGAGCAAAGTTTACACTCTATGTTATCAATGCCGTTTTTCTTATTTATTATGTCTTCCTTAGCGAGTATTCTAGCTCTTGGCACTTTAAAGAAATCAAATAATGTAAAGTTTATTTTTATAGGAATCCTTGCCTGTGTAATCATTTATTATTTAAAAGATTTGAGTATTGCATTAGGGCAGACTAATAGAATATCACTAAAATTAGCAAATTGGATACCAATTATTTCTATTGGTATCTTTAGTTTAATTGGGGTTTTGCAAATTAATGAAAAATAATTTTTTAATAATTTTTATTTTATTATTTTTTTCTGAAGTTTTTGCTTTAGAGAATTTGGATATTAAATCAAAAAAAATTTCTATAGATAAAAAGAAAGAAATTACAATATTTCAAGATGAGGTGATTATTAAAGATGAAATGAACAATATAATTAAAAGTGATTATGTTTTATATGATAATAAATTTAAAAAATTAGATATTAAAGGAAATGTAATAGTTCTTACAGCCGAAGGATATTCCATAAAAAGTAAAAATATAATTTTAGATAATCAAAAAAATATTATATTTTCTAAAAACACATCAACGATTACTGATGTTCAAAAAAATGAAATATTTTTAGAAAATTTCGAATACCAAATAAAAGAAAAAAAAATTAAATCAATAGGAAATATAGAAGTAAGCGACGGGCAAGGAAATACATACAAATTTTCTCAAATTTATATTGATGAAAAAAGTAAAGAACTTTTTGGTACAGATGCTAAAGCTTATTTAAATGACAAGAGTTTTAAAACGAATGAAAATAATAAGCCGCGAATTTTTTCAAATGCGATTAGTATAAAAGAAGATCAGTCAAATTTTATTAAAAGTGTTTTTACAACATGTAACTATAGAAAGAATGATAAATGTCCTGCCTGGGAATTAAGAGCTAAAAATATTAAACATGATAATATAAAAAAAACAATCTATTACGATAATGTGGTAATTAAAGTTTATGATATTCCAATTTTATTTTTACCAAAATTAGCTCATCCAGATCCTACAGTGAAGAGAAGATCAGGATTTCTAATTCCATCTATTTCAGATACAAAAAATCTTGGTGCCAGTATTAATATTCCCTATTTTTGGGCAATAAATAAAGACAAAGACCTTACATTTAAAAATAGATTATTTGTTAGTGAGCATCCTTTAGTTCTTGGTGAATACCGTCAAGCTTTCTTAAACTCTGACCTTATTTTAGATTTTGGTTACACAGGCGGCTATAAAAAGGAAACTGCCTCGAAAAAATCAGGAGATAAGTCACATTTTTTTTCTAAATTTAAAAAAAAATATTTCTTAAGTGAAAACAAAGAAGCTAATCTAGAAGTTAATATTCAAAGCGTTTCTAATAAAAAATATCTAAAATTATATAGAATTGATTCAACATTGATTGACAATTATCAAACTAATTCACTTAAAAATTTTATTAATTATGACTATTTTGATAGTAAAAAAGACCAATTTTTCAATTTACATTCTAGCGTTTTCACAGACATTAGTGATGATTATAACGACAAGTATGAATATATTTTACCTGAACTAAACTTTAATAAAAACCTCTACAGTAATAACTTTGGTTATGGAAATTTTAACACTAATATGAAAATGAGTAATTATGATACTAATAAATCTGAAAAATTTTTTATTAATGATTTAGATTGGACTTTTGACAAAAAGTTTGGAAATATTCCTTATGATGGAAAGTTTATAACTAAATTAAAGAATGTGAATTATGAAGTCAAAAACATTGATGAACTTAAACAAGAACTAACTCATGAATTTTTTGGTGCTATTGGATATTTGGCTAGCATAGATCTTGTAAAAGGAAGTCCAAAAAATTATGGACATCTCCTTACTCCAAAACTACTTTTTAAATATGCGCCAAATCATATGAAAAAAGATACGAATGATCTCGACTTACACAATAAGAATATTTTTAGTTTAGATAGATTGGGATCTACTTCTAGTCTGGAGGGAGGTACAAGTTTAACCTATGGAATTGATTATAAAAAATCTTTTAAAAACGATCAAGAATTAAACTTTTCTATCGGACAAATTATAAATGAAAAGAAAACTGATAAAAGAAAGCCAGATACATCTAGCTTAGATAAAAGATTTTCAGATGTAGTTGGAGATTTAAACTTTGAAAAAAACAATCTTAAGCTAAGTTATAAATATTCATTAGATCAAAATTTTAAAGAGATGAATTATAGTGAAGTTGAGACAAAGTATTCTTTGGGTAATATGAGTTTCAATATAGATTATTTGAAAGAAGAAAAAATCACAGATCCAAAAGAATACGTAAAATCTTCAATAGAAATTAAACAAGGTAAAAATGGCTTGTTCACGTTTGATAATAAAAGGAATATTGTAACTAATGCATCTGAGTATTACAATTTAAGTTACGAGTATATAAATGATTGTTTAAGAGCAGGGTTGGTTTATAGAAGAGAATTTTACAATGATTCCGAGCTAGAAGCTGAAAACTCTCTTTTATTTAAGATTACATTAAGCCCTTTTGGTGATTTAAATTCTCCAAAATTTTATCAATAATGAAGATGCTCAAATTAATTACTCTTAAAATATTTTTAATATTTTTTTTTAACTCTGTTTCAGCAGCTTCTACTAAATTTAATATAATCGCGAAAGTTGGTCATGAAATTATTACTTCTTATGAATTAGAAAATAAAATTAAAGTTACTTTATTTTTAGCAGGTGAAGAACTAAATCAATCAAATATTAATGAAATTAAAGAATTATCTTTAAAAGCTTTAATTAACAACAAATTAAAAAAAGATGAAATTAAAAAATATAATTACAAAAGAAACAACGATCAAAGAGTTTCAAATTATTTAGAAAATTTAGCAACAAGATTTAATTTAGGAGTTGCTGATCTTGAAAATTTATTTAAAGATAACGAATTGGAATTTAATCTTTTTTTGGATGAAATTAAGATAGAATTTTTATGGCAAAATCTTATCTATCAGATTTATGCAAAGAAAGTTAATATTGATGAAAAAGATGTGACAAAGGAATTAAATCAAATGATTTTAGAGCAAAAATCAATTGAGGAATTTAATCTATCTGAGATCGAAACTAATATTTTAAAAGATGATGAATTACAAAATCTCATGGAGTATATAAAAAGTTTTGATTTTAAAAAGGCAGCACAAAAATACAGTATTTCGTCATCATCTTTGGAGGGTGGAAATATTGGCTGGATAAATTCTAAAAGTTTATCTGATGAATTTCTTGCTGTATTAAAAAAAATTAATATTGGAGAATATACTAAACCTATAAGAAAAAATGACTCACTTTTTATTTTTTATTTAAATGACAAAAGAAAAATATCAAATTTTGATAAAAAAAATTTAGAAAAATTGAAAAAATCTATTATTGACAAAAAAACAAACGACTTATTGTCTATTTATTCTAATAATCATCTTTCTGTTAAAAAAAACAAAACCTTAATTGAGTACCAATGAAAAAAAAAATTATATTAGTTTTTGGCGACCCAAACAGCATCAATTCTGAAATAATTTTCAAATCTTGGAATAAATTGAGTGACCAGTTAAAAAAAAGAATTTATTTAGTAGCGAATTACGATTTAATATTAAGTCAATTTAAAAATTTAAATTATAAAATAAATTGTATATTAGTGAAAAATATTTATGAGAAGCAAAATAATAAAAATTTAAAAATAATCAATATAGATATTAGGTTTAAAAACCCATTTCTTGTTCCTAAAAAAGAATCCTCTCTGTTCATTAGGAAATCTCTAAATTTTGCACATAAATTAGCTTTAGGCAGTAATGTAGCGGGTTTAATTAATTGTGCAGTTAATAAAAATCTTCTTTCAAACAAAAATATAGGTGTTACAGAATTTTTATCAAAAAAATCAAGAATCAAAAAAAATACAGAAATTATGATGATATATAACAAAAAACTTTCAGTCGTTCCTATAACTACTCATATTAATTTAAAACAAGTTTCTTCAAAAATATCAAAATCACTAATTTTTAATAAGATATTAAACTTACGGTCTTGTTTCAAAAAAAATTTTGGCATTGATCCCAAAATTGCCGTTCTAGGTTTAAATCCACATAATGGAGAAATGAGAAAAAATACTGAGGAAGTCAAAAAAATTATTCCAGCTATTAAAAATCTGAAAAATTTAAAATTAAAAATCGAGGGTCCCTTAGTAGCAGATACAATTTTTATTAATGATTTTAAAAATTATGACATTATAGTTGGAATGTATCACGATCAAATTTTAGGTCCCTTTAAGGCTTTATTTAAATTTGACGCTATTAACATTACCTTAGGCTTAAAATATTTAAGAACATCGCCCGACCACGGAACAGCTTCTAATTTAATTGGAAAAAATAAAGCTAATCCAGAAAGTCTTATTAAATGTATTAATTTTATAAGTAAATTTTAAAATGATATTTACGAAAAAATCTTTAGGCCAAAACTTCTTGATAGATAAAAATGTAATAAAAAAAATTATTAATTTAACGGAAATTAAAAATAAAAATATAATTGAAATAGGTCCTGGTAAAGGAGCATTGACAGAAGAAATTCTAAAAAAAAAACCAAAATCTTTAAAAATAATTGAAAAAGATAATCAATTGTATGAATTTTTAAAAAAAAAGTATTTTAAAAATAAAATAATCAAAATTTTTAATAAAGACATACTTACATTTAATTTAGAGGAAGCTGTCGAAAAAAATTCAATTATCTTCGGTAATCTGCCCTATAATATTTCATCTCAAATTTTAGTTAAAATTATTAAATTCAAAAAATCCCCCCCAAGATTTAGTAATATTATTTTTATGTTTCAAAAAGAGTTGGGAGAAAAAATTATAAGTCAATTTCCATCCTCAAACTATGGTAGACTATCAATTTTAACGAATTATAAACTTGAAATAATTGAGAAATTTTTAATATCACCTAACTGTTTTTTTCCTAAACCAAAAATTAATTCAATGATTATACATTTTAAGCCTAAATCTAACAATCAGCAAAAGATAAAGAAAATAGAAAACTTAGAAAAAATTACAAATATTTTATTCTCTAATAAAAGAAAAATGATAAATAAAAGTTTAAAAAAAATACTTACTGATCGCGAAATAAAAAAGATTGCTTACTTAAAAGATACTTTAAGACCATCTGAAATCAAACCTGATATTTATTATGAAATTACAGAGCTAATTGAGAAAGATTGATTTTTTTTATTGCTCATAATAATGTTTTCAATTTGTTTAAAACAAACTTCTAAATTTTGGTTAATAATTACATAATCATAATCAACCCAGTTTTTAATATCTTTATCAAAGGAATTAAATCTTTTTTCTATTTCTTCTAAAGTATTTTGATTTCTTTTAACAAGTCTTTTCTTTAATTCACTTTTACTACTGGGTATTAAAAAAATTTTAATTAATTTTAAATTTTTAAATCTAGATAATTGTTGTGTTCCCTGCCAATCAATATCAAATATAATATCGTTTTTTTTGATAGCTAGGTCTACATTTTTTTTTAAGGTGCCATAATAATTGTCAAAAATTTTAGCATATTCATAAAATTTTTTTTCTTTTACGAGCTCTTCAAATTTTTTGTTTGATATGAAATGATAGTCAACACCATCGACTTCATTTGATCTTGGAGTCCTGGTTGTATGTGAAACTGATATTTTAAATGATTGATATTTTTGTTGAATTTTTTTGGTTATTGTTGTTTTTCCTACACCTGAGGGGGAAGATAAAATAACCATGATATTTTCTTCATCATGAGCCATTGATTTATTTTAAGAAATTAATTGTTAGCTTTGCTTTCAATAAATTTTATAGCATCTCCTACAGTTAAAATTTTTTCAGCTTCACTATCAGAAATTTCAGAACCAAACTCCTCCTCAAAAGCCATAACTAATTCTACTGTATCTAAGCTATCCGCACCTAAATCATCTATAAAACTTGCTTCGTCTGTAACTTTTTCTTCTTCAATACCAAGATGATCAGCTACTATTTTTTTAATCTTACCTTTAATTTCGTCTGACATGAGATCCTTTCATATTATTGTTTTTTTCTTAATAGATTATTCAATAGAATTGTCAAGACATATACATACCGCCATTCACATGTATAGTTTCACCGTGAATATAACGAGAAATATCAGATGCTAGAAAAGCCACACAATTTGAAACATCCTCGGGCGTTCCTAGGTTGCCTGAGGGAATTTTATCAATTAAAATTTTTTTAAACTCTTCATTGATTTTATCCGTCATCTCAGTTTTTATAAACCCAGGGGAAATGCAATTTATGTTTATGTTTTTTTTTGCATATTCAAGAGCTAAACTTTTTGAGAAAGCGATAATAGCAGCTTTAGAAGCGGCATAATTTGCCTGCCCGACATTACCAGTATGTCCTACTATAGAAGTAATATTAACGATCTTGCCATATTTTTTTTTTAACATTTTTTTCACTACGTATTTACAAATTAAAAAACTTGAGGTTAAATTTATATCGAGGACTTTTTTCCAATTTTCTTGTGTTAATCTAATTGAAAGATTATCTAAAGTAATACCTGCGTTATTAATCAAAATATCTATTCCGTCTAATTTTTTATCAATGTTATTGATTAACTCTTCGATTCTGTCGTGATCTTCTAACTTAAACTTTTCTACATCGATACCGCTAAATTCCTTCTTTAAATTATTTAATTTTTCCTCATTGGTACCGCTGCCTACTATTTTTGCACCTAAATCATAAAATTTTTTTGTTAAATTTTTACCTATTCCACCTGTGGCACCTGTAATAAAAACTTTTTTGTCCTTAAAATTTATCATTCGAATTTTTAATATCAGCAATTGTGTTAATTGAAAAGCAGTTTGCTCCCTTAATTGTTCTTTTTGCCATGCCTGTCAAAACCTTTCCTGGTCCAATCTCTATAAAATTACTAATTCCGCTATTTTTCATAGTTAATAGACTCTCTCTCCATCTCACAGTTGAAAAAATTTGATCAATTAATAATTTTTTTATCATTTCTGATTCTTTAACTGATTTGGCTGTAACATTATTAATAATATTAACTTTTGGAGAATTGAAATTTATACTATTTATTTTTTCTTTCATTTTTTCAGCAGCGGGTTTCATTAACATACAATGAAAGGGTGCGCTTACTTTTAAAGGAATAGTCTTAATATTTTTTTCTTTTAATTTATTCTGAAAGTCTGTGATGTTTTCTTTGTCTCCACTTACTATTACTTGTCCATCGGCATTGTCATTTGCTATCTCACATATGCCCTTTTTATTTTCTCTGTTTTCTATTAAATTTTGAATCTCATTTGTTTTTAAACCTAGAACTGCTATCATAGCTCCTTTTCCTACTGGAACAGCTTCTTGCATTGCCTTTCCTCTTTCATGAAGAAGATAAACTGCATCATTAAAACTTAAAGATTCAGAACAAACTAAAGCACTATATTCACCAAGTGAATGACCAGCAAAATATTCAAATGATTTTAAGCTTAATCCGAATTCATCACTTAATACTTTAAATATTGAGTAGCTAACTGTTAAGATGGCTGGTTGAGTATTTTTTGTTAGTTGTAATTCATTTTCAGGACCTTCAAGAATAATTTTTGAAATTGGGTAGTTTAATTTTTCATCTGCTTCTTGAAATATTTTTTTCACTAAATTAAAATTATTATAGAATTCTAAACCCATCCCTACTGATTGTGAACCTTGTCCTGGAAATAATAAGACGTTCATTTATATTAATTTATCTAACAAATATTAGTATTGCTATAACTCTTCATTATAGTATAAACCACACTTTATAAACAAATATTAAAAATTAATTAACATTAAATTATGGCATTTTACGAAAACACTATTGTTATAAGACAGGACTTAGCTGAAAAAGAAGTTAAGGGTATTAAAGATAAATATAACGACATTATTAATAAATCATCTGGAAAAGTCATAAAAGTTGAAGAATGGGGATTGTTAGGATTGGCAAACAAAATTTATAATTTTAAGAAAGCTTTTTTCATTCACTTCAAATTTGAAGGAAATAAAAATACATTAGATAACTTCGAAAAAACAATTAAAGTTGACGGCTCGATTATCAGACATTTAACAGTAAAATATAAAAAATTAGATACACAAAATGAATTTTTTAATAAAAAAATAAAACAATAAAGATGAAAAGAAAAAATAAAAAATTTCAAAAAAAAGGTCAAAATTCTTTAAATAAGTTGAGCTTATTTCAAAAAAATGATGGAAGATTTTCCAAGAAATGTCCGCTGTCAGTAAAGAATGCTCCAATAGTTGACTATAAAAATGTAAGCTTACTAAGAAAATATGTATCTGAGAATGGAAAAATTCTATCGTCTAAAATCACATCTGTTTCATTTAATAAGCAAAGAAAGCTTACGAAAGAAATTAAAAAAGCTAAAATTTTAGGTTTGCTATAAAATGGAAATTATACTTTTAGAAAATATTTTAAATCTTGGAAATATTGGAGACAAAGTAAAAGTAAAAGACGGCTATGGGAGAAATTTTTTATTAAAACAAGGTAAGGCATTAAGGTTCAATAAAGAGAACCAAGAACTAGTTGATAAACAAAAGGATAAACTTAATAAAAAGAATAACGAGATTAAAAATAAATTCAAAGAGACAGCGGATATAATTAATAATAAAACTTTTACTTTCTTTAAAGAATGTAAGGATAATGGCGATCTTTATGGTACTGTTAAACCAAAAGAAATAACAAATTTAATTAAAGAAAGTTCTAAGGCAGAAATCAACCCTTCGCAAATAATACTTAAAGAAGAAATTAACAAGATCGGTATATTTAAGGCTGAAATTAATTTTCATTCAGAAGTAAAAGCAAATATCTCTTTAAAAATAGACAAAATTCAATCGAGATAACTTTTCCACAGAATAAAAAAAATGGTGCGTAACTTTTTGCTTTAAACAGCTAATCTTTAACATATTATTTATTTGTGAAAGATATTAAATCCGTACAAACTAAAATAGAAAATAAACAGCCCTCTAATTTAGAAGCTGAACAAGCTTTGATAGGATCTATTTTGGTTAATAACGATATTATTGATGAGGTTTCAACTATTGTTAATTCTGCAATTTTTTATGATCCTGCTCATGTAAAAATATACGAAGTAATTGAAAGCTTAAATAATAAAGGGATGATAGCAAATCCCATCACATTAAAAAATTTTTTTGAAAAAGATAACATGCTGAGTGAAGTTGGTGGTACTGAGTATCTTGTAAAACTTACTAGATTTTCTGGGTCTTCTAAACAAGCTATAGATTATGCAAAAATAATTCATGAAATGTATTTACGAAGAGAATTGGTTCAAATATCTGACAAATTATCTAATGATACACTTAACGCAAGCTCAGAAGAGCACAATGCAGAATTGATAATTGAAAACACAGAAAAATCTCTTTTTGATTTAGCTGAAAGAGGAAGTTTTTCTCAATCTTTTTTAAAATTTAATCAAGCTTTAGATCAAACAATTCAAATGGCTACTATGGCTATGCAAAGCGATCAAGGAATAGTTGGTGTCCCTACAGGTTTAACTGATCTAGATGAAAAATTAGGAGGATTACATAAATCTGACCTAATAATTTTGGCTGGGCGACCTTCTATGGGTAAAACTGCTTTAGCAACAAACATTGCTTATAATGCTGCCAAAAATGTTCTTAGTCGACAAGAAAAATCATCTATAGCTTTTTTTTCTTTAGAAATGTCATCAGAACAACTTTCTACAAGAATTTTGTCGGAACAAGCAAAGATAAAATCTGATGATATTAGAAGAGGAAAAGTTACAGAGGAAGAAATTAACAGATATATTGAAACTTCTAGAAATATTTATAATTTGCCACTATACATTGATGAAACACCAGCAATCACTATTGCCACACTAAGTAATAGAGCCCGAAGAATTAAAAGATTGTTTGGACTTAGCCTGATTGTAGTGGATTATATTCAGCTTATGAGATCTAGTTCAAATAAGAGTGATGGACGTGTGCAAGAAATCTCAGAAATAACACAAGGTCTTAAAGCATTAGCAAAAGAACTTTCGGTTCCTGTGTTGGCTTTATCTCAACTTTCAAGAGCAGTAGAACAAAGAGATGATAAACAACCTCAACTGGCTGACTTAAGAGAGTCTGGTTCAATCGAACAGGATGCCGATGTAGTAATGTTTGTTTACAGAGAGGCTTACTATCTTGAAAGAAAACAACCTAAATTAGGTTCTATTGAGCATGCCGAATGGCAATCTAAAATGAATGATGTGAACGGACTTGCAGATATTATTTTAGGAAAACAAAGACACGGTCCTACAGGAACAGTTAAGGTTGAGTTTGAAGGAATTTATACAAAATTCAAAGATTTAACCAGAAATTAGCCTCAGTTTTAGCTTTAGTTATAAAAAAATTAAGATATATCTGAAGAGTACTAATGTTGGCCAGTATTTATAAAAAAATAGTCATAGATTTTACAAAGATAACTCTTTTTGCAATATCAATATTAATCCTTTTTTCACTTTACCAAGCAAAAAATTTTAACTTAGATGCTTCTTCAGACGCTCTTTTATTGGAAGGAGATCCAGATCTTAAATATTTAAGAGAGGTGAATGAAACTTATGGTACAAAAGACTTTCTTGTACTAACCTACACTCCAGTTTCTAGTTTTGCCGAAAAAGAAACAATCCTTAATCTTCAGCTGCTTAAATCAAAAATTGAAAAATTATCTTGGGTGGACAATGTAATAACTATAATTGATGTGCCTCTCCTGAAAAGCACTGATGAAGGGTTAATGGAAAGATTAAAAAATTACAAAACATTAGCTTACCCAGAAATAGATAGAAAAAGAGGATTTGATGAGATTTTAAATAGTCCAATTTATAAAGATTACGTTATTAGTGAAGATGGTAAAACTTCAGGAATTGTTGTTTATATCAAAAAGGATGAAAGACTAGCTGAATATATAAAAATTAAAGATAAATATTATCTTCAAAATAACGAAACAGGACTTACGAAAGAAGAAAAAAATAATTATGATAAATTTATAAAAGAATACGAGGACTATAAAAATTTATATAATTTGAGAAATCATCAAAATATTTCCGAAATAAGAGATATAATAGGTAAATATGGTCAAAACGCTAAAATTCATCTAGGTGGTATCCCGATGATTGCGGACGATATGATGGGCTATATTAAGAGTGACATTGTTGTTTTTGGAATTGGAGTATTCATATTTATTGTATTAACACTTTGGTTTATTTTCAGAAATGTGAAATGGGTTGTAATGCCATTAGTAGGATGTGCCACTTCAGTAATTGTAATGATTGGACTTTTGGGTTTAATCGGTTGGAAAGTAACAGTGATATCTTCAAATTTTATTGCCTTGATGCTTATATTAAATATGGCAATGAACATACATGTTACTGTAAGATTTTTACAATTAAAAAAGGAACAACCTCATTTATCAAAACAAGAAGCTATTTTTGATGCAAGTAAAAAAATGATACTTCCTATTCTTTATACAATTTTAACTACAATATGTGCTTTTCTTTCTTTGGTTTTTAGCGGAATTAAACCAATTATTGATTTTGGTTGGATGATGACTCTTGGTTTAATCATTTCGTTTCTTGTTACGTTTTTATTATTACCCTCACTAATAAACTTATTAGCATCAGAAAACGAAATAGGTTTGAAAGATACTGAAAAATCCCTAATAACCTCTGCACTAGGGTCTTTTGCAAAAAATAGTAAAATTATAATTTTAAGTTCAACCCTATTTATTGTTTTGTTAAGTATATTTGGAATATTAAAGCTAGAAGTTGAAAACAGTTTTATAAATTATTTTGATAAGGAGACTGAAATATATAAAGGAATGAAGAAGATTGATGATGATTTGGGGGGCACTACTCCATTAAATGTGATTCTAAAGTTTCCTACAAAAACTAATAATAAAAATGTGGAACAAGATGAATTTGATTGGGAGGAAGAAAATGACACAAATGAAGATAAAGCTAAATATTGGTTCACAAGAGATAAAATGGATAAAATCATTAAAGTGCATGATTATTTGGACTCACTTCCAGAAATAGGCAAAGTTCTCTCATTTGGGTCAATTTTAAGAGTAGCAGAAGATTTGAATAATAAAAAATTACAAAGTTTAGAAATAGCAGTCTTATACAGTAAAATTCCAGCCTCAATAAAAGAGGAAATAATTACACCTTATATTTCAGTAGAAAAAGATGAAGCAAGAATAAGCGTAAGAATTAAAGACTCTTTGAAAAATTTAAGAAGAAATGACCTTATAAATAAGATTAATACAGAATTAAATACTGAATTAAATTTAGAAAAAAATGAATATCAACTAGCTGGTGTTCTAATCTTATTTAATAATTTATTACAAAGTTTGTTTAAATCTCAAATACTCACACTTGGAATAGTAATACTTGGAATTTTCTGCATGTTTTTTATTTTATTTAGAAACATAGTCATTTCTTTTATAGGTATTGTCCCAAATTTTATTGCTGCATTTTTTATTCTTGGCATAATCGGTTTACTTGGAATACCACTTGATATGATGACTATAACAATTGCTGCTATAACTATTGGTATTGCAGTCGATAATAGTATTCATTACATTTACAGGTTTAAAGAAGAGTTCAAAAAAATAAATAATTATAATAAAACTCTCGATAGGTGTCATAATACTGTTGGGGTAGCTATTTTGAATACTTCTATAACAATTGTATTTGGTTTTTCAATTTTAGTTCTATCTAATTTTATTCCGACTATTTACTTTGGGGTTTTTACTGGTTTAGCAATGTTATTGGCATTGATATCTGTTTTAACTCTTTTGCCAATTTTAATTCTTAAATTCAAACCTTTTGGTGAAGAAATTGATGAGAACATATGATGGCAAATATTTTTGAAGATTTTTTTAATGTTGTAAATTTATTTGATTTAATTTTTATAGCTATTTTGATTTACAATATACTCCAGTGTTTTATAAAAGGTTTTTCATTAAGCTTAGTATCTTTCATGAAGTGGGTCTTATCCGCAATAATTACAATCCTTTTAGTTCCAAAGTTTCAACCCATAGTAAGTGATTATATTCAGTCAGATTTTATCAACAACGTCGGTTTGGGAATAGCAATTTTCATTATAACCCTATTTATAATACTGCTAATTGGAAAAACTTTAAGCAAAGCAGTAACTTGGACCGGTGTTGGGTCACTGGATAAAGGATTCGGTTTTTTGTTTGGCATTTTTAAAGGATATGTTGTGGCTATTTGTTTATTTTCTATTTTAAATTGGTTTTATCCTTATCAAAATTGGGGTATATCAGCAGAAGATGCAATTTCGTTCAATTTAATAAATAAAGGCAGTAATTTATTAATAGAGGAATTTCCCTCTAGCGAAGATTTCATTGATACAAAAGAAAAAATTGAAAAAATTTAATTCTGACAAACTAAGAGAAGAATGTGGAGTTTTTGGTGTGTCAAACCATGAAGACGCCTCTGCATTAGTAGCGCTTGGCCTTCATGCCTTGCAGCACAGAGGTCAAGAAGGATGCGGTATAGTATCGTTTGATGGTAAAAATTTTCATTCTGAAAAAAGACAAGGGCTGGTTGGAGATCATTTTACAAACTCTGAAACATTAAAAAAGCTCCCGGGAAGTTTTGCGATAGGACATAATCGATATTCTACAACTGGAGAAACATCTATTAGAAATATTCAGCCTTTTTTTGCCGATCTTCATATTGGTGGATTAAGTGTTGCTCATAATGGAAATTTGACAAATGCACTTTTATTAAGGGAGTCTTTGGTAAAAGATGGGGCAATTTTTAGAACTACGAGTGACACTGAGACGATTGTTCAACTTATTGCAAAATCAAATAGAGATAAATTTACTGATAAATTAGTTGATGCACTTTTTCAAATACAAGGTGGTTATGCTCTAGTAATGCTTACAAATAAAAAACTTGTTGGTGTAAGAGATCCCTTCGGTATCAGGCCACTAGTAATTGGAAAGTTAAAAAACACATATATTTTTGCCTCTGAAACTTGTGCACTTGATATTGTTGGCGCAACATTTGTAAGAGAGGTAGATAATGGCGAAATAGTTATTGTTGAGAATGGAGAGATAAAATCTATAAAACCTTTTCCAAAACAGAAACAAAGGCCTTGCGTATTTGAATACATATATTTTGCAAGACCAGACAGTTTAATTAATAACAGATGTGCTTATGAGTATAGAAAAAATCTAGGAAGAGAACTTGCCTTGGAGGCTGATATAGAAGCAGACTTGGTAGTTCCAGTTCCTGACTCAGGTGTGCCAGCTGCCTTGGGATACTCTGAACAATCTAAAAAGAAATTTGAATTAGGATTAATTAGGAATCATTATGTTGGCAGAACTTTTATAGAACCTACTCAAAGCATAAGAAGCTTAGGCGTTAAATTAAAGCTCAGTTCAACAAAAACAATAGTAAAAAATAAGTCTATAATTCTAATTGATGACTCTTTAGTGAGGGGAACAACCTGTCATAAAATTGTAAAAATGCTCTATGAAAGTGGGGCAAAAGAAGTTCATGTAAGAATAGCTTGCCCTGAGATAAAGTTCCCAGATTTTTATGGAGTAGATATGCCTACCAAAGAAGAGTTATTAGCTTATAATAAAAATAATCAAGAAATGTGTGATCATATTAAAGCTAAAACTGTTAAATTCTTAAGTCTTAAAGGGCTTTATAAAGCTCTTATAGGAGCAGAACGAAATTCAAATTACCCACAATTTAGCGATCATTATTTCACAGGAGATTATCCAATTAAACCATACGATAATTTAAATGGATTTAAAGTTAAGCAATTATCTTTGTTAAGTGGAAAATCAAATAACTAATCAACAATTTTAAGTTTATTTTTATTATCTAAATACATTATTGAACCGTCAATAAAAATTGGATTAGTTTTTATTTTTGATGGTAATTTGTTAATTTTTTCTATTCGTCCATTGACATTAAAAAGAGCAACATATTTATTGTTTAAAAATAAAAAAATTTTATTGTTCACCAGAAAAAAATTATTAATTTCCAATTTTTTATTTATATTTAAAAATTTAGATAATTGATTTTTTATATCATACGAATATAAAATTCCACCATCATCTAATTTAGCTGCAATCAAGAAATTATTTTTTGTAACAAAAAAAATAAGTTCATTGTTAATTATTGGTTTTAAATTAGATAAATAATTACTTTTACTTAAAATATTTCCAGTTTGCGAGTCAAGTAAATATGAAAGCTTGTCTGAGGAAACTATAATCCTATTTTTATCGTTAATTATTTGATTTCCTTTAAATAAATTATTTGATGTTAATTCTAAAGATTGATTTAAATTAATAAACCAATTTATTGTCTTTAATTTAAGATTGATTGAATATAAAGAGCCAAATGAATTAAGAAAAAATAAATTATCATCTTTAATCGAAAAATTATTAACAAATTGATTAGTTACTTTAGTTTCCTCTGTCGGTATTGATTTAATTATTTCTCCGTTATTCTTATTTAAAAAAAATATATTATTTTTATGACTTGCTGAAATAACTATATTTTTGTAAATTTTTAAATTTGATTTGAATGGTATTTGTAAATTTTTTGCCCAAAGCAATGAATTTGATTGATAGTCGAAGGCATAGATATACCCCAGGTTGTCTGAGACATATATAATATTTTTATCAATTACAAAATTAAGATTTTTTTTGAATCCTTTATATTTATTTTTATAAAAATTAAATTTTCGAATTATTTCTTTTTTTATTATTGAATATACGATTACATTACCTTTTACATCATTTAAAATGATGTTATCGTCATGATATAATAGAATTTTACTAGACTTATATTTAGAAAGTTTTTTGCCATTTAATATTAATTGATAGTTGCCGTTATATTTAAAGTTATTAGTATTGTTAGAGTCGCTATAAAATGGATCTGTCCATTGACTATTTTTTATGACCTGAGATAGGTTTAAAACCATTTTTTTATCTAAGGTAATTGTTTTATCAAAAATTTTTTTTGAATTTGAAATTGTCTTAAAATCTTTAAAAGGACTTTCTACATCGGTTTTGATTGTATTTTCATTTTTCCAAATACCGGTCTTATCATCAAAAGAACAATTAGAAAGAATAAATAAAATTATTAAAGCTGTAAATAATTTCATTGATTTATTTTATCAAAATTTCTTGAATTATATTTTTAAGTGAAGAATCTTGCTCAATTAAATTTTTCATTAGATCTTCCCCTGTTTTAGCATCGGAATTTTTAATTAAGTATAAGGCTTTTTTAAAAATTATAAGTTCTCTCTCATCTTTTGAGGAAATAGACTTTTCTAAAATGTTGAAATATTTCAATATCTTATTTTTATCAATAACTAATTTTTTTTCTACAATTTTATTTAAAGCTAAAATTGAATAAAAATTATTTTTGCTTAATATTATCTCTTCGTATATTTTTTTTGCTTGATTTTTATTATCGGATGCGAGGTATATTCCAGCTTCAATATACTGTTGTCCAATCTTAATACTTTTTTTTTTATTTAAATTGTTAATTAAAGCAAATGAAGTAACGGCTATTAACAAAACTATAATAAATATATATATTTTGCCTTTATGGTATGAATATAAATTTTCTAATTTATCTTTAAGCTCTATTTTATTTTCTTGATTTTCTTGCATTTAAAAAGTTTTTGAAAGTTGGAAATTTTTTTAATTTTACCTCTCTAGTATATTTTTTTACAGCTTTTTCAATTATTCTATCAAGTTTTAGATACTTTTTTACAAATTTTGGATAAAAACCGCTTATACCGAGCATATCATCTGTAACCAAGATCTGACCATCGCAATATGAAGATGATCCGATGCCAATGGTTGGAATCTTTAATTTACTTGTAATTAATTTGGCAGACTCTGGAGATAGACACTCCAGCACGATAGAGAACGCTCCTGCTTTTTCAATTAATTTTGCTTCTTGCAAAAGTTTTAAAGATTCTTTTTTTGTTTGTCCTTCAATTTTAAATTTTTTTTTGAATTGTGGTGTGTAACCGATATGACCCATTACATTAATTTTTTTTTTTACTAAATCTTTAATAATTTTAAAATTTTTTTTATTGCTTTCTAATTTAATTGCGTCACACTTTGTTTGATTTATTACAAACTTCACATTTTTATTTGCCGTTTTAATATCATTGTAACTACCTTTAGGCATATCAACCACAAGCAAAGATTTTTTTACTCCTAATTTTACACTTTGTGTGTGTTGGATAATGGTTTCTAGATTAATTTTATGAGTATTATTATGTCCGTAGAGTACATTAGCCATTGAGTCGCCGACCAAAATAATGTCTGTGTGATTATCTAAAATCTTAGCTATGTTCTTAGAGTAAGCCGTTAAACTAACAATCTTAGACTTATTTTTTTTCAATAAAATTTTTTTAATTTTCTTATTCATTATTCAAGCTCAATCGTGCTTGGTGGTTTTGAAGTGATATCATAAACTACTCTGTTAACACCTTTAACATTGTTTATAATTTTATTAGAAATATTGTCTATAAAATCTTTTGGAAAGCTAAAATAATCAGCTGTCATACCGTCTTCGGAAGTAACAGCTCTTAGCAGGCAAACATTTTCATATGTTCTTGAGTCTCCCATTACTCCAACTGTTTTTATTGGAAGTAATGCAGCATAAGCTTGCCATATTTTATGATAAAGTCCATTTTTAGTTAATTCATTAATATATATATAATCTGCTTCTTGTAGTATTTTAATTCTCTCCTTAGTAATATTTCCAATTATCCTAATACCTAATCCAGGACCTGGAAATGGATGTTTATAGTTGATGTTATCAATTAAACCCAAAGACTTTCCTAAAATTCTAACTTCATCTTTGAAAAATTCTTTCAATGGCTCGATTAATCTTAAGTTCATCCTTTTTGGTAAACCGCCAACATTATGATGGGATTTTATTTTGGAAGATTTGCTTCCAGTTGAAGATCTGCTTTCGATTATATCCGGATAAAGGGTTCCTTGAGCTAAATATTTAATATTTTTATATTTTTTTGACTCCTTTTCAAAGACCTTAATAAATAATTTTCCTATAATCTTTCTTTTTTTTTCAGGATCAGAAATATTTTGTAATTTATTTAAAAATAGTTTTGAGGCATTTATTATTTTAATATTCAATTTATATTTATTTTTAAAAATTTTATAAGTATAATTAAATTCATTTTTTCTCATTAATCCTGTGTCTACCATTATACAAATTAAGTTTTTCTTGATTGCATTATTTATTAATAATGCTACTACACTGCTATCCACTCCGCCAGAAAGAGCACATATTACCATATCTTTTTTTACAGTTTTTTTAATTTCATTAATTAATCTACTTTTTTGTGATTTAATACTCCAACTTTTTTTAATTTTACAAATTGTAAATAAGAAATTTTTAAAAATTTGAATTCCTTTATCTGTGTGTGTCACCTCCGGATGAAATTGTACACCATAAATTTTATCAAACGAATTTTCTATAATTGTAAATTTTGAATCTTTTGTAGATGCAATCACTTTAAATTTTTTAGGCAGTTTAACAACTGCATCTTCGTGACTCATCCAAACTGATTTTCGAAAATTTAAGTAGTTATTTGTTAAAAGAGAAGATCTTTTTTCAAATAATATTGCTCTACCAAATTCTCTTTTTTTATTTGAGGATTTAATTTTTCCTCCAAATAATTTTGCTATTAATTGCAATCCATAACAAATCCCTAGTACAGGAATTTTTTTTTTAAATATTTCCTTAGGAACACTTTGGAATTTTGAGCTTGTTACAGTTGAAGGTCCTCCTGAAAGTATTAATCCTTTTATATTGTGATACTTTTTTAATTTAATAAGACTCTTTGGTGTGATAATCTCGGAATAAACACCCAATTCTCTTACTCTTCTAGCTATCAATTTTGTTACCTGAGAACCAAAATCAATGATTAAAACTTTATCTTTGTCAGTTTGAAATTGCATTTATTTTTTAGATAAATTCTCAATTTCAATTTTTAATTCATTGCTTTGTCTACAAAAATTACTGCAAATAGATTTTAATTTTGTATTTAACTCCTTGCTTTTTTGATAGTCAGAGGAAGAAAGTTTAAGTTTTGCAAGATTATAAATTGCTTCCTCATTTTTTGGATTCAATAACATAACTGTTTTTAAGTTTTGTTCCTCTAAATCTTTTTTTTCTTGTCTATTAAATATTTTTGACAAATATAGATAAGATAATTCACTTTTAGGATTATATATTAAATCTTGTTCGAATTTAAATTTTGCATCTTCAAATTTATTATTATTATATAGAATGATGCCTTCTTGAAAGTATTTTGACTTAGCAAGTAAATAATTTGGTACAAAGAAAAGAACCAATACTGTTATCAAAAATTTTTTCATCATAATTTATAATTAAATGTTTTTTGCGTCATCTCAACACTGTGAACCATACTTTCGTAAAAACCTGCTTTTGTAATTTTAACAAATTTTGCTTTTTTATTTATTTCTTTCAAATTTTTTGCTCCAATATACCCCATAGATGATCTCAATCCACCCTGTAGTTGATATATTATCTTAGATACTTTACCTTTGTATTCTACACGACCTTCTACACCTTCTGGAACAAATTTTGTTTTATCTTTATAATTTTTTTGAAAATACCTATTAGCTGATCCAGCTGACATCGCGCCAATAGATCCCATGCCTCGGTATTGTTTATAAATTTTTCCGTTTTTTTTAAATTTCTTTCCAGGACTTTCCTCTGTACCAGCAAAAATTGACCCCATCATAATTGCATCTGCACCAGCTGCTAAAGCTTTTGCAATATCTCCTGAAAACTTTATTCCGCCATCTGAAATAATTTTTATTTTTTTCTTACTTAAAGCTTTTTTTACATCCATAATTGCAGAAATTTGAGGGACACCGATACCTGCCACCATCCTAGTAGTACAAATCGACCCTGGTCCAATTCCTACTTTTATTATATCTGCGCCTGCATTGTATAAATTTTTTGCAGCTTCACCTGTCGCGATATTTCCAACACAAACAGGTATATTTTTTATTATTCTTTTTATTTGTGACAAAGTTTTTAAAACTTTTTCACTATGTCCGTGAGCTGTATCTATAACTATTAAATCAACTCCATTAGAAGTCAAAGACCTTGCTCTTTCTAAGTCCTCTTTGTTAGTGCCGATCGCTGCTCCAACATACAGTTTTTTATCTTTTACTTTTTTAATTTCGTTGGACTGTTTTTTTATATCCAAATTTCGGTGAATGACTCCAAGGCCTCCCTCTTTGGCGATTGCTATTGCCATTTTCGACTCCGTAACAGTATCCATAGCTGAAGTTAAAAAAGGGACCTTAAGAGATATTTTTTCAGTTAGTTGTAAAAGAATGTTGGTGTTTGAGGGTAGAACATTTGAGTATTTTGGTAATAGCAAAACATCGTCAAAAGTTAATGCTTCTTTTATTGTTTCCATATAAACTTATATACAATTATTTTAAATTATAAAGACTTTAAAATTTCACAATGTAAATAAGTTTCTTTTGATTCTCTTCTACTAGACTCAGGCTTGAAAAAATTTACTTTTTTAAATATAGTTTTTGCTAGATTTTTTACTTCTATAAAATCCTCACCCATAAATAGTTTAGAAACTAATACACCTTTAGGTTTAAGCATTTTTTTTGAGAAATGTATCACATCCGTGCATAATTGGTTTGTTCTAATAGAGTCTAAAGATTTACTACCAGTGGTGTCTGCAGCCATATCAGATACAATTACATCCAAGAAGTTATCAAAATACTCTGTAACTGTAATTTTAGTTTGTTCATCAAGTATATTTCCTTTAAAAAATTTTACATTATTTATAGGCTCCATATTATTAATATCTATAGCCATAATTTTTCCTTCTTTGATAATCTGTCTTGCTACCTGGGACCAGCCTCCAGGTGATGAGCCTACATCTAACAAGTTAGTATTTTTTTTTATAAAATTATACTTTTTGTTAAGCTCGATTAATTTGAACGAAGCTCGAGAACGATAACCTAATGTTTTAGATTTTTTAAAAAACTGGTCTCTGTGTTGTTTGATTTTCCAAGAATTACTTTTTTTAATTCTTTTTGATTTTTTCATTATAAAACATCTTCATGATTTTCCTCAGTTGTTTTATCAGTATTTTTTTTACTTTGATTGTTATAAATCATTAAACTTACTGGAATTGAAGCTAGATAGCCTACACCAAAAATTAAAAGAGTTTCAAGTGTATAGAATAACAATGCAATAAAAACAATTCCTATTCCTAATAATAAAAAAACAGTTGTTTTAGGTGATATAGATATTTTTTTTAGTGATAAAGTTGGAACTTTGCTTACTAATAAAATAGCAATAATTACTGTAAGATAAGGTGTAATTTTTTTAATTTCTAGTCCTAAATTTAAATCTGTAAGCTCATATATCAACGGCATTAAAATCAATAAACCTCCTGCAGGTGATGGTATTCCCTCAAAGAAATTATATTTCCATACTTCTGTTTCATCTATCTTGGTCAAATTGAATCTAGCCAATCTTAAAACACAACAAACAGAATAAATAAGAGTTATAGCCCAACCTAACTTACCGTAATTTTGTAATTCCCAAAAATATAAAATAAAAACTGGAGCTATACCAAAGCTTACAAAGTCTGTTAAAGAGTCTAATTCCTTGCCAAACTCAGTTGTTCCCTTAATCAATCTCGCTATTCTTCCATCAAGTGCGTCTAATATTGCTGCAAGTAAAATTAAAGTGACAGCTAAACTAAAATTACCGTCTATAGAAAATTTTATTGAACTAATCCCTAAACAAACTCCGGCTAAAGTTAAAATATTCGGTAATAAATATCTTGTTTTTTTAGCTGAAACTAATTTAAATTTTTTATTTTCTTCCATTATTCAGAAGCTAACAGGCTTTCTCCTGCTACTACATTTTGACCAAGCTTAGCTAAAACTTTTTTATTTTTAAAGTATATGTCTACTCTGCTGCCGAACCTTATCATTCCAATTCTTTCACCTTGTTTTAATTCTTGTCCTTGTTCAACTTCGCATACTATTCGTCTAGCTATCAAGCCTGCTATCTGAACAATTATAATTTCTTCTCCATTAATTAATTTAATTTTAAAGTAATTTCTCTCATTCTCTTCACTTGCCTTATCTAAAGAGGCATTTAAAAATTTTCCAGGTTTATAAAAAATTTCTTCTACTTTGCCAGTTGATGGAATTCTATTTACGTGACAGTTAAATACATTCATAAATATGCTTACTTTAGTGTAGGAGGTGTTTTCTAATCTTAATTCTTCAGGCCCTGATTTTTCAGATATATCAGTTATCAAGCCATCAGCAGGGCTCACGAGATATTTATCATCATTAATCGAATATCTATCTGGGTCCCTAAAAAAATAGTAAACCCAAACTGTTATCAAAATGAAAATAACTCCTAAGAATTCGGAGAAAAATAAAATAATAAAAGTAACTAAAATTGAGATAGCTAAAAATTTATATCCCTCTTTATGAATCTTTGGAAATATTGTATTAAACATAATAATTAGTTTGATAATTTTTTCTTAATATGTATAAAAATCACAGTTAATCAATCTATTTTATGGCAAAAATTAAAGTTAAAAATCCAGTAGTTGAGTTAGACGGAGACGAAATGACTAGAATTATCTGGTCTTTTATCAAAGACAAGTTGATTAAGCCCTATTTAGAAATAGACCTTAAATACTATGATCTCGGAATGGAAAGCAGGGACAAAACTGATGATCAAATCACCATTGATGCAGCTAATGCTATTAAACAATATGGTGTTGGTGTTAAGTGCGCTACAATAACTCCTGATGAAGCTAGAGTAGAAGAATTTAAGCTTAAAAAAATGTGGAGATCACCCAATGGAACTATTCGTAACATTTTGGGTGGCACAGTATTTAGAGAACCAATCATTTGTAAAAATGTTCCAAAATTAGTTCCAGGATGGACGAAGCCAATCGTGATAGGCAGGCATGCTTTTGGTGATCAGTACCGAGCTACTGATTTTTTAATTCCTGGGGAAGGAAAAATGGAAGTCAAATGGACATCAAAAGATGGAAAGGATAAAAAAGAATTTCAAGTATTTGATTTTACAGGACCAGGAACAGCCCTAGCAATGTATAATTTAGATGATTCTATAAAAAATTTTGCAAGAGCGTGTATGAATTATGGGCTTGGTAGAAAATGGCCAGTTTATTTATCAACTAAAAATACAATTTTAAAAGCTTACGATGGTCGTTTTAAAGATCTGTTTCAAGAAATTTTTGATAAAGAGTTTAAAAGTAAGTTTGACTCAGCTAAAATTACTTATGAGCATAGGTTAATTGATGACATGGTTGCTTGTGCTATGAAATGGAATGGTGGTTATGTGTGGGCATGTAAAAACTATGATGGAGACGTACAGTCAGACACTGTAGCTCAAGGATTTGGTTCTTTAGGACTGATGACTAGTGTTCTTATGACGCCAGATGGAAAAACAGTTGAGTCTGAAGCTGCGCACGGGACAGTGACGAGACACTATAGAATGCATCAACAAGGAAAAGAAACTTCTACAAATCCGATAGCATCAATTTTTGCTTGGACAAGAGGTTTAGCTCACAGAGGAAAATTAGATGATAATGTTGAATTGACTCAATTTGCATCTTCAATTGAAAAAGTTTGTGTAGAAACAGTCGAAAGTGGCTCTATGACTAAGGACCTTGCAATTTTAATCGATAAGTCTTCTAAATACTTAACTACTAATCAATTTTTAGAGGCAATTGACGGTAATCTCAAAAAAAAACTTAATTAATTTTTTTTAATACAGCTTTATAGGCGTTTTCAATTTTGGTTTCATCAACTCCTCCTGCTTGTGCAAAGTCTTTTCTTCCTCCCCCTCCTTTACCGCCTAGAATAGAAGCTGCTATTTTTACTAACTCAACTGCATCAAATTTTTCTGTTAAATCTTTTGTAACACCAACTGAAACGCCTACTTTTCCATCATAAATAGAGAAAGCAATTAGAATTCCTTTCTTTATATCTTTTTTCCCAGAGTCAATAATTGTTCTTAATTCTTTTGAAGGAAGATTTTTTATAGATTGATACCTTAAAGTAAAATCTTTAATTTTACTATCTTTAATAATATTTTTACTCTTATCTGCGATTACATTTTTTAAATTGGCTTGATCTAGTTGTTTATTTAAATTTTTTAAATTTTCAGTTGTACTTAATTCGTTGCTGTAATTAGGTCCAATTTTAAGTTTCTCTAAAGCTTTTTTAATAATTTTAATTTCTTCATTCAATTTAATCTCTTTTGAAGATTGAGTTTGTTTTAGATTTTTTTCATATTCTACAAGCTGCTCTGCTCTTAAAGCTTCAACTCGTCTTACTCCAGAAGATATCGACGACTGACTTATTATTTTAAATCTACCTATTTCTGATGTATTTGATACATGTGTTCCGCCACATAATTCTGTTGAAAAATACTTATTCTTTTCTTCTCCCATAGACAAAACTCTGACTTCATCTCCATATTTCTCGCCAAATAATGCTAAAGCTCCATTGTCAACTGCCTCCTTTGGAGTCATAATTCGAGTTTTAACGTCACTGGCTTTAGAAACCATATCGTTTACTAAATCTTCAATCTTATTAATTTCATTTTTTTCGATTGGTTTATTGTGGCTAAAATCAAATCTTAACTTTTCAGGACTTACTAAAGAGCCTTTCTGAGTAACATGTTTACCTAATGTCCTTCGTAAAGCTTCGTGTAGTAAATGAGTTGCTGAATGATATGCTTTAGCATCGTTTCGTCTTCTAGCATTTATCTCTAAATTTACATTTTCTCCAACTTTTACAGATCCTGTTATTACTTTTCCAACATGCACATGAAGATCACCCATTTTTTTTTGCGTATCTAAAATTTCTATTTTACATTTTGATGTTTTTATCTCTCCCTGGTCACCTACCTGTCCTCCAGACTCTCCATAAAAAGGTGTTTGATTAGTTATAAGCTCAATTTCATCATTTTCTTTTGCTTCATTAATAAAATCTTTTCCTTTTGATATTTTTAAAACTACTCCCTCAGCTTTATTAAATTCATAGCCCAAAAATTCCGTAGGATCTAATTCCTCTCGTATTTTAAACCATTTTTCCTCTAAAGATTTGTCTCCCGAACCTTTCCAGTTTGCTCTAGCTAAAGCTTTACTTTTTTCCATATCATTATCAAAACCTTTGTTGTCTATTTTGATATCTTTTGATCTCAAAATATCAGCTGTAAGATCTAAGGGAAATCCATAAGTGTCATAAAGTTTAAATGCTATTTCACCAGGAAGAATTTTGTTTTGAACTTTATCTAAATTTTCATTTAATATTTTTATTCCTCGTTCTAATAGCGAAGAAAACTTTTCTTCCTCATTTTTTAAAGTTTCTACGATTAAATCTTTTCCTCTAGCGAGCTCGGGATAACTTTGTTTCATTTCGCTCATTAAAACATCAAACAATTTATAAAAAATTGTTTCTTTGCCTCCAAGAGTATGAGCGTGTCTCATTCCACGTCTCATTATTCTTCTTAGTACATAACCACGTCCCTCATTTGAAGGTAAAATTCCTTCAGCGATTAAAAAACTGCTAGCTCTCAAATGATCTGCGATCACCCTATGACTTGCAATTGTTTGATCATTTATAGGTGACTTCAATAGTTCAGCGGACGCGCTCATTATTTTTTTAAAGTGATCGATATTATAATTATCGTGGGTTCCTTGAAGAACTGCTGTCATTCGCTCTAGCCCCATTCCAGTATCTACTGATGGTTTTGGTAAATTTATTCTTTTATCTTTTGATATTTGTTCATATTGCATAAATACCAAATTCCATATCTCAATAAATCTATCTCCGTCTTCATCAGGACTTCCTGGTGGTCCGCCTTTTAATTTTTCACCATGATCATAAAATATTTCAGAGCACGGGCCACATGGACCTGTATCACCCATTGACCAAAAATTATCTGATGTTGCTATTTTAATTATCTTATCATCACTTAAGCCTGCTATTTTTTTCCAAAGTTTAAATGACTCTTCATCTTCATGAAAAACTGTAACTGAGAGTTTTTCTTTAGGTAGTTGAAAATCTTTGGTTAATAAGTTCCAAGCATGAATAATTGCCTGTTCTTTAAAATAATCTCCAAAGGAAAAATTTCCCAACATTTCAAAAAAAGTATGGTGTCTTGGTGTATATCCTACATTTTCTAAATCATTATGTTTTCCACCAGCTCTTACACATTTTTGAGATGTTGTAGCTGTTTTGTATTCTCTTTTTTCTAAACCTGTGAATACATTTTTAAATTGAACCATACCTGAATTTGTAAACATCAAAGTAGGATCATTGTTTGGAACTAAGTTACTAGAGTCTATAATCTTGTGATTATTTTTTTTGAAATAATCTAAGAATTTTTTTCTAACATCAGTAAGTAAAATTTGGCCCATATTTAATTAAATACAGATATTTTAGAACTTGTCTATAAAGAGATTAATTTGCAGCTTTTTTATCGTTGTCTACTACAACACAAATTTCAGATTTTGTTAAAAATCTTTGCCCCGTTCCATTATCAAGGGAAAACATGCCTCCAATCCCTTTTACAGCATCAATTGTTAGATCTGTATGTTTCCACTTTTCATATTGATCTTCATTCATATAGAAAGGGGTTCCATCAACCTCTCCCAATTTTACGTCGCTGTTTCCCACTTGATATTCTTTTGCTGGAAAACACATTGGCGCGCTTCCATCACAGCATCCACCTGATTGGTGAAATAGAAGATCATCTCCGTGTACTTCTTTGAGTTCATTGAGTAACTTTTTTGCTGATAAGGTGAATGATACTTTCATTTCAATATTTCGGCCCATGATTTAGAATCATGGACCATTATATATTGTTGGTTAAAAGAAGCCTAATTTTTTCTCACTGTAAGACACGTGTAAGTTCTTCACTTGTCTGTAATGATTTAACATCATTTTATGAGTTTCTCTTCCGATACCAGATTGTTTGTATCCGCCAAATGCAGCATGAGCTGGATATGCATGGTAGCAGTTTGTCCAAACTCTACCTGCTTGTATACCTCTACCCATTCTGTAAGCAACGTTACCATCTCTAGTCCAAACACCTGCTCCTAATCCATAAAGAGTATCATTAGCTATTTCTAATGCTTCTTTTTCATCTTTAAACTTAGTAACCGATACTACTGGTCCAAAGATTTCCTCTTGGAATATTCGCATATTGTTTTTGCCTTCAAAGATAGTTGGTTGGATATAGTTTCCTTTTTCTAATCCGCTATTAATTTTAGCTGCACTACCACCACATAGAACTTTGGCACCTTCTTTCTTACCTAAGTCTAAGTAAGATTTAATTTTTTCCATTTGTTCTAGTGAAGCTTGAGCTCCAATCATAGTTTCCATTTTTAAAGGATTGTCTTGTTTTACAGCTTTTGTTCTTGCAATGGCTCTTTCCATGAATTTATCATAGATAGACTCTTGAATTAAAGCTCTACTTGGACAAGTACAAACTTCTCCTTGGTTAAGCGTAAACATAGCAAAACCTTCTAAACATTTG
>NTJK01000010.1 GCA_002457475.1 Pelagibacterales bacterium MED-G43
TATAAAAAACCAATAATTTACTAAGATTTTACCTCAACTAAAATTAATGATTTAGTTGTTTAAATATATTATAACTTCAAAATTTGGCGAGGTAGCTCAGTTGGTTAGAGCACAGGACTCATAAGCCTGGGGTCGGCGGTTCGAATCCGCCCCTCGCTACCAAAGATATGAATTTTTTAAATGAGAGTAGTTGATTTTATAGTAAAATTTTTAAAACAAAAAAAAATTAATGATATTTTTATGCTCACTGGTTATGGAGCAATGTATCTTAATGATGCAGTAAAGTTAGCAGGAATAAAATACTATGCAACAAGAAACGAAGCTACAGCTCCAAGTATGGCTAGTGCCTATTCTAGAATCAAAAATAAAGTTGGCGTTGCCTGTGTGACAGCTGGACCAGGTGCAACAAATGCTTTACCGGGTTTAGCAGAAGCTTATGTAGACTCTTCTCCAATCGTAATTTTATCAGGCCAAGTTGATTACAAACAAACAACACATAGCACGAACTCAAAAAAGATAAGAAGTTTTGGAACTGCAGAGATAAATATTATTCCGATAGTTAAACCGTTAACAAAATATGCAGAAATAATTAAAAATCCCTTAGATGTGAAATATATAATCCAAAAAGCATTTCATTTAGCTTCAAGTGGAAGAAAAGGTCCAGTATGGATTGATATACCTCTAAATGTGCAAAAAGCAAAAATAGATGAAAAAAAATTAAAATCCTATTTTCCAAAAATCAATAGTAAAATAAATTTAAGAAATAATATAAAAAAAGACTCTGAAAAAATTTTAAACTTATTTGAAAAATCAAAAAAACCAATTTTAATTTTAGGACATGGGGTCAAACAAAGCGGCAAGATTGCAGAAATTAAAAAAATAATTGATTTACTAAAAATACCAGTAATTTTTACGAGATTTACAAACGATCTAATTCCACATAATAAAAAACACATTTATGGAATATCTGGGATAAAGGCTACAAAATTTTCTAAAAAAATTATGAACCAGTCTGATTTAGCGATATCCTTTGGGTGTAGATTTTCCCCTCAATTTGTTGGTCATGATTATCAAGCACTATCTAATGCCAAAGTCATCTCCGTAGATTTAGAAAAGGATGAACTCAATAAAAAAGGTCAAAAAATTGATATACCTCTGAGATATGACTTAACAAATTTTTTACCTTCTTTTTTAGTTTTTTTAAAAAAGAAAAAATTAAAAAAATTTATTCAATGGAATAATCACTGCAGTAATCTTAAAAAAAATTTTCCGATTACTTTTAAAAATTATAATAAAAAAAATAAAAGTAAATTAATGGACCTTTATTATTTTATGGATAGATTGGGTAAAATCTCATCTAAAAAGAATATACTTATTACCGATGCTGGCTCTAACTATTACATAGGTGGTCAAGTTTGGAATTTTGAAAAAAATCAAAAAGAATTATCTTCTTACACAAATGCTGCTATGGGGCTATCAATTCCACTTTCAATTGGTGCTGCGGTTGCATCTCCAAAGTCAACAATATTATCTGTTACTGGTGATGGGTCATTAGAACTAAATATTCAAGAACTCAAAACTATTTCACATAACAAATTTAATATTAAATTATTTGTAATAAATAACGGCGGATACGTTTCAATGCATAATTGGGCAGATACGTTTTTTAGAGGTAGAAGAGTTGATAATCCTATCGACACTGGTGACGGAACATTAAATTTAAAGAATATAGCCAAAGCCTTTGATATGGACTATTTTTTAATTCCTAATTCAAAAAACCTAGATTTTAAATTAAAGAAAATAAATAATATTAAAAGACCTTTATTTATTGAGGTTTTAACTGACAATAAGCAAATAATTTATGATGCTTACAAAGATTATTAAAGTTAAACAGTCATATGAATTTAGATATTTTATTTATTCATCCAAACGCCTCCAAAAAAATTTATCAAGGGTTGAGCAATGATCACTCTGCCATAGAGCCACCTATCTGGGCGGGTATGTTAGCAAATCATTGTAGAGGCAAAAACTTTAATGTAAAAATTTTAGATTGCGAGGTAGAAAGACTAGATTATATCTCTAGTGCTAAAGAAATTCATAATTTAAATCCAAAAATTGCTTGTTTTGTTGTGTATGGTCAACAACCATCTGCTTCTTCACAAAATATGGAAGGAGCCGTAGCTACGTCTGAAGAACTTAAAAATTTAAATCCTAATATTAAAACTCTTTTTGTTGGCGGACATATCTCCGCTTTACCAAAAGAAACATTAGAAAATGAAAAATCGATAGATATTATTGCTCTTAATGAGGGTGTTTACGCAATTTCAAATTTATTAAGAGTTGAAGATTTAAATGATGATAAGTCTTTAAGAAAGATAAAAGGGATAGGTTTTAGAAATGAGGATAATTTTATTGAAATAAATGAAGCTGAGATAATAGTACCTAAAAAATTACTAGATACTGATCTTCCAGGTATAGCCTGGGACTTACTTCCACCTCTTAAAATGTACAGAACAGCTGGATGGCACTCGTGGTCAAATAATTCTGATAAACAACCGTTTGCCGCTTTATATACTAGTCTAGGATGTCCGTACACATGTTCTTTTTGTATGATTAATATAATCAATAGAACCAATAATTCAGAAAATATTTCTTCAAAAGACTCTAATATATTTAGGTGGTGGACTCCGGAATTTATTATTAAACAGTTTGATTACTTTGCAAAACAAGGTGTTAAAAATATAAAAATTGCTGATGAACTTTTTGTTTTAAATCCAAACCATTTTATGAAAATTTGCGATATGATTATTGAGAGAAAATATGATTTTAACATTTGGGCATACTCAAGAATTGATACATGTAAGCCACAATATCTTGAAAAACTAAAAAAGGCTGGAGTTAATTGGTTGGGATTAGGTATTGAAAATCCTAGTTCTATTATTCGTAAGGAAGTCCATAAAGACGCCTTTAAAAATGTAAAAATAATTGACATAATAAATTCTATGAGAGATGCAGGAATTTATGTTGCCGCTAATTATATTTTTGGATTACCAGAGGAAACAAAAGAAAGCTTAGAATTTACTTATAACTTTGCTGAAGAAACAAATACAGAAATGGTAAATTTCTACAGCGCTATGGCTTATCCGGGAAGCCCACTACACTTAGAGGCAAGAAAAAATAAAATTAAACTACCTACTACTTATTCAGGTTATAGTCAGCATTCTTATGACACTCAAAACCTCCCATCTCAAAATCTTTCAGCTGCTGAAATTTTATCTTTTAGAGATAAAGCATGGGATAAATATCATACTAATCCAAAATATTTAAAACTATTGGAAAATAAATTTGGTATGAATTCGGTTAATAATTTAAAAAAAACTACAAAAATAAAATTAAAAAGAAAACTATTGGGTGATAAAATTTAGTGAAAAAAAATTTTATACTTAATGTATTTGAAAAAGCTTCAATATGTCGTCATTTCGAAAATGAAGTTTTCAAGAGAGTCTCTAATAAGGAAATAACTTTCCCTGTTTATTTATCTGCTGGTCAAGAGTATGCACCAGCTACAATTGCAGAGATAGTTCAAAAAAAAAGAATTAAGCCATTAATCTTTGGTCAACATAGGGGTCATTCAATTTATTTATCGTTTGGTGGGAATATAATTAAATTAATAAAAGAACTTAAAGGCAAAAAGGATGGTTGTACTTACGGTATGGGTGGATCTCTATCAATTCACTCTACTAAAATTAATATGTATGGACATGATGGATTTATGGGAAGCAATGCTTGTATAGGAACTGGAGCGTGTTTTTCTTCAAAAAAACCGACCATAATTTTTATTGGAGATGCAGCACTGGAGGAAGATTATGTTCTAGCATCTTTAAGTTGGGTATCAAAAAAAGAGTTACCTATATTATTTGTAGTTGATGATAATAATTATGCTGTTTTAACAAAGAAAGAAGAAAGAAGAGACTGGAAGGCCAAGGAGTTAGCCAATGCGTTAAAAATTACATCATTCGATTTAAAAGATGATCCAAAAAAAATATATAACAACATCAATAAACATTTATTTAAAAAACCTTTATTAGTAAATATTCACACAAATAGAATTTTTTGGCATGCCGGCGCTGGTAAAGATAAGGAGAAAGTTTTTGATAGATATTTGCAACAAAAAAAAATTTTGGGAAAAAATGCAGAAATTATTGATAAAAAAATTGAAAATAAAATAAAGTTATTATGGCAAAAGAGCTAAGAGTTACAATAAAAGAAATAACACGTCGTCACTTAAAGAAATATAAGAGTCAAGTGTTTGGTCAAAACTTGACTGGTGTAGGCTGGGTTGCTGGTACATTACCAAAGTTATTTGAAAAAGATGGTGTTATTGAATTACCAATGGCTGATGTTGCGGGAGGGGGGATTGTTACTGGCTCAGCATTGATGGGCAAAAGACCAATATATATAATTCGCTACCAAGGTTATAATTGGTTTAATTGTATTTTTATTGTTAATTATGCGTGTAAGTCTAATGAAATTTGGAAAATACCTTGCCCAATAATGATAAGAGGCATTGCATCAGAAGGCTCAATTGGTCCTGTCGCAGGATCAGCACATATATCTATTATTTATAAAATGCCAGGATTAAAAATTTTTTCACCTATGACAAGTAAAGAATACATAAATACATATAAAAAATTTTTAAAATCAAAAGACGTTTTTTACATTTCCGAACATCGACATAGTTATTCAAATACGTCTGAATTTAAAAATGATATAAAAGGGAAAAAAGATATAATTTTAATGCCTATTTCTGTAACAAGATTTGAAGCTGAAAAAGCTAAAAATGAATTACAACAAAAAGGTTTTAAAGTTGGAATAATTCACTTGGTTAACTTAAAACCTTTTGAAATTAAAAAGCCATGGATTGAGGCGATCAAAAAAAGTAAATTCGGTGTTTTAATGATGGATAATGATTATAAAGATGGAATTTTGAGAATTCTAGCACATAAAGTAAATGAACAAACAAATAAAAGAGTTTTCGTTTTAGGATTGAAAGATAAGTCAGCAGGGCATCATAGAAAGGTTGATAATTTACCTCCTAACAATAAAGATATTATTAATATGGTAAAATCAATAATTAAAAAAAAATAGAATGATTATTTCTAAAACACCATATAGAATATCCTTTTTTGGTGGAGGAAGTGATTATCCTGAATGGTACAAAAAATTTGATGGTTCAGTATTATCAACCACAATAGATAAACATATTTATATTACCTGCAGACATCTTCCAAATTTTTTTGATCACAAATACAGAGTTACTTGGTCAAAATTAGAAGCGGTAAAAAAAGTTGATCAAATCCAACACAAAGCTGTTAAAGCATTATTGAAAGAATTTAAAATTAAAAAAGGTTTAGAGATACATTATGATGGTGATTTGCCTGCAAGAAGTGGTATGGGATCAAGCTCATGTTTTGTAGTTGGTCTATCGAATATCTTATTTAATTTAATAAATAAAAAAAAAAGTAAAAGTCAATTATCTCAATTCTCAAGAAGATTTGAACAAAAAATCTTAAAAGAAACTGTAGGATCTCAAGATCAAACCGCAACAGTTTATGGTGGATTTAATAGGATTAATTTTAATAAAAAAAAAATTTCAATAAAAAAGGTTAAAAATAAAAAGAATTTATTTAAATTAAACAAAAATTTAGTTTTAGTTTATTCTAAAATTCAACGTAATGCTCCTGAAATTGCAAAAAAGTATGTATCTTCTTTAACTAAGGAAAAAAGAAATAATATATTTAAACTTATTAGACATGTTGAAGTTGGAGAAGAAATTTTAAATAATGGAAATATAGATGATTTTGGAAGGTTGCTTGATGAAACTTGGCATTATAAAAAAGAAATTAACAAAAATATTACTAATAATAAAATTGACGAAATGTATTTAGAGGCAAAAAAATATGGAGCATTAGGTGGAAAATTACTCGGAGCAGGCGGAGGCGGATTTTTGATTTTTTATATGAAGGAAAATGAAAAAAAATCTTTTCTTAAAAAAAATAAGAATATAGTACACGTACCTTTTAAATTTTCAGAATTTGGAAGTGAGATAATTTTTAAAAAAGGAAATGTATGAAGTTTAAACACGCATTAATGCACAATAATTTTACTAAAAGTGATATGCAGAGCGTGCAAAAATTACTAAAAGCAAAAAATATTATTTTAACTCAATCATCAAAAGTAAGAGAATTTGAAAATAAATGGTCTAATTGGTTAGGAACTAAATATTCGGTTTTTGTTAACTCTGGGTCATCAGCAAATTTTATCTCTCTTTCAATCTTGAAATCACTTAATAAAGATAAAAAAAAAAACGAAATAATAGTTCCAACGCTTACTTGGGTATCAGATATAAATTCTGTTTTAATAAACGGTTTTAAACCAGTTTTTGTTGATATTAACCTTTCTAATCTATCAATGAATAATGAAGAGGTGCTTAAAAAGATTAATAAAAAAACTTTAGCAGTATTTATTACCCATGCACAAGGATTTAATGGTTTTACGGATAATCTTCTTAAAAAACTTAAAGAAAAAAAGATTACACTTATTGAGGATGTGTGTGAAAGTCATGGAGCAAAACATAAAAAAAAACTTGGCACTTATGGTCTAATGTCTAATTTCTCTTTTTACTATGCTCATCACATGACTACTATAGAGGGTGGAATGATTTGCACAAATGACAAAAAAATTTATGAGCTGGCTAAAATATTTAGATCCCACGGAATGGCAAGAGAGTCAAACAATAAAGTCTTTGAAAATAGTATTATAAAAAAACATAAAGATCTCTCACCAAAGTTTATTTTTTTATATCCAACTTTTAATTTCAGAAATAATGAAATAGGAGCTACTATTGGAATAAACCAGCTAAAAAAACTTAGTAGCAATAATTTAAAAAGAACAAGAAATTTTAAATATTTCTTGAGTAAATTAGACTCAAAAAAATATTGGAAAGATTTCCTTATTAAAGGCTCTAGCAATTATGCTTTTCCCATAATACTTAAAACAAAGTCTTTAAAAATGAGGGATAAGTTTGAAAAGTATCTTAAAAAATTTAATATTGAGTTTAGAAGAGGAAATGCAGGTGGTGGCAATCAATTGAGACAGCCTTATTTAAAAAAATTTTTAAAATCTAAAATTTCTCCACAAAAATTTGAAAATGTAGAACATATTCATTTTTTTGGATATTATATTGGCAATTACCCTGACCTAAGATTTAAAAAAATTGATCAGATTGTAAAAATTTTAAATTCATTTAAATTTAATTAATGGTTAAAGAAATAAAGATAATTAAAAAATCAGTTTTTAATGACCATAGAGGGAGATTGTGGACCTCATGGAAACAATCAGATTATAAAAATCTCAAATTTAATCAGGACAAAATTTCGATCTCAAAAAAGAATACTTTAAGAGGATTTCATTGTGATTTTAAATCCTGGAAATTAATTACCTCAGCTTATGGAAAGTTTCTTTTAGTTGCAGTAAATATGAATAAAAACTCAAAAAATTATTTAAAGCATAACAGTTTTATTATAGATCATACAAATCCTAAAACTGTGCTAATACCCCCTCACTACGCAAATGCACATTTATGCTTATCAAAGTTTTGTATATTTCATTACAAATGGAGCTATAAAGGAAAATATGTTGATGCAAAAAAACAGCTTAGTATTAGATGGAATGATCCAAAAATTAATGTTAAATGGCCAATAAAAAAACCAATTTTAAGTAAGAGAGATAGTAAATCGAAATTTTTATAATCTATGAGTAAAATTTTAATTACGGGCGGTGCAGGCTATATTGGATCTATGCTATGCACAAAACTTTTACAAGAAGGTCATTCAGTGACTGCAGTAGATTTACTTAAATACGATAAAGGATCGCTAAATCATCTTTACTTTAATAAAAAATTTAAATTAATTTGTGATGATATCAGAAAAGTGTCTTTGATGAAAAAACTCATTAGGCAACATGATATAATTATTCCACTAGCAGCTCTTGTTGGTGCACCGCTTTGTGAAAAGTTTAAAAAAGATGCACTGAGTACTAATTTAGGCTCAATTAAAACACTATGCAAACTGGCAACAAAGAAAAATAAAATAATTTATTTGACCACAAACTCAGGTTACGGAATAGGAGAAAAAAATAAATATTGTGATGAGAATAGTCCTCTTAAGCCTATATCTCTTTACGGAAGAACAAAGTGTGATGGTGAAGATTTAGTTAAGTCTAAAATAAAAAATTTTGTCTGTTTTAGGTTAGCAACAGTTTTTGGTCACAGCTATCGAATGAGAAGTGATTTGTTGGTAAATAACTTTGTTTACACAACTGTAAAAAAGAAAAAGCTTACTTTATTCGAACCTCATTTTAGAAGAAATTTTATTCACGTAAGAGACGTGGTAAATGCAATTATTTTTACTATGAAGAATTTCAATAAAATGAAAAATAATGTCTACAATTTAGGACTATCTTCAGCAAATATAAGTAAAATTATGTTAGCAAAAAAAATTAAAAACCAATATAAAAAATTACAAATTAAGATTGTGAAAAATAGAAAAGATCCAGATAAAAGAGATTATTTTGTAAGTAATAAAAAAATTGAAAAAAAAGGGTTTAAGGCAAAAATTTCCCTTGAAGAAGGTATTTCAGAATTAATACAAATCTTCACTAATGATAAAAACAAAGTAATTAATAATTATTGATTTTTGCTAATAATTTTCTTCACTTGATTAAGAAAATTCGTTTTAGCGTAAGAAAAATAAACTTTACTTTTCTTAGCGCATAATTCGTCAGAAATTTTATCTCCTATCATAAAGCTTTTACTTTTATCTACTAACCAATTCTTTAAAATATTTTTTATCATTTGATTACCTGGTTTCCTTAACGAACTTTTCTTTTTATATTTTTTGATTTTTCCTTTTGGGTGATAAGGACAGTATTGCACATCATCGAAGTAAATATTTTTCGTAGAAAGATGAGTTTTTAAATAAAGGTGTAGTTTTTTAAAATCAGAGTCTTTGAAGAGACCTTTTGCTATTCCAGCCTGATTTGTAACAATAAATATATAATACCTTTTTTTTATTAAAAATTTTAAACCTTCTAAAACACCTTTTCTAAATTTAAAATCATTTTTTTTATAAACATAACCATTATCATAATTAATTACACCATCTCGATCTAAAAAAGCAGCCGGTTTTTTAAAATAGTTTTTCAATTTTTTTTCTGAAGTAGAAAAATATTTTGGGGTGCCTATGTCTAAAAATAAATTTTTATAAAGTTTACCAGTTAACATTTTTTTTTTAATAATTTTTGGCAGGATATCCTCTTCGAGGGAGCATGGTTTGTTTGGTATCAAACTCAAAATCTTTTTTTTAAACAAATAAATTCCACCATTCATTAATTTACTTTTATTATTATACGTAAGAATATTATTTTTAATTCCTAAATTATTAAGTTTATAATTATTAGTATTTTTTTTACTTGTCGCTAAAGCAACAGATCCTATTTTATTTTTTTTTAATGATTTCGTAAAATTAAATAAATCAATATCAAAAACTGTATCACCATTTATAAGAATAAAATCTTTAATATCTTTATTTTTTAAATTTAATAAAGCACCACCAGTTCCCATAAGAGTTTTTTCTTTGACGCAGATAATTTTAGTAAAATTAAATGTCTTATTATGAAAATTTCTAATAATTATTTCACTTTTGTAACCAACTAAAATAAAAATTTTTCTTAGAGGATATTTAGTAAATATATTAATTAAATATTGTAAAAAAAATATATCATTAAATTTAACCATTGGTTTAGGTTTGTTGTTCAAAAATTTTTTAATTCTAGAGCCTTTGCCACCAGCCAGAATTACTAAATCTAAATTTTTCATAAATTTATTGGTTTTAATTTATTAAAGGGCTTTAAATTTTTTTTTAAAATCAGATAAGTTTGGTAAAATCTTATCCTTTTTTGAAATTATTAATTTTTTTGAGGGCCAGATTATCTTTAAGCTTTTATCTAATACACTTATACCACTCTCAAATTGAGGTTTGTAATAATTCGATAATTTGTAGTAAACGATATTTATTTTATTGTAACTATAATAAGAATGCCCAAAACCTTCAGGTATATATAAACTTAAACAATTACTATCTGATAAAATTATCTTAAATGTCTTGCCAAATGTTTTAGAGCCTTTTCTTAAATCAATTACACAGTCTAAAATTTTACCTTTTAAGACGTTTACATATTTTGCTTGTTGAAATTTATATTGGAAATGAAAACCTCTTAATGAGTTGGCTTTTGATGTTGTGCAATATTCAAAAACAAAATTATTTTTTTTAAAAATTTTTTTATTAAATGTTTCTCGCAGACTTCCTCGTCTATCAATATTATTCTTTTGCTTTATTATTAATAAGTCTTTTATTTTAGTTTTTATTATTTTCATTATCTTGCAAGTTTTTTAAATTTTACTAGGTTCATATCCATTTTTTTTGGCAATTGACCTGTTGATTTAATTTTTTTAATATTTTTATTATGTTGTTTTGCAAAAAGATAAATTGTTCTTCGTTTACCTCCGATGTTAACAACCCCTTTTTTATTTATAATTTTGATAAAAAGTTTTGCAAATTCATCATGAAAAATGAAATTTGATTTTACATTACTAAACGCAGATTTATGCAAGAATGGTTTCTCAGTCATACAAGCTCTTACAATTAGTGAATTTTTATACATTTGCACCACACATTCCGCACCAAGTTTTGACCAACCATAATTGTTCCATGGTAGAACTGGATCTGTTTCTTTATAATTCCCTTTTTTACCCGGATAAACATAACTTGTTGAAAAAAAAATTATCTTAAGTTTCTTTTCATTACAAATTTTTACTAAATTTGATGTCCCTATTATATTTAAATCAATACTTTTGTTGATCATCCTATCGTGAATAGACATAGGTCTAGATAGTCCAGCCAAATGTAAAATACAGTCTGGCTTAAATTTTGCTATGTTTTTATTAATTGATTTAGCTGAGAGTATGTTAAGTTTCTTCTTGTCTCTAAAAATAAAGTTATAACGAGTTTTTATCTTTTGTAGTTCTTGCGCAAATCTTCCATTTCCACCTGTTACAATTATTTTTTTTATCATTATTTAATGAGTTTACTTAAATAATTTGAATACATGCAATTTCCATAAAAATTAATTGCTTTTTTAATATCTTTTTTGTTTATCCAATCATAATTAAGAGCAATTTCCTCTAGGCAAGCAATTTTTAAACCTTGCCTATTTTCAAGCGCTGAAACAAAAGATGAAGTGTTATAAAAATCATCTATTGAACCTGTATCTAACCAGGCACCACCTCTACCTAGAAACTCTGCTTTTAATTTCTTTTTTTTTCTATATTTGTTCAATAAATCAATAATCTCTAGCTCGTTTCTTTTTGAAGGCTTAAGTGTTTTGCTTAATTCAATTACTTTATTATCAAAAAAATATAACCCAGTAACTGCTAAATTTGATTTAGATTTTTTTGGTTTTTCTTTTAATGATAAAATATTTTTTTTCTTACCTATGCTTGCAACTCCGTAAAGCTCAGGTTTTTTTACAGGATGAACTAATATTTTACAACCATTCGTAAGCTTTATACAATCTTTAAGTTTTTTTGTTAAACTTTGCCCATAAAAAAAATTGTCACCTAAAATTAAAGCGGTATTATCTTTACCGATAAATTTTTCACCTAAAATAAACGCATCAGGTAGACCTAGGGGAGTTTTTTGCTCAATATAATTAATTTTTATTCCTAGTCTTTTTCCGTCAAAAAGAATTTTTTTAAATTGGCTTAATTGTCCTTTATTAACAATAATTAAAATTTCTTTAATTCCAGCTAACATAAGCACAGAAAGCGGGTAGTAAATAAGAGGTTTATCATAAATGGGTAAAAGCTGTTTATTTACAGCTTTAGTTAAGGGACTCATTCTTGTCCCGCGCCCACCTGCTAATATAATTCCTTTTTTTATCATAATTTACCGAGCCTTCTTGTAAAGAATTTTTTTGAAATACCAGAAAAAAACTTTTGATTTTCAAAATACCAATCAACAGTTTTAGATATACCTTTCTGTAAATTCATCTTCGATTTCCATTTCAAATTTTTTTGTATTTTCTTACTATTAATCGCATATCTAAAATCATGACCTGGTCTATCCTTTACATATTTAATTTTAACATTTTTTCCAATTTTAATTTTTTTATTTTTAAATGTCTTTAAAATTTTCTTAACTATAAAAATATTGCTACAATTAATTCCAGATCCAATATTGTATTTTTCGCCAATTTTTCCTTTAAAAAAAAGTTTTAACAAAGCTTCGCAATGATCATCAACATAAATCCATTCTCTTGAATTTTTGCCTTTTGAATATATCGGTAAAGTTTTATTATTTATTATATTGTAAATTATTTTTGGAATAAGTTTTTCAGGAAATTGTCTTGGACCGTAATTATTAGAACAATTAGAAATCACTGCATTAATTTTATAAGTTTTAACGTATGAATTCACCAAATGATCAGATGAAGCTTTTGACGCAGAATATGGGGAGTTAGGTATGTAAGGAAAACTTTCATCGGATCTGTTGGGTTTTATGATATTACCATAAACTTCATCTGTTGATACATGAATTAATTTAATTTTTTTTTTATAAATTCTTAATGCCTCAAGCAAGTTGTAAACACCTAGAATATTATTTTTGATGAAATTAAATGAGTTATCTATTGACCTATCAACGTGCGTGTCTGCAGCCAAATTAAATATTCCATCTGGTTTAAATTTAACAAAAAGATTTATGATTTTTTTTTTGTTGTTAATATCAACTTTTTTGAAGCTATAATTCTTACTTTTAATATCAATAAGGTTATACTTTTGCGCGCTATATGAAAGATTATCTATATTAAGAACTTTAAAGTTTCGTTTTAAAAGAAGCCTAATAAGATTGCTGCCAATAAAACCGTAACCACCAGTAACAATAAACCTTTTCATTTATAATTATTTATATTATTCATGGATTTAAGTATACTTCTATCACAATGAAGGCATTTTTTTGATGCAAATTACAAAAGATAATTTAACTATAATTATAGTAACAATTAAAAGTCATAATGTTATAGATAACTGTCTTAAATCCATAGACCCAAAAATTAAGAAAATTATAGTTGAAAATTCAGCCGATGAAGAATTTATTAAGATAATTAAAAAAAAATACGAAAATGTAGATTGTTTTTTAACTGGTAAAAATTTAGGGATGGGACCGGGTAATAATTTTGGTATAAAAAAATCTAAAACACAATATGTAATGATTTTAAATCCAGATACAGTTTTGCATCCAAATACATTGAACAATATTTTTGATATTTCTAGAGACTTAGATTTTGCAATACTTAGCCCAATATGTTCAGACAAGGATTATCCAAATTATAAAATTGAAAAAAAAATTTTGCAAAATAATTCTAAAAAAGATTTGTTCGAAGTAGATCGAGTCGATGGCTATGCAATGATATTAGATAAATCAAAATTTGAACCAAATTTTTTTGATGAAAAAATATTTATGTATTTAGAAAATGACGATTTGTGTATAAGAATAAAAAAATTAAGTGGGAAGATTTATGTATATAATAAATCAATCATATCTCATCTAGGATCTAGTGCCGTAAATCAAAAATACTTTCAAGAGGTAGAGTTGTCTAGAAATTGGCATTGGAATTGGTCGAAATTTTATTTTAGAAAAAAACATTATGGATTTATAGATGCCTTGCTATTAAATTTGCCAAATTTTTTGAAATCCTGTTTTAAATGTTTTTTTTATTTACTAATTAATAATAAATTTAAATTTAAATTATATTTTTGTAGAGCTTCGGGTTTTTTTAATTCTCTTGTTGGTAAAAATTCTTGGTATCGTCCAAGATTAGATTGATTTAACTTATTCAACGTTATATTGAAACAAAATGGTGAAAAAAAATAAGATTATTGTTACTGGAGGCGCTGGATTTGTAGGTACAAATTTAATCAAATTACTTTTAAAAAAAACAAAATATAAAATAATTAGTATTGATAATTACTCTTCTGGTTCAAAAAAAAATCATATTAGAAATTCAAGAGTTACATATATAAAAGGAAAAACATCTAATATTAATAAACTAATTAAAAATCCAAATACCATCAAATCAATCTTTCATTTTGGTGAGTTTGCTAGAATTTATCAAAGTTTTTTAAAAATGAGCGAATGTATCGACTCCAATTCAATTGGTTCGCACGCAGTTTTTAATTTTTGTTTAAAAAATAAAATTAAAATAATTTATTCTGCAACTTCTGCTTCTCTTGGCAATCAAGGTAAAGATAAAAATTTATCTCCATACGCTTTTTCCAAGTCAAAAAATCTTGAATTATTGGAGAATTTAAAAAAATGGTTTAATTTTAAATATGAAGTAGTTTATTTTTATAATGTTTATGGACCACATCAAATTTGTAAAGGCGATATGTCGACTGTAATAGGAATATTTGAAGATCACTATAAAAATAAAAAACCTTTACCAGTAGTAAAACCTGGATCACAAACGAGAAGATTTACACACATTAATGATACAATTAATATTTGCTACATGGCCTGGAAAAAAAACTTATGTCGTCATTACAGTGTTGCAAATAAAAACTCTTTTTCAATTTTGTCAGTAGCAAAAATGTTTGGTAGAAAGATTAAATTTTTGCCTAGTCGCCCAGGAGAAAGATATGTTTCCGCTTTAACTAATAAAAATTTATCAAATAAGATCTATAAGTACTACGGTAAAATAAATCTAAGAGATTATATAAAAAATTTTGTTTTAAATAATTATTAATGGCCAGGAAATTCGATAAGACTTCTGGTTTTATATCCCTTTTTTTTTAAAAGATCATTACCTGGTAAGTCAAATAAATTTATCACAAAGATAAAAGCCGCAACCGTCCCTCCAGATATCTCAATTAGTTTCGCTGCTGCCTCTGCAGTCCCTCCAGTTGCTATTAAATCATCTATAACAAGAATTTTTTCATCTTTTGAAATAGAGTCTTTATGAACTTCAATAGTTGCCTCACCGTATTCAAGTTTAAAATCAACGGAATGAGTATCGCCAGGTAATTTATTTTTTTTTCTTAATAATATAAAAGGTTTATTTAAGGCGTAAGACACTGCTGCTGCAAAAATAAATCCCCTAGACTCAATGGCTGAAACCTTATCAAAATCGATTTTTTTGGATATTTCAATTATTTTATCATTAGTGAATTTAAAGGCTGCGGGGTTTTTAATTAATGTAGTTATATCCCTAAATAGAATTCCCTTTTTAGGATAATCTTTTATTGATCTGATGTGCTTTTTTAAATCCATAATTAGCTTCAAGTTCTAGCAAAAAAGCATTAATAATTAAATGATGAAAAAAAGAAAACTCGGGATAATTGGTGGTAGCGGTCTCTATAAAATGGAAGGTTTTGAAAAATCCAAATGGAAAAAAGTTTCTACACCTTGGGGAAAACCATCAGACGAAATTTTAATCGCAAAATTTGAAAACGAGGAGATTTGTTTTATACCAAGGCATTCGAGAGGACATAAAATTAATCCTTCAAATATTAATTTTAGAGCAAACATAGATGCAATGAAACAGCTTGAGGTGACTGATATCATTTCTGTTTCAGCAGTTGGATCATTAAAAGAGAATTTGGAACCAGGAAAATTTGTTATTGTAGATCAATTTATTGATAGAACTTTTTCTAGAGTTAAAACTTTTTTTAATGAGGAAATAGTTGCCCACGTTTCTATGGCAAAGCCAACGAGTGCTGGACTTTCTGAATGTTGTGAAGCTGCATTAAAAAAGTTGAATATTTCTCATCAAGTTGGAGGCACTTATGTTGTTATGGAGGGACCTCAATTTTCTACATTAGCAGAATCAAACTTATATAGGACTTGGGGTGCGGACGTAATTGGTATGACTAATATGCCTGAAGCTAAATTAGCACGAGAGGCAGAAATTAGGTATTCTACTGTTGCTATGGTGACCGACTACGATTGTTGGCACCCAGATCATGACGAGGTTGACGTAAGTATGGTAATCCAAACTTTGATGAAAAATGCAGCTAACGCTCAAAATATGATTAAAGAAATTATAAAGACTTTTAAAGACTATTCTGCAGAAAAAGATCCTGCTAATGATTGTTTAGATGTTGCAATCATAACAGACCCAAAATTAAGAACAAAAAAAACAATAAAAAAATTAAAGAATATTGCTGGAAGAGTTTTAAATAAAAAAAAATAATTTAATGCCAACATATACTGTAAAATGTTCGAATTTTAATCTCTCTCATAAGCAAAAAAGATCATTGGCTAATGATATTTCAAATACTCATAGTAAATTTACAGGTGCAAATACTTTCTTTGCCCAAGTAATATTTGAAAAAAATGAAAAAAATTCTCATTTCATGGGAGGTAAATTAGTTAAGACTAAAGAAATTTTTTTAAATGGACAAATAAGATCTGGACGTACCGCAAAAGTTAAAAAACAATTAATTTTAGGGCTTAGAAAAATTTTAATTAAAAATACTAACTTAAGAAAAGAAAATGTTTGGGTGTATTTGGAAGATTTGTTGCCAGATCAAATGATTGAGTATGGTGAAGTTTTACCTAAATCAGGGCAGGAAAAAAAATGGTTCAATTCTTTAACTCAAAGCTTGAGAAAAAGGTTGAGAAAAATGGAAAAAAGAAAATGAAAATAGAGGGAAAGTCTTACAAAACAATTTGGTTTGTAGATAATTTAGTGAAAATTATTGATCAAACAAAACTACCTCATAAGTTTGTAATTAAAGACTTAAAAAATGTAAAAGATGCAATTAATGCCATTAAAACAATGGAAGTAAGAGGAGCTCCATTAATTGGAGCAACAGCTGCTTACGGTTTAGTTTTATCAATAATAGAAAAAAATGATTTGTCCTTTCTAAAAAAATCTTGTGAAGAATTAATTGCCTCTAGACCTACTGCAATTAATCTTAAGTGGGCAGTTGATAGAATGATGAAAAAATTAAATGGTATTAATGAGAAAGACATTTTGAAAATAGCTTTAGATGAAGCAAAGGATATAAAAGAAGAGGACGAAGGATTTTGCAAAAATATTGGTTTGAATGGTCTTAAAATTATTGAGGAAATTTCAAACAAAAAAAAAGACACAGTCAATATATTAACACACTGTAATGCAGGATGGTTAGCAACAATAGATTGGGGAACTGCTACCTCACCGATTTATCACGCAAATAAAAAAGGAATTAAAGTTCATGTCTGGGTTGATGAAACTAGACCCAGAAATCAAGGAGCTAACTTAACATCTTATGAATTAAATGAGGAGGGAATTTCAAATACTGTAATCACTGATAATGCAGGTGGAATTTTAATGCAAAGAGGAAAAGTAGATATGTGCATTGTTGGAACTGACCGAACTTTATCCAATGGTGATGTATGTAATAAAATTGGAACGTATTTAAAAGCTTTATCTGCAAAAGATAATAATGTTCCTTTTTATGTTGCTCTACCAAGCTCAACTATAGATTGGAGTATTAAAGATCATAAACAAATTCCCATAGAAGAAAGAAATTCAGAGGAACTATCTCATGTTGAAGGAATTGATGAAAATAATGAAATTAAAAAAGTAAGAATTTACTCACAAAAAAGTAAGTCTTTAAATCTAGCGTTTGATGTTACGCCTGCTAAACTAGTTACAGGTTTAATCACTGAAAAAGGTGTTTGTGAAGCTTCAGAAAAAGGTTTGAAAGGTTTATTTAAGTGAGCAAATTAAAAGCTGAAGTAATTAAATATTCAAAAAAATTAAATATAACAAATTTATCAGCTTTAAGGTCAGGAAATATTTCGGTTAGAGCAAACGAAAAAGGAGTAG
>NTJK01000011.1 GCA_002457475.1 Pelagibacterales bacterium MED-G43
ACCTCTAAAATTTGGCATTGGATTATTCTTTCTCCAGATGACATCATTAAGCAGCCAGTAATTTAAATTTTGTAAGTGATAACCTAGACGAAAAATATTATGATAAGATCCTATTACCCAAATACTTCCATTATCTTTTAGAATTCTTTTACATTCATTAAGCCAAGCAATGCAGAATTCATCGTAATGTTCGAAACTATTAAATTGATCCCACTTATCATTTACGCCATTCACTTTGCTTGCATCAGGGCGAGTTAATTTTTCACCAATCTGCATATTATAAGGAGGATCAGCAAAAACTAAATCAAAAGACTTACTAGGAATTTTTTTTATTTCCTTTAAACAATCTCCATTAACTATTTGATCGGAAAATTTTAACATTTTTAGATTCAACCCGAAATTGAATCCAGGGTCAAACGTTTTTGATGAAAAAATGAGTCTTCTTGTGTTTGAGATTCTTAGTTAGACAATATCTTGTGTACGGGTTTAAAACCTTTTCTATGATGTGAGGTAATACCAAATTTTTTTAAACCTTTTAAATGAGCCTTAGTTCCATAACCAAAGTTACTTTCCCAAGAATAGTTGGAAAATTTATCAGCAAGTTTAATCATGAGATTGTCTCTAAAAACTTTTGCAATAATAGAAGCCGCGCTAATTACTTTTATTTTTTCATCACCGTTAATAATAGTTTTATAATTTTTTAGTCCACTCGGTGCAAAATTTCCATCTATCAATGTCAAATCTGGTTTAACAGTTAGTTGATCTAATGCTCTTTTCATCGATAACAATGAAGCTTGCAGAATATTTAAATCTAAAATTTCATCTACAGTTGCTAAACCTATGGCATAAAAAGAATGAGATTTAATATGATCAGAAATTTCTTGTCTTTTTTTAAAGCTAATTTTTTTGGAGTCTTTTAATAGGTCTAGATTTATACCCTCTTTCAATATCACAGCAGCAGAAACCACTGGACCAGCAAGACATCCTCTGCCAACTTCATCAACCCCTGCAGTGATAATCCTTTTTTTCAATTTAATTAGATTTTTTTATCTCTTATCATTTTTAAGTCTATCCAAGCCATTTTCTTTTGAGCCGGTTGCCTCATCAAAAAGGCAGGATGAAATGTAATTATTACAGACGTTTTACAATTACCGAATTTTTTTTCAATCCACTTACCTCTCATTTTAGATATAACAACTTCATTTCCAATCAATGCATTCATTGCAGTACTTCCAAGTAAAACTAAAATTTTTGGATTTATTATTTCAATGTGTTTAATTATAAATGGCAAATATCTTTCTATTTCTTCCTCTGTTGGTCTCCTATTATCTGGCGGACGAAAATTAATAATGTTTGATATGTATACTTTTTTTCTATCTAAATCGATTGCAGAAAGCATTTTATCAAGCAAAGCTCCAGCTCGCCCTACAAAAGGCAAACCTTCTTCATCCTCATTAGCACCAGGAGCTTCACCAATTAGCATTATTTTAGATTTAGGATTTCCATCGCTGAAAACCAAATTTTTTGCATTTTTCTTAAGGGTACAATTTTTGACTTGGCTAATTGATTTTTTTAACCTCTCTAAATTATTAGTTTTGTCCAGAGAAATTTCAAAGCTGTCCTTTTTATACCTATTGATTGCCTTATTATTGTAAACTAAATTATGATTAATAAGATTAAAATATTTTATTAACTTAATTGGATCTAGAGTATTTTTTTTTATCATTTTAATTTATGAATATATTAAATTTTTTTTATAAGACTATAGGAACGATATTATTTGTCATCACTTTTTTGTCCACATCATCAGTTGCAGCTTTGGATAAGTTTAATAAAACTGAACGCGTTTCTGATTATTTTTCTGGGATATTGTTATTAAATGAAAATAAATATGCAAAGTCTTTTGATTTTTTAAAAAAATTAAATGGTCTTGAAATAAGTCATGCAAACTATTCTATAAAATATTTATACTCTCTTGTAAATTCAGGAAACTTAAAAAAGGCTTTTGATTATTCTAAGAAACTTGAGAAGCAAAAGCTCGATAGTGTTGAAAGTCAGCTAATAATAGGAATATTTCATTTAAAAAATTCTGACATAAATTTAGCACAAAAATATTTTCTGAAAGCCAAAACTATAAACTCAAGTTTTATTTTGAATAATTATCTTTCAAGCTCTCTTTATAACTGGTCTAGTTTAAATAATCTTGATTTAAATCAAGCTTCATTAGCTATAAAAAAATTAGATGAAAGATTTGAAAATTTAAAAAAGATACAAAAAGTTTTTTTAAATTGCTACTTTGATGACTCAAATACAAATAATTTATTTAAAGAACTCACCTTAAATAAAAACATAGATTTTTCTAGATATAACTATTTTTATGCTTCCTTTGTTGCTAATTCTGGAAAATTGGATGAAGCAAAAAAAATAATAAATTCTGCGTTAAAATTATACCCGAGAAATTTATTACTTAATCAATATAAAATAGATCTTAATCAGGGTAATAATACATCGAGTTTTAATTGTAAAAACAAAGAGCATGTGATTGCAGAAATTTTATATATCACATCTAACGCATTATCCTCTCAATCAATTTACCCACTTTCAGATTTTTATTTAAATTTAGCTAAATATTTAAATAAAGACTTTCACTCATATGATACTTTATCTGCAGAGAACTTTTATAAAAATGACAACTTTGAAAATGCAAAAAAAGTTTATAATAAATTAAGTAAAAAAGGAAAGGCATTTCAATGGTACTCTTCAAAACAGCTTACAAGAATTTATATCCAGGAAGGAAATAAAGATTACGCCTTAAAACTTTTAAGAAATGCATACAACAATTTATCTAATCACGATATTTATGAAACATTTGATTATGCTGAATTTTTAAAAAATAATGAAAAATTTGAAGAGTCAATTCTTTACTACAATAAAGTTTTAAATAAAGTAAAAAAAAATCATCCTCTCTACATAGAGTCAACTGATGGAAGAGGGGTTTCTTACGAAAGAATTGGTGAATGGAACAAAGCTGAGAAAGATCTTCTTGCGTCATTAGAAGTTAATCCAAACCAAGCGTATGTACTTAATTACTTAGCTTATTCCTGGATTGAACAAGGAATAAAAATTGAGAAATCATTGAGCATGCTAGAGAAAGCAAATAAATTAAGATCTAACGATCCGTACATAACTGACTCATTAGGTTGGGCACTATTTAAACTCGGGCGATACAAGGAGTCTAAAGATTATCTTCAATTAGCGGTGAAACTTCTGCCTGGAGATCCAATAGTAAATGATCATTTTGGTGACTCATTATGGAAGAACGGTAATGAAATTCAAGCAAGATATTATTGGAATTATGTTTTAGGTCTTGAGAAAACAGAGAATGTATTAAAAAAGAAAATTAAAGAAAAGTTAATCAAAGGTATATAGCCTATGGTCATAAAATCATACTCAAAAATCAACTTAACACTTAAAGTAAATTCTAAATTAAGAAATGGACTTCACGAAATTCAGACTTTGTATAGCTGGATAAACTTGAACGATCAAATCAATATAATTGAAACTAAAAAAAATAAAGATAGAATTATTTTTAAAGGTCCTTTTGCAAAACTAGTAAAAAAAAAGAACAACACCGTACATCAGCTTCTTAAAAAGTTAAGAGAATTAAACTTAATTTCTAATTATTATTCTATTGCGATAACAAAAAATATTCCTGTTTTTAGCGGTTTAGGAGGTGGAACTGGTAATGCAGCTTTTATATTAAAATTTCTATTAAAGAGTAAAATTAATAATGAAGTATTAAGTAAGCTAGAAAAAGTAATTGGAACTGATTTCAAACTTTTTTTTAATCGCCAGGGTTATCTGAAAAATTTAAAGACAATTGTTGAAATAAAAAAAAAACATAAGCTTTTCTTTGTTCTTATTCAGCCAAAAATAAAATGCTCAACAAAAGAAATCTACTCAGGAGTAAAAAATTTCTCGGTAAAAGAGAATTTTAATAAAAAAATGATAAAATCAAAAAATACTTTTTTAGAATATTTGAGAAAAAGTAGGAATGATTTACAATTTGTTGTTGAAAGAAAATATCCCTCAATTAAGAAGTTATTACAAGATATCAATAACGAAAAGGGGTGTTATTTTTCAAGATTGACTGGCTCCGGGTCAGTTTGTTATGGATTGTTCAGAGACCAGGTTTTTGCAAAAAAAGCCTTAAATAAATTAAAAAAAAAATATCCTAAATTTTGGTTTTCATTAGCGAAAACTGTTTAATTTTTATGATATATGATATACCTGGTTTCTTAAAATTGGGGCATAGCCAAGCGGTAAGGCAGCGGTTTTTGATACCGCCATCCTAGGTTCGAATCCTAGTGCCCCAGCCAATGACATATGTTTGATAAAAGTTTCAATTTCATAAAAAAAATTAAGAGAAACTTTTTCCCATTTTATAAAAATAAAGAATTAAGGTTTGTTTTTAACAAGCTTCAGGAGGGTTTTCCAAAAGATACTATTGCCGCTAGATTTGTTGGAGGCTGTGTCAGGAAGCATTTATCTAATGATGAAATTGACGATATTGATATAGCCACAATATTAAGTTCTGATGATATAAAAGAAAAATTTAAAAATACTGATTTTAGAATTGTTGATACAGGTATTAAACATGGAACTATTACGTTGATATCTAAAAAATTTAAACTTGAATTAACAACATTAAGAAAAGATTTAGAAACAGATGGAAGGCATGCCGAAGTTGAATACATTAATAATTGGCAGCTCGACTCTGAAAGAAGGGATTTTACTATCAACGCTATTTATCTTGATATAAATGGAAATATTTTTGATCCTCAAAACGGAAAAAACGATTTAAAAAATAAAATAGTTAAATTTATAGGCGATCCCCAAAAGCGGATTGAAGAAGATTACTTACGTATAATACGATTTATTCGTTTTAAAATTATGTACGATTTCAAATTAGAACCTACTACGTGTAAAGCAATTAAGCTTAACTTGAATGGAGTTAAAAAGATATCAAAAGAAAGAATTTTAGTAGAGTTATATAAAATTTTAAATTTAAAAAATTTTATGAATTTAAATCAAAGTACAGATTTAAAAGAAATTTTCACTCTTATCTTTCCAGAATTTAAAAATCTTAGACGCTTAGAAAGATTAATTAAAATTTGCGACTATTCTCAAGTGAGCATGAATTTATTGTTAGCTATACTTCTTATAGACGACCAAGATACCCATGAATATTTTGGCCATAAATACAATATTTCAAACAATATTAAAGACAATCTTAATTTTTTAGCTAAAAATTTTAAATTAATTAAAGAAAAAAAAAGCTTCTTTAATAAAGACCTAGAAAAAAATGTTTATTTACACAATAAAAATTATTTAATTAATTTAAATATTCTTAACTTTGTAATCAATTCAAGTACAAAACTTAAGGATTTTTCTGATATACTTAGTAAAATATTAAAATCTAAAACTCATAAGTTTAATATTGACGGTAAATATTTGATAGAAAATGGTATGCAACAAGGCTCATTAGTGGGCAAGGCTTTAAAAGAGATTGAAGAGGAATGGATAAAAAACAATTTTCAAATTACTAAAGAACGTGTCAAAGAAATAATTCATTCATACGCAAATTAAATGTACTGAACGTCTAGTATCTCAAAGCTTTTTTCGCCCGAGGGTGTATTTACTGTTACCATCTCACCTTTATCTTTTCCTATTAAAGCTTTTCCTATTGGGCTTTTAAAAAATATTAGATTTTTTTTAATATCCGCTTCATCTTGTCCAACCAATTTATAAGTAATTTGTTTGTCCGTCACAAGATCTTGAAGTTTTACGGTAGAACCAAAAATAACTTTCCCATCATTTTCAATTTTAGTTACATCAATTACATTAGCACGAGCAATTAAATCATTTATTGCGATTACTCTACTTTCAATTAAAGCCTGTTGTTCTTTTGCTGCATGATATTCAGCATTTTCCTTTAAATCTCCGTGAGACCTTGCTTCGGCAATTGCTTCCACAACTTTTGGTCTTTGAACATTTTTCAAATCTTCTAATTCTACTTTTAAATTTTGAAGACCGTTTACTGTTATAGGTTCTTTATTCATTATTATTTCCACTTAGCCTCAGGAGGTAAAGACATTAAAATAGAATCAGTGTTACCTCCAGAGTTTAAACCAAATTTTGTTCCTCTATCATAAAGGAGATTAAACTCTACATATCTTCCACGTTTAAGCAATTGTTTTTCTTTATCTTTTTTTGTGTATTTAAATTTTTTCTTTCTATTGATTAATTTATTTGAAATATCAATAAAAGCTAATCCGAGTTCTCTTACAAATTTGAAGTTTTTAATCCAATCTTTAGTTTCATAATCAAAAAAAATTCCACCGATGCCTCTAGCTTCTTTCCTATGGGGTAGATAAAAATATTCATCACACCACTTTTTATATTTTTTATAATTTTTGTTATTTTGTAAGCAAATTTTTTTAAGATCATTATGAACAATTTGACTTTCTTTTTTATCCTCATGACTAGGTGTAACATCCATCCCTCCACCAAACCATTCTTTCGATGTAACGATAAATCTAGTGTTAAAATGGATTGCGGGGATCTTTGGGTTTTTCATGTGTGCAACCACAGAAATACCCGAAGCCCAATACTTACCATGATTTTCGGCACCAAGAATATTTGATCTAAATTTTTTTGGAAACACACCTGAAACAGTTGATTTATTAACCCCAACTTTATCAAAAATCTTTCCTTTAGTTAATAAATAAGAAGTTCCACCACCTTCTTTAATATTTTTTTTATACCAATCTCGTTTAGAAAATTTTAATTTATTATTTTCCAGGTTTTCAAAAGATTTGCATATCTGAATTTGCAGGTATGAAAACCAACTATCAGCCATTTTTTTTCTATAATCAGATGAAATCATTATTTTAACAAGTTATTTTGCCTAAGAGCTTCAGTAGAAATAATAGCTACGCTCATAGCTACATTAAGTGATCTAGTTTTTTTATTCATAGGAATTTTCACTTTATTTTTTATTGTTTTATGAAGACTTTCTGGTACCCCAGCACTTTCTCTCCCAAACAACAGAATATCATTCTTTTTGAAATTAAATCTAATATAATTTTTTTTAGCTTTAGTTGTCATGAGCACTATCCTTCTTTTTTTGTTTTTACTTAAAAAATTATCATAATCCTCGTACCGAAAAATTTTACCAAATCCCAGATAATCCATAACGACACGTTTAAATCTAGGGTCATGTAAATCGAAACCACAAGGCTCAATAATGTGAATTTTAAGTTTTAAGCAGGCACCTAATCTTATTATGGCCGCTGTATTTTGAGGTATATCGGGTTTATATAGAGCTATGTGCATTATTATTGCTTAATTTATGTGTCATTCTGACCCTAGAGTATTTAAAAACATAGTTTAAATAATTAAATATATTATAAACACAAACATTAATGAGCAAAGAAGAAAAGAAAGTAAATCGAAGAGATTTTTTATTTACAGCTAGTTATACTATTGGAGCGGTGGGTCTCGGAGCTGTCGTTTGGCCTTTAGTCCATCAAATGAACCCTGACAAAGCTCAACAAGCTTTAGCTACGACAGAGGTTGATGTAAGCCAGGTTGAACCAGGAAATTCTATAACTGTACTATGGAGAGGTAAGCCAGTTTTTTTAAAAAGAAGAACACAAGAAGAAATAGCTGAAGCAAGAGCGGTCAGTATGTCTGATTTGCCTGATCCACAAAAAGATGAAGAAAGAGTAAAAAATGGAAAAGAAGAATGGCTAGTAATGTTAGGGGTTTGTACCCACTTAGGTTGCGTGCCATTAAAAGATAAGGGTGATTATAATGGTTGGTTTTGTCCTTGTCATGGATCACATTACGATGTATCTGGAAGAATTAGAAAAGGACCTGCACCAACAAATATGGAAATTCCAAAGTATGAATTTGTAGATAACAACACGATTAAAATAGGATAAAAACTTATGAGCGATCACGAATACACACCAAAGTCTAAAGCAGGAAAATGGTTTAATGACCGACTTCCGCTATTAACTTTGGGCGCCCACCTTACAGATTATCCAACGCCAAAAAATTTGAATTATTGGTGGACGTTTGGCGGTATTTTGACTTTCTGTTTATTAACACAAATAATTACAGGAATAGTCTTAGCTATGCATTACGTGGCCCACGCTGATTTAGCGTTTGCTAGCGTTGAACATATAATGAGAGATGTAAACTATGGTTGGTTAATCAGATACATTCATAGCAATGGAGCCTCGATGTTCTTTCTCGCAGTATACATTCATATTTTTAGATCTTTATTTTATGGATCATATAAGTCACCAAGAGAAGTAATATGGATTATAGGTCTCTTAATTTATCTTTTAATGATGGCTGCTGCTTTTATGGGTTATGTTTTACCTTGGGGACAGATGAGTTTTTGGGGGGCGACAGTAATTACTAATTTGTTTAGTGCGATACCTCTTGTAGGCGAAAGTATAACAACATGGCTATGGGGAGCGTATTCAGTTGATAACCCTACTTTAAATAGATTTTTCAGCCTTCATTATCTTATACCTTTTTTAATTTTAGGTTTAGTTGTTTTACATATTTGGGCATTACACGTTCCTGGCAACAATAATCCAGTAGGAATAGATATTAAAAAACCATCTAAAGATACAGTTCCATTTCATCCGTATATTACTATCAAAGATACATTCGCGTTATTAATGTTCATGATCATCTTTGCGGGGTTTGTATTCTTTTCACCAAATATTTTAGGTCATTCAGATAATTATATACCCGCCAATCCACTTGTTACACCAGCTCACATTGTACCAGAATGGTATTTACTACCTTTCTATGCAATTCTGAGATCTGTACCAGACAAGTTAGGTGGAGTGATTTTAATGTTTGGAGCAATCTTTATTTTGTTTGTTTTGCCGTGGTTGGATACTTCTAAAGTTAGATCAGCAGTGTTTAGACCAATTTACAGACAATTTTACTGGATATTCGTTTTAGATGTCCTAATGCTTGGTTATATGGGTGCAATGCCTGCAGAGGGTATTTATTTAGTTTTAGCTAGAGTAGGAACTATTTATTATTTTGCTCACTTTATTATTGTAATGCCTGTGGTCGGATTATTAGAAAAAACGGATCCAATTCCTATGAGTATTTCAGAACCGGTATTAACCGGTGGTGCAGACCCAGCGCTTGCCAGGAAGGATAATGAAAAGATTTAATATAAAAAGTCTTTTATTCGTTGCTTCTCTACTACTATTTTCATCAGTTAAGGTATTCAGCGCCGGTGGTGAAGCTGAACCTCTAAAGGTTAATTGGAGCTTCAAAGGTATAACAGGTAAATTTGATAGAGCTTCACTTCAAAGAGGGTTTCAGGTCTATAAAGAAGTTTGTTCATCTTGCCATTCGATGCAGTATTTAAGTTATAGAAATCTCGGTGAGTCTGGCGGTCCAGAGTTTTCTGAGCAAGAGGTAAAAGCAATTGCAGCAAGTGTGGAGATTACTGATGGTCCAGATGATCAAGGTGAAATGTTTACAAGGCCAGGAAGACCTGCAGATAAATTTAAAAATCCATACCCGAATGTGAAAGCTTCCATAGCCGCAAATGGAGGAGCTTACCCACCTGATATGTCTGTATTAGTCAAGGCAAGACCAGGAGGATCGAATTATATTTACTCAGTTTTAGTAGGGTATGAAGATCCACCAGCGGGCGTGACTTTAGATGATGGCGTTTATTATAACAAATATATGATCGGTAATAAGATCAAAATGGCATCGCCGTTAAGCGACGATATTGTAGAATACTCAGATGGAACACAAGCTTCAGTCGATCAAATGGCTAAAGATGTCACAACATTTTTATCATGGGCCGCTGAACCAGAATTAGAAGAAAGACATAGGACAGGTGTTAAAGTAATTATTTACTTAATACTTTTAACTACTTTAGTTTATTTAAGCATGAAGAAGATTTGGTCAAGGGTTGACACGGAAGTATAAGACATCACCATCTTTTACGATATAATCTTTACCTTCAATTCTAAGCTTTCCATTTTCCTTACATTTTTCTGCACTACCAAATTTTATAAAATCGTCACACGATACTGCTTCAGCCCGAATAAAGTTTTTTTCAAAATCTGTGTGAATAACACTCGCTGCTTTTGGAGCTTGAGTATTCTTTTCTACAGTCCAAGCTCTGCTTTCCTCTGGTCCTGATGTAAAAAATGTATCAAGATTTAAAAGATCGTAACCCTCTTTAATTAATCGGTTAAGACCAGTTTTATTTAGCCCTATCTCTTTCATAAAAGTTTCTCTTTCATCATTGTTTAATCCCATAATTTGATCTTCTATATCAGCACATATTGTAATTATTTTTTCGTTGGGATATTGTTTTTTAACACTTTCAGTAAAATTATTTCCCTTTGCTAAGCTCTCTTCATCAACATTACATACTATAATTTTTGGTTTAATGCTTAATAATCCCAGTGAAGTTAAAAATTTTTTTTCAAATTCATTGTCTATTTTGACTTCTTTTCCGTCATTTAATTGTATCAATTTTTCTTCAAGCATTTTAACCTCTTTTTCTTGAAGTAGTTTTTTTTTACCTTTTTCTAATTTTTTTTGAACAATATCTAAATCAGAAAGTATTATTTCAGTTTTGATTGTTTCAAGGTCTTCAACTGGATTAATCTTAGAGTTTACGTGAGTAATTTTATCGGACTCAAAGCATCTTACTAAGTGGATTATAGCGTCTACCTCCCGGATATGGGAAAGAAATTTATTTCCTAAACCCTCTCCCTTTGATGCTCCCTTAACTAACCCAGCAATATCTACAAACGTTATATTGGTATATATTTTCTTTTTAGAGTTAGACAGTTTAGTTAATTTATCTAATCTTTCGTCAATCACATCAACTATTCCAATATTAGGATCGATGGTGCAGAAAGGAAAATTTGCTGCTTCTGCATTTTTTGACGCTGTTAGTGCATTGAATAAAGTGGATTTTCCAACATTTGGAAGTCCAACTATTCCACATTTAAATCCCATTAAGGTCTTGATTAACTTTGCTTGAAAAAAGATCTATTTTTTTTTTAATTAATGTAGGCAATTGTTTTACAATATTTTCCGTAATCTCATTTATCTTTTCTTCTTCATCTTCTTTAAAATCTTCTAACACATGATTATTAACTTTTTTCTTTTGTTTTGGATGTCCTATGCCGACACGAACTCTTGAGTAATCTTTACCAATAAATTTATCTATAGAATCAATTCCATTATGTCCCGCACTACTTCCTCCAAACTTTGCTTTAATTTTGCCAAAATCAATATCCATATCATCATGAAAAACAAAAACATCTTTTGCATCGATCTTAAAATAATCAATTAACTCTTTAATAGCTGTTCCAGAATTATTCATAAAGGTTAACGGTTTGATAGCATAGATTTTTTTTTCATCTATATTGCCAGTTGTGAGCAGACCCTTAAATTTTGGTTTTTGTTTTGAAAGTTTAAAGTGAGCGTTAATAGCATCAATTATCTTAAAACCAATGTTGTGTCTTGTATTAGTATAGTTGGATCCGGGATTTCCTAATCCGACAAGTAAAAGCATATTAATTATTTCTTTTCAGCAGGTTTCTTTTCGTCAGGTTTTTTATCAGCACCTTCTTTAGATTTATCATCTTTTTTAGAAGCATCGCCATCTTTAGCTGCTGCTTCCGCACCTTCTGCAGGAGCTTCACCTTCTGCTCCCTCTGCGGCAGCATCTCCTTCTGCAGGTTTTTCTGGTTCTTTAATAACTGTTGGAGAAGCAACTGTTGCAATAACGAAGTCACGATCTGAAATTGTTGGAACAATATTTTCTTCTAATTTAACTGATGAAATTTTTATACTTGTTCCAATATCGGTACCTGCCAAATCAACAACTATTTCATTTGGAATATTTTCAGCAGGACATTTTAATTCAACTTTCCTTCTTACGATGTTTAATACCCCACCTCTTTTTAATCCTGGAGAGTCTGGATGGTTTATAAACTTAACTGGTATTTCAAGAATAATTTTCTTTCCAGAAACAATTCTCATAAAGTCTATGTGAATAGGCTCATCTGACACTACGTTAAAAGCAATATCTCTTGGAATAACTTTTTCTTTTTTTCCATTAATCTCTAATTCTAAAACTTTTGATAAGAAAGTGTCAGAATTAATTAAATTTTTTATTTCTTTCTTTTGGATTGAAATATTAAGGTTAGCGTCTTTACCTCCATACAAAATTGCGGGTATCAAACCTTCCGACCTTAATTTATTGTTGGAACCAGAAGAGGTATTCTCTCTTTTTATTGCCTTTAAATTACTCATAATTTAATTGAAGTGGGTATATAACCCAAGATTAATACCAAAACAAGGGTTAATTAAATAAATCAGATACAGAATTTGAATTTGCTATTCTTTTTATAGCTTCTGACATTAATGACGCGATAGATAAGACCTCGATTTTATTGTTATTTTTAATTTTGTTTGAATTATCAATAGAGTCAGTAATTATCAATTTCTTTATTTTTGAGTTTTTAATTTTTTTCGCTGCTTCTCCGCTAAGCACTGCATGAGTTATGAATACAAAAACTTCTTTAGCCCCCTTTTTCTTAAGTGCATCGACTGCATTAACAATTGTTCCACCACTATCAATTATGTCGTCAACTATTATACAGGTTTTATTTTCCACATCTCCAATTATATTCATTACTTGAGACTTCCCCGGAGCCGGTCTCCTTTTATCTATTATTGCAAGATCAGCTTTGATTCTGGTAGCTAAAGCTCTTGTTCTAGCAACACCACCCATATCAGGGGAAACACAAATTAAATTTTTTGAACTAATTTTCTTTTTAATAAATTTTGAAAATAATGGAGTTGTAAATAAGTTATCTACCGGCATATCAAAAAATCCTTGAATTTGTCCCGCATGTAAATCGACAGTAACAATTCTATTAGCTCCAGCGTTGGTTAATAAATTAGCTACAACTTTTGCAGAGATAGAAGTTCTAGGAGCAACTTTTCTATCTTGTCTTGCGTAACCAAAATATGGAATTACAGCTGTTATAGTCTTAGCTGAAGATCTCTTTAAAGCATCAATAACTAATAGCAACTCCATTAAATTATCATTAGCGGGATTCGAAGTTGACTGAATAACAAATACGCTATTTCCTCTAATATTTTCATTTATTTCTATGTAAATTTCACCATCAGCAAATCTTCTTATGTTAGTATTAATTAGTTTAAGTTTTAGATTTTTAGCAATATTTTTACTGAGTTTTAAATTGCTAGTTCCAGATAAAATTTTCATGAAATGTTATTATTTATACCTTATTTCTATATCTTTTCAAATTAATAAAGTTAATTCAAACAAATTACAGATATGCATCTACCGTAATCTTTTTGCTTTAGTTTTCTTGATCTTCTGTAACTGAAAAAATTACTTTTTTCACCAAATGTATCTTTATTAACCTGATCAACTTTAACGTTTAATTTTAAGAGTTTATTTGTAACAAATTTTCTTAAATTAAACAATTTTTTGGTTTTGTTTTTATGTCTGAAATATATTTTATTCTTCTTAGATTTTGATATAAATTTTTTATAAAATTTGATGTCTACTTCATAATTTTTTTCACCTATACATGGTCCTACAGACGCATAGATTTCGTTATTAGAATTTAATTTTTTTACTTTTTTAATCGCATTATAAATTATTCCTGAAAAAGCACCTTTCCATCCAGCATGTATACAGCCTATGATTTTATTTTTGATATCATAAATAATTATAGGTACACAATCGGCTGTTAATACACCGATAGCAATGCCACTCATTTTAGTAACAATTGCGTCAGCATTGATTTTGTTTTTATAATTATACTTTTTTATTTCGACCACTTTATTACTATGAGTCTGATGCATTAATATTAACTTAGTTTTTTTTACGCCCATTTTTTTAGCAACAAAATTCAAATTTTTGTTAATATTAATTTTACTGTCTTTTGAACCTTTGCCACAATTTAAGCCTTTATATATACCTTTTGAAAAACCATTTTTTCTTGAAAAAAAACAATGTTTTATTTGTTTAAGTTTTTTAAGTTTTTTCGAATAAAACATTATTTGAATCCCGCAAAATTATCTTTATCAAATTTATAGGCTAAAATTACTTTAAATAACTCACCCATATATCTAGGACTTAGCAGTCTTTGCATTCTTAAATATAAGTCTGATTGTTCTGAAAACTTCATTTTTTTAGATAATATTTTAGCTCTTTCCATGATGCCCATATTTTCTAAAAACTCTTTTTGAGAAAGTAAATTTTTAATTTTTAGATTATTCTTTAAAAAAAATTCACCAAGAAGCTTAAAGTTGACATGAGCGGTAATATCAGCTTTTCCTAAATTACTTAGCAGTTCATTCTTTTTGTGTTTCATTATTGATTGCAAGGTGTTCTGATTATTAGGCCTATAATAACCATAATCAATTAATAAAATGCATCCTTTTAATTTAAAAATTTTTTTTGTTATTTTTTTAAGTTCTTGAAATCCCAATTTTGGAAATTCAATAAACTTTAATTTATTTAATGTTTTGTATGATCTTATATCTCTAGTATTCGAAGCTGAGGCCTTTTTGTAAATTTTTTTAATTTTATTATTTTTATCAAGAGAATAATTTTTTTCAAAAAAAGAATTTTTATTTTTTTTAAATTGTTTTATGGGAATTGCGTCAAAAAATTCATTTCCAAAAAATATCACCGGCCCTTTCTTAATGGTGTTAAAGTTATTAATCCATTTTACATCCTTATTACTAATTTTTTTTTTTTGAATTTTTTTTAAATAATCACTTTTTTCGAATAGGAATATTTTTTTATTTGAATTAAATTCTGGAAATTTTTTAAAAGACTTTATTAGAGTATTAATCAAGCTTCCATCACCTGGGCCTAACTCAATGATATTAAAATTTTTCGGTTTTCCGCATGACTCCCAACAGGTAATAATCCAAATTGCAATTATCTCAGAAAATAGGTACGAAATCTTTGGTGAAGTAATAAAATCACCTTTTTTCCCAAATGGAATCTGTGAAGTATAATATCCAATTTTTTTATCATAAAGAACGTTTGTTAGAAATTTATCAACTGGAAGTGTTTTAGAATTTTTAAAAAATAATTTGTTAGTTTTCATTTTTTCTTTTAAAAAAATTTAAGATTAATAATCCAGCTAATATCATGATAAAACTTAAGATAGTACCCATGCTAAATAAATTAAATAAGTAACCAAGTTGAGCATCCGGCTCTCTAAAATATTCTGATATTATTCTGAAAAAACCGTAATAAATTAAAAATAAATATGAGCAAGTTCCTATTTTATATTTTTCTTTAAAAATTATTTTATTTAAAATAAAAAATAAGACTACTCCCTCAAGAAAAGCCTCATATAATTGAGATGGATGTCTTGAAAGCAAGTCTGCAGATGGAAAGATTACACTCCAGGAAACAGTTGTAACTTTCCCAATAAGTTCACCGTTAATAAAATTAGCAATTCGTCCTAAAAAAATTCCAATGGGTGATACACAGGCAATTACATCTAGAAAAAAGAAAACAGGAATTTTTTTTTTTGAGGAAAATAAATATGTTCCTATAATTATACCAATTAAGGCACCATGAAAAGACATCCCTCCCTCCCAAACTTTAAAAATATCTATCGGATTAGAAATGTAGTAATTGAAATTGTAAAATAATACATAACCAAGTCTGCCTCCAATAATAATAGAGATTATTATATAAGTAATTAGGTCATCAAATTCTTTTATATTAAATTTGAGATTAGTACTTTTTAAAATATGATTGATTATTTTTTTTCCGAGCCACCATCCTAGGAGTATACCAAAAACGTAAGATAGAGAGTACCATCTGATCGATAATAACCCAAAATCTAATAAAACAGGATCTAAATTGTGGGTGTACATGATTTCTTATATCACATTTGAAATTAAGATTGCTATCAAATAAGATAAGTTATGAATAATTCAGAAAAAATTTTAAAAACTTTATCCAGCTTAATTGAAAACGGTATTTTAACATCAAAAGATATCAAAAAAGAAATCTCTACTGACTTAAAATTTAAAAAAGATAAATTAATTAATCATCTTGAACTTGTTTCAAGAGAGGAGTTTGAGATATTAAAAAAAATTGTTCAAAAACAAGATTCAATTATAAAAAAATTAGTAAAAAATAAAAAATCAAAAAGGTAGTGTAATTTTTACCAGCAACCCATTACTCCTACTCTTTCCCAATTGAATACTTCCGCCATGAGAATTTATTATATCTTCAACTATTGCTAATCCCAACCCAACACCTGATTGGTTTAAGCTTCTGCTTTTGTCTAATCTAAAAAAAGGCTTAAAAACATTTTTATATTGATCCTCTGGAATACCAGGACCATTATCTTCAATTATAACTAGAGCTCTTTTTTTACCTTTTTGAGTGCTTACACTAACCTTATCTCCATAGGTCAACCCGTTTTGAATTATATTTTCAAAGGATCTTTTTAACGCAATTGGCCTGCCTTTTAATTCTATTTTCTCCTCATTATCTATGTAAGATATTTTTTCATTATTAAAATTTTTTTTGATAGAAGTTAAAAGATTATTAAGATTAATTGTAATTGTGCTTTCCTGAGATTGAGTTTTGGCGAACTGCAAATAATCATTTAACATTTTTTCCATCTCATCAATGTCTTTCGACATTTTTTCCGATACATCTTTTTGTTTTAACATTGCAAGCTGTAATTTTAATCTTGTTAAAGGTGTTCTCAAATCATGACTAATGCCGGAGAGCATTTCTGCTCTTTGATTAAGATGACGATTAATTCTTTTAGCCATACGATCGAATTCAAAAGCGGCCTTTCTAATCTCTTGCGATCCAGAGGCTCGAAAATCATTAACATAATCTCCTTTTCCAAATCTTTCAGCAGCTTTTGCCAATTTGACTAAAGGCTTTGTTTGATTTTTTAAAAAAATAAGAGCTATTATTATTAAAACTAATGAAGGTAGTGTGGTCCATAAAACAAAAAGTCTTACAGATGAAGTTGATACCATTTCTTTTGGAACTAAAAATTCTATTACATCAGATCCTGATCGAATTTTTATTTCTACAGCATTTTTAAATTTTGACGTATTAAACCAATAATTACTATTTCCAAAAACTGATTTTAACTCTCTTCTCAGCGATCTGTCCATTGGACTAAACTTTCTTTCACCAGTGACATTAGGAAAAATTTCTTGTTTAATTCCTATTTCAAAATTAAAATTATTTTTATAACTATCAGTAAAAAAATCTAAATTTTTTTTATCATTTTGATAAACTTCTTCAATTGTTTTTAATTGGTTGACTAATGATCTGGTTATATTTTTATTAGCTTTAATCCATACACTGTCATAAAAAACA
>NTJK01000012.1 GCA_002457475.1 Pelagibacterales bacterium MED-G43
TTAATAGTAAAAATAAAAATATAGCAATTGCTGCTTGTTTATTCATTTATTTATACTTGCATCTAATAAAATTTTCTCAACTAAATTTTCAAAATTTATGCCTTCATAACTAGCTATTTCAGGTACTAATGATAAACTTGTCATTCCTGGTTGTGTATTAATTTCTAAAATATAAAAATTATTCTTATAAAATTTGAAGTCAGATCTAGTAACTCCTCTGCAATTTAAAACTTTGTGAGTTTTTTTAGCAATATTTAAAACTTCTTTATATTTTTGCCTTGTCAAATTTGCTGGCATAATATGTTTTGTTTTAGCCTTCTTTGTATATTTTGCTTTGTAATCATAAAATAATCTCCTAGGGATAAGCTCAATCGCACCAACTGGTTTTCCGTTTATAACCGCAACTTGAACTTCTTGTCCTCCGATGTATTCTTCAAGAATTAATTCATCATATTTTTTAAAAAGTTTGTTTATTAATGTTAATAATTTTTTTTGGTCTTTACACACCTCTACCCCTAAACTTGATCCTTCATTAATTGGTTTTAAAACTATTGGGTACCTTATTTTGTTAAAGCTTAATTCTTTCTGAATTATATTTTTTTTTAATTCTGACTTTTTGATAGAAATAAACTTGGGTGTTTTTATATTATTTTTTTTAAAGATTTCTTTTGATATTATTTTATTCATTGAGTTATAAGAGCTTATCACTCCTGAGTGAGTGTAAGGAATTTTTAGGTATTCAAAATAACTCTGTGCTACTCCGTCTTCTCCATCTTTGCCATGCAAGGCATTAAAAATTACGTCTATATTTTTTTTATTAATTAAATTAAAATTTTTTATTTTTGGATCAAATATTTTAACTTTATAACCTTTTTTTTTCAGAGCCTTAATGCAAGCTCTACCGCTCTCAAGGCTTACAGCTCTCTCTCCTGAATTACCTCCTAAAACTACTAAAACATTATTAAATTTTTTTTTCACCAATAATTTTAATCTCTAATTCTAGATTTTCTCCAGTTTTTTCATAAACTCTTTTTTTAACCTTATAAATCAGATTTTCAATATCAGATGATTTAGCGTTCCCGTCATTAACAAAAAAATTACAATGCTTTGATGAGATAATTGCATCACCTTCTTTTAAGTTATCACAGCCAGACTTTTTAATTAACATCCAGGCTTTTTTATCTTTATTTATGTTTTTAAAAGTACTTCCACATGTCTTAATTTGGCTTGGTTGAGAAATTTTTTTTTGTTCGATTAGATTAGATTGTTTTTTTTCAATTTCATCCTTGTCTTCTATTTGTCCTTTAAATTTTGCAGATATAATGATTAGATTGTCAGACAAGTTTGTTCCTCTATAATAAAACTTGATATCTTTTCTTTTGATTTCTATTTCTGATAAATTGTTTTTGTTTATTGCAGTAAGAGAAACTAAAACTTTTGATATATCGTTATCATAGCAGCCACTATTCATTATAATTGCTCCACCAATAGACCCAGGTATACAAGATAAAAATTCTAAATTTCCTAAACTATTATCTTTAGCGTAATTGGCTACTTTACGATCTAGCGTAGCTGCTCCAGCTTCTATAGTGTCTTTATTAATTTTTTTAGTGTACGAGAAACCTTTGCTAAGTTTTATTATTGCGCCTTTTACTCCATTATCTCTAAATAACGTATTAGATCCAGCTCCTAGGATTGTTATTTTTAATTCTTTTTTTTTAATTTCTTCTAAAATCTCTTTTAGCTGCTGTTTATCTTTAGCTTTAAAAAAAAACTCAGCATTTCCACCTAGGTTAAACCAGCTATAATTAGAAAGGTTTACATCGTTGCTGTAACTTTCTCCAAATTTTTTAATAAAATTGGTATTTAAATTCATAATGAATATTTAAGTCCTGTCATCCATTTAGATATTGCTCCGGCTCCCATTCCAATTACTATTTCATCGTTAAATAAATTTTTTTTAAAAAATTTATTTAATTCTTTTTCTGTTTTTACAATTATTACTTGAGTATTAGAGTTTTTAGAAATTAAATTAGCAAATTTTGTGATATTAAATTTTTTATTTTTCTTCTCTCCAGCGGCATAAAGCGGGCAAATGATTACAATGCTTGAAAATGAGAAACATTTTGAAAACTCATTTTTAAGAGAAAATACTCGTGAGTATCTATGTGGTTCAAAAACACTAATGATTTTTCTTTTTGGATTTACATTGTGAACACCCTCTAATATAGACCTGATTTCTGTAGGGTGGTGTGCGTAGTCGTCATAAAAATCATTTTTATTTTTTGTGAAGACTTTAGTCATTCTTCTTTGAACTCCTGAAAAGTATTTAAGAGAATTTTTAGCTGCTATTAGATTAGCACCAAGATTTAGACAAACTATAAAAGCTGCCGCTGCATTAAGGACATTGTGTTTACCTAATAATTTTACATTAATATTTTTAATTTTTTTCTTTTTTTTATCTTTATCTTTATAAATTAAATTAAAAGATGTGTTGTCGAAATTATACTTTATTCTTTCAACTTTGAAATTAGCTTTTTTATTTTCCCCATAAGTTATTATGTTTTTGGTTTTAATTTTACTTAAAATTTTTATGATATTATTATTATCTATACAAATAATTGATTTTCCAGTTGGTGGGGTTTTGTTGATGAAATCAATAAAAGAATTTTCTAAATTTTTATAATTTTTATAAAAGTCCAAATGTTCGTAATCAATATTTGTTACGATTGAATAATTTATTGGTAACTTTAAAAAACTACCATCAGACTCATCTGCTTCTAATATTGCCCATTCACCTCGCCCAAGCTTTGCATTACTCTTAAAAGAATTAATAACGCCTCCATTAATAATTGTTGGATCTAATTTTTGATCTGATAGAATCTTTGCCACCAAAGAAGTGGTTGTAGTTTTTCCGTGCGAGCCGGTTACTATTATATTTTTTTTTAAGGAAACTACGTCAGCAAGAACTTCAGCTCTTGAGTAAATAGGTAGCCTATTTTTTTTTGCTTGTTTAAGTTCAATATTATTATTTTTAATAGCAGAAGATTTAACTATGATTGATGCTCTTTGAATATTTTTTAGTGAGTGTCCTATAAATATTCTTATTCCAGATTTAGTACAATTAATTGTATTTTTATTCTTATTTTGGTCACTACCTTGAACTTTGAATCCCATATTATTCATTATTTGAGCTAATCCACTCATGCCTATCCCTCCAATGCCGATAAAATGAATAATATCTTTTTGACCTAAATTAATTTTTTTCATTTAAAATTTCTTTTAATTGATTTTCCAAATTTCTAAATATATTTTTGTCAGAAAATTGTTTTTGATTTGATAAAATTTCTTTAATAGTAAGCTTATCATTAAAAATATATCTAATTAAGTCGAATAACTTATTTTTGATATCCTTTTCATCTAAAAGAAAACCACAGCCTTTAGTTTTATAAAATTGAGCATTTTTATACTGATGGTTATCTGCTGATGATGGTAACGGTATTGAGATAAAAGGTTTTTTAACATTAATTAATTCACCTAAAACAGATGCACCTGAACGTGTAATAACTAAATCTGCTTTGGAATAATATTTAATAATATTATCCGTAAAATTAAATATTTCATGATCTATTTTGTTAATTGTGTAAAATTGTGAAAGTTGATTGTTTTGAGACTTTAGGCACTGTTGGAAAATTTTAATGGGAAATTTAAAATTTTTTAATTTTTCAAAAACTTCTGGTAAAGCTTCCGCAAAAATTTTTGCAGCTTGACTCCCTCCTAAAACTAAAATCTTCATACTACTTGATTGATCTAGTTGATGGTCATTTATTTTGAATTCGATCATTTCCTCTCTAATAATGTTTCCTATCTTAAAAATTTTATCTTTATATTTTTTTGAGATACCCTCAAGCTCATTATATGATACAAAAATTTTTTTTGTAAAAGGTATTAAGTATTTATTAGCTTTCCCTATAATTAAGTTACTCTCATAAATAACAAATTTTATTCTTAAAATAGACGCTGCAACGCATATTGGAAAAGAAGAATAACCACCCATGCCAAAAATAACTGATGGTCTATTAAATAAAAGGAATATGAAAGATGTGATGATCGAATAAAAGATTTTCGCAATAGAAAATAAAAAATTAAAAATACCTTTCTTTAAAGGTGATAAAGGAAGATTAATTATTTTTAAATTTTTATATTTTTTTAAAAAAATATATCCCCTTGTATCTGTTGATATTTGTACATTGTAATTATTTTTTATTAAGTAACTTGCTAGACTGTAAGCGGGAAAGACATGCCCCCCCGTTCCACCTGTTGCAATTAATATTTTTTTTTTAGTCATATAAATAAGTTAGATTTTTTGTATAATTTAAAACTAAACCGGCTAAAATGGCGCTGCCAATCAAAGATGAACCGCCATAACTTAAAAAAGGTAAAGTCATACCTGTTGTAGGCAATAAATTAGTATTTACACCTGCGTGAATGAATGTTTGAAAAATCAATAATGTTGCTAAACTACTTAAAGAAAATTTTAAAAACTGATTTTCTTGAATAAAACAATTTCTAATTACTCTAAACGTAATATAAAGAAAGATAACCATTATCATTATTGAAACTAAAGAACCGTATTCTTCAGAAATTACAGCGATAACATAATCTGTGTGTGCTTCAGGCACACTCTCTTTCAATATACCTTCACCCATTCCTTGTCCAGTCAATCCTCCTAATTTTATAGCATCAAGAGCTGAAGATGATTGAAATCTATCGCCCTGACTTGAGTCAAAAAAAGCAACCAACCTATTAGTAATGTATCCAAATTTCTCAGGTAAAAAAAATAATAATGAAGATATAAAAATTAAAAAAACTGAAAAAAATAAAAATATATAAATTAAGCTTACTCCTGAAACAAAAACTGTAGCTATCCAACTACATAATAACAATATTGATTGGCCGAGATCTGGTTGATCAATTAATAAAATTATAACAGAAACTAATAATATAAAACTTAAAATATACTTAATTTTAGAATTTTCAAATTTGTTAAAAGTTAATATTTTTACTGTCATTATCATAAAAAATGGTTTCAATATTTCTATTGGTTGTAATCTAAAAAAATAAAGATCCAGCCATCTCTTGGCGCCTTTTACCTCTAATCCAACTATTGGAACTAGTGCCAAAAAAATAAAAGATATTACAAACAAGGGTATGGTCAGTTTTGTTAATAATTCGGTTTTTACAGCTGATATTAAAATCATTATTGTTAAAGCCAAGCACGTATACAGAAGATGTTTGGTGAAAAAGAAATAATAATCTTTATTGAGTCTTTCACCAGCTAGTGACGACGTTGAGGAAAATGAAAAAAATAAACCCAAAAAAAATAAAATTAAAAAACAGATCAATATTTTTTTATCTATACTTCTCCAATAGTTTATTAATTGAAATTTAAATGAATCTATAAGCATATTTTTTACATATTTTTTTAAATTCCTCTCCTCTGTTTTCAAAATTAATAAATTGGTCAAACGACGCTGCTGCAGGACTTAATAAAATACATTTAGCATCTTGCTTTTGCAGCCTAGAGTCTTTCGAGATTTGAATAATCGAATTCTTTAAATTTTTAGTAATGGAAAAATTTATCTTTTTTTTTATTTTATTTTTAAAAAAATTTATACTTTTGCCGATTAAATAACATTTAAAAATATTTTTCTTATATAAATCTAATTCTATATTATCTTCTTTTTTTGGAAGTCCGCCTAAAATCCAATAAATATTTTTAAAGCTAGACAAGGCTAACTCCGTTGCTGCAAATGAAGTCGCTTTAGAATCATTGATAAAAGTATAATTTTTCTTTTTTAAAAAAATTTCAAATCTGTGTGGTAGTCCCTTGAATGATTTCATTGAGTTGATAAAAGAATTTTCTTTTATCCTTAATAGCTTTGAAAAAGTATAAATAAAACTCATGTTTTCCTCGTTTATTTTTGATCTTAAATAATCATTCTTAAGTTTTCTCATAATCTTTTTGTATTTGTTATGATCTGGTATAATTAATTTACTTAAAAAGTTTTTTTGAAAAAAATTTTTTTTAAGTTTTTTATTAATTATTGCATAATGATCTTTAGTTTGAAGATTAAAAATTTTAAGTTTTGAGTTAAAATATTTGTGTTTACTTCCATGCCAATCCAAATGATCATTAGATAAATTTAGAAAGATCGCAAAATCAGGACGAATAAACTTTGAGTGTGATAGTTGAAAAGAAGAAGCTTCAATGATTACAAAACTATTTTTTGTGTTTTTTAAACTTAAAATCGGAATTCCGATATTTCCGCCTAAGAAACATTTAATTTTATTTTTTTTAAGAAGATGTTCTAACGCTTTACAAGTTGTTGACTTACCATTAGTTCCTGTAACAACTATGCTTTTTGATTTATTATTAGTTAAATAAAATAAATCAATGTCAGTAATTATTTTTTTTTTTAATTTATAGAGCCTTTTATTTTGAATTAAACTAATACCTGGTGCTAATACTATATAATCAACTTGTTTTAGTGTTTTATTCAAATTTTTTGTTCTATATTTTTTGAATAATTTTTTTTGTTGATCATCCCACACTTTAAAATTATAAATTTTTTTCTTTTCAAAAAATTTAATCACAGAAAAGCCAGATTTTCCCAAACCATAAACTAGGAACGATAGTTCTTTTAGTTTTGCTGTTTGAGACATAATTATCTTAATTTTAATGTTGCTAAGCCAACTAAAGCGAGAATAATTGCAATTATCCAAAATCTAATAACAATTGTTGACTCTGCCCATCCTTTTTTTTCAAAATGATGGTGAATTGGAGCCATTTTAAAAATTCTTTTTCCGGTTAATTTAAACGAAGCTACTTGAATTATGACTGAAATAGTTTCTAAAACAAATAATCCTCCTATAATAGATAAAACGATTTCATGTTTTACAATAATTGCTACAGCTGCTAATGAGCCACCTAAGGAAAGAGACCCAGTATCTCCCATAAATATTTTTGCAGGTGGAGCATTATACCAAAGAAAACCTAAACATGATCCAACTATTGATCCGCAAAAAATAGACAATTCTCCTACATCAGGTATGTATTGAATTTTTAAATATTCGGAAAAAATTGTATTACCGACTACATAAGAAATTAATGTAAAAGATAGGGCTACTAACATTACAGGCACTGTCGCTAATCCATCCAAACCGTCCGTTAAATTTACTGCGTTTGAGGCTCCAATAATTACAAACAAACCAAATGGAATAAAAAATAATCCCATATGCCATATTAAATTTTTAAAAAATGGAAAATAAAGATTATACAAATATTCATGATCAGAAAATTTTAATAAAATTAGTAGTGTAATTATTCCAATTAAAATCTGACCGATAAACTTATATCTAGATTTAAGTCCTCTTGAGTTTTCATATTTAATTTTTAATATGTCGTCTAATAATCCCAAACCACCTAAAGAAACTGATACAAAAATTAATGTCCATACATAAACATTTTTTAAATCTGCCCATAAAATAGTGCCTGATATTATCCCAATAATAATGATCACACCTCCCATTGTAGGTGTACCTGATTTTTTTATGATATGATCAATAGGGCCGTCTTGTCTTATTGGTCCGGTAATCATTTTTTCAGAAAATAATTTGATCAATGGACCACCAATAATAAATACAACTACGAGAGATGTAATTAAAGATAAACCAGTCCTAAAGGTTAAATACTTAAATACATTTAAAAATGAATATTGATCTATCAAAGATGTAAATAAATTGAATAGCATTTAAATTCCTTTAATCATTTTTTTACTATAATCATTTAGTCCTGTTGCATTAGAACCTTTGATCATCAAGTAATCGTTGTTAGATATTATTCCATTTAAACTCAAATCTATATCTTCGATATTTTGCAAAATATTTCCTCTTTTATCTTTATTAAGATGCTTATAAGTGAAAATTGTTTTTTTTCCTTTAATGAATACTTTATCAATATCAGAGTTGTTAATAACTTTTGACAAATCCTTATGATATTTTATAGATTTAGAACCTAGTTCTAACATATCTCCAAGTATTAAGAATTTCTTAAATTTTGCATTTTTGATCATGCTTAATTTTTGAATTGCATTTTTTACAGACAATGGACTGGCATTATAGCTTTCATCGATTAATTTAAATTTTTTCTTAAACCTAGAAATTGAATATTTTTTTCCTCTTCCTTCTGAAGGTTCAATGTCTTTAAATTTATTCTTAATTGCTGAAATATTTAAACCAAGTTCTTTCAAAATTGCTATTGACGATAGTATGTTAAAAATATTTAAATCCCCAATTCTTAAATTTAATTTTTGATCACCAATAATTATAAATATTTTTGATGTACTTCCTTCTTTAGTTATTTTTTTTAAGCGAATGTCTGAATTTTTATTTATACCGAAAGTTAAAATTTTAAGATTCAAAGTTTTTGCTTTTTTAGATAGATAATTAAAAAATTTATCATCTCTATTTAGAACAATCGTTCCACCAGTTTCAATGTTTTCAATAATTTCTGACTTTGCCTTTGCTATTTCAGAAACGTTTTTAAAATTTTCTAAATGAGCCTCACCAATATTTGTTATTACTCCAATATGTGGTCTGATTAAATGGCTCAATTTTTTTATTTCTCCAGCTTTGCTCATACCAACTTCAAAAATTCCAAATTCATCAGAATGATTTAAGTTTGATAAACTTATTGGAACACCCAAGTGATTATTAAAAGATCTAGGAGAACAGCTTGTCTTTCCAAAAACTTTTAATAAATCATTAAGCATATTTTTCAATGATGTTTTGCCAGCGCTTCCTGTAATTGCTATAATTTTAGCTGATGAAAACTCTCTTTTTAATTTAGCAAAGTGATTCAAAAAAGAGATTACGTTTTTTGTTTTAATTATTTTTTTATTTTTTTTTTTAATAATTGAAGAGGAGACTATACAGCCAGCACCTTTTTTTATAGCATCATAAATAAATTCATTTCCATCATGGTTTTTACCTTTAATGGATAAAAAAAGATTATCTTTTTTAAGTGTTCTTGTGTCTATTGTGAGACCATTAAAATTTACAGGTATTTCTTTTCTAAAAATTTTTTTAAATATTAGCCTATTTTCAAAATAATTTTTTTGCTTTTCATTTTTATATAAAAATTTTAAATTAATTTTCTTTACAATTTTTTTATCAGAAATCTTTAATTTTTTATTTTTATAAACTTGATGTTCTTCATGACCTTTTCCAGCGATAAGTATAATTTCATTAGGGTCTGCATTCTGTATAGCTGTTTTAATAGCCAATGCTCTACTTCCGATATTAAAAGCTTTATTTTTTTTAATATATTTTAAAAGATGATTTCTAATTTTTTTTGGGTCTTCATTTCTTGGATTGTCATCAGTGACATAAATCTTTTTACAATTATTATTAGCAATTTTTGCCATTATCTTTCTCTTTTTTTTATCTCTATCACCTCCACAACCAAAAACTAAATTAATACCGCTTATATAATTACTTTTTAATGACTGTAGAGTTTTCAATAAAGCGTCAGGCGTATGAGCATAGTCTATAAAAACTTTAATATTATTTGAGAACTTTCTAACAAGTTCAAGCCTTCCATCGACATCTTTTAATTTTTTTAATGTTTTATAAATAGATTTTTCTTTCAAACCACATAATTTTGCAGCTTTAATTGCCATAGCTAAATTTTTAATTTTAAAGTCACTTTTGTATTTAATTGAAAACTTTTTAATTTTTATAAGTTCTTCACGAATGTCTTGAAGTTTTAATTTATTTTTTTTGGCTATTTCTTTTAATATGTTAAACGGTTTAATTTTACTGTCAGAAATAATTACAGATTTTTTACTAAGTATTTCTTTAAACAATATGAGCTTTGCATTTAAATATGACTTCATTGTTTTGTGATAATCTAAATGGTCTTGACTAAAATTTGTGAAAATGCCCCCTTTAAATTTTAAGTGATGAAGTCTTTTCTGATCAAGACCGTGACTAGATGTTTCAATTATTACGTTATCGATTTTTTTCTTTTTCAAATAATATAATTGTTTGTGAAGTGTTATTGTATCAGGAGAGGTTAAATTGCTTTTAATAATTTTATTATTAAATTTTATACCTAAAGTGCCAATTGTTGCGACAGGAATATTGTTAATTCTTAATATTTGATAAAATATATCAGCGACAGAAGTTTTACCATTAGTTCCAGTTACTGCTATAATATTTTTAGGTTTAAGATTATAAAATTTTGAAGCTATTTTACTTAAAAAATATCTTACATCTTTAGTCTTAATTATACTTACTTTTTTATCTTTAAATTTACAACTCTTAGAACAAATAACAACGGATGCACCTTTTTTAACCGCCTCTTTGATAAATCTTTCACCATTAAAAGCACTTCCTTTAATTGCAAAAAAAATAAAGTTTTTTTTGATTGCTTTGCTATTAGTTGAAAGGCCTGTAACGATTATATCCTTTTTATCTTTTGAGATATTTTTAATTAAATTTTTCAGCAACATACAGATCTGTAAACTCTTTATTATTTATGGCTAAAATTGGTCCAATTTTTTCTATTATTTTGCCCGCCACATAAACAGCATTCCAGCCCGATGTATTGTAAGGTGCTTTTGTTTTAACGCCTCTATAATTATATATTAAATCACTATTGATCTTAGGGTTTTCCAACATAACTAATAAAGCATAATTAGGTTTAAAAGCGGGAAAAATTGAAATAAATGTATTTATTCTGTTTTTTTTATTACCATAACTTTCGGCAGTACCAGTTTTTCCACCAACATAATATCCGTCTTTATCAGCTAAACTCGCAGTACCATTTTTACTATTAACAACTTTTCGTAAAATTATGCTTAATTTATTGCTTGTTTCATTTGAAATTATTGTTTCTGATTTTTTAATTTTTCTATCTTTAATTAAACTTGGGATAACTAATTTACCACCATTGCTCATAGCCGCATATAAAGCTGTAGCTTGTAATGGTGTGGTTGTAATACCATGACCAAAAGAAATAGTTTCCAATTTACATTTATCCCATTTAATTTGATGTGGCACTCCAACTTCCTCCAGTTCTATTTCTGGATTATTGGTTAATTTTGTTTTTTTTATAAATTTTTTATAATTATCTACCCCAATTTTTTTTGCTAAAAAAACTGAACCCACGTTAGAAGATCTGACTAATATTTCTTCGACAGAAAGATTCTTTGGATGTTCTTTTATATCTGTAATTTCATGAATTGAGCACCTAATTTTTTTTGGAATATCCTCAATAATTGTATCTGTTTCGACTAATTTATTTTCAAGCGCTAACGCTACTGTAAATGTTTTAAAAATTGAACCAAGCTCATATACTCCTTTGGTGATTTTGTTAATGAATTTTTTATCTTTTATTGTTGTTCTTTGATTAATATTAAAATTAGGTAATGATACTAAAGAGATAATATCGCCGTTATTCACATCCAATAATAAAGCTCCACCCCCAGTAGAATCAAAAGTTTTCATTGCCTTTTTTAATTCTTTGTTAATGATGTATTGAACGTTGCTATCTAAAGTTAATCTTAGAGGCTTATTAATTTGTTGTTTATTTTTTAATTGTTTATCGAAATATTTTTCTAGTCCAGAAATTCCGTAATTATCATAGTCAACTTGACCTACAATATGACTAAATAAATCTCCATGTGTATACATTCTAGCTTGAAAAGGTTCAAACTTAATTGCCTTTTCTCCAAGGGCCCAAAACTTATCTTTTTCAATTTGATCTATCCTTTTCTTTAAACGAAAATATTTTTTTTGATTCAATTTGCTCTTAATTTCTTCAAAAGGAAGCTCTGGAAAGTTTAACCTTAATTTTATTAAAAAATTTTTCTTATCTTTTACTAATTTTGGGTCAACAGCAGCGTGAAAGGTATTAATATTTCTTGAAATAATTGCACCATTTCTATCTACAATATCTCTTCTGATTAAAGAGAATTGAGAGGTTTGTTTTTCAAAGTTGAAAATATTTTTTTCATAGAGTGATATATGTGTAATTTTAATTGAAAATATTAATACTAAACAAAAAAAGAAAAAAAATAATATGTAAATTCTATCTTGAAAATTATTTGCTTTTTTTAATTTCTTATTTTTTTTATTTGTTTCTAAATAATCCTCGAAGTAAAAACTTGTTTGATTGCTATTATTATTTTTTTTTAATTTTTTTTTCATCTAATTTTTTTAGATTTGTTGTTTTATTTTGAATTTTATAAAATTCAGAAATTTCGAAAAATATATTTGATAGTTTAATTGGTTTATAATTGTCAAAACCTATTAAATTCAATCTTTTCTCGATTTCCGCAGGAGATGTTAAATAATAAAAGTCCATTTGAGCTTCGTTAATATTTTTTTTCTTTGCTAGAATTTTAGTATTCAAACTTGAAATATTTTTTTCAATAATTCTTGTTTGATTTTTAATAGCCGAAGTTATAAGTAAAAAAATAATAAAAACTATTGTTGAAATTATAAATTTTTTTTTAAACATTTATTGCTTCCAAATCTAAATATTTTTTAAATTTTGTGATTAAATCTTTTGGATATTCAAATTTATTATTACTTCTAACTGCAAATCTTAATTTTGCCGATCTAGATCTATTATTTTGTTCTATCTCTTTTTTAGAAGGTCTGAATATTTTATTTTTATATTCATCAAACAAGGCAGTTTCTGCAATTTTACTTTCAGGTAAATATCGTGATGGTCGAGATTTGTTTTTAGAAAAGTTAGTAAAGTAATATTTTATAATTCTGTCTTCAAGGGAGTGAAAACTAATTACTAAAATTTTACCACCTGGTTTTAAATTTTTAGTAGCATTTACTACTCCATAAATTAATTCGGTAATTTCTTTATTTACAAAAATTCTTAAAGCTTGAAAGGTTTTGGTGCATGGGTTTATTTTTTTGGTATGAATTTTCTTTTTACTTTTTTCGATAATCTTAACTAATTCTGATGTATTCGTAATTTTTTTAACATTTCTATAAGAAACAATGTTTTTAGCTATTTTAGAAGCTTCCTTTTCATCTCCTAAAATTTTTATAATTAATTTTAAATTTCCTTCATCAAGGTTATTAATTACATCTAAAGCTGATATCTCATTAAGCCCCATTGTCATGTTTAACTTTTTATTCGATTTAAAAGAAAAACCTCTTTCAAGATCATCCAATTGAATGGATGATAAACCCAAATCAAATATGACCGCGTCGACATGATCATCTGAGATAGAGTCTAGTTGACTAAATTTAATCTGATAAAATCTGAATCTATTAGGAAAACTTTGCTCCAGTTTTTTTCCCAAGGATAGTGTTTTTTTATCTCTATCTATTGCTTTGATATTAGTTTTTGAAAACTTTAAGATTTCTTTTGAGTAGCCTCCTCCACCAAATGTACAATCTATAAATTTTTTATTTGTTATTGGTGAAGATATTTTTAAAACTTCATTCAGCATCACTGGAAAATGGGAGTATTCCAGTGATGTGGTTTGATTGTTCATTAATATAAAATTGAAACATTAAAACTTTTGTTTCCTTAAAAAGGCAGGAATTTCAAAATCTTCTTCCTCATTAATATCTTGGTCAAATAGCTGATCTGTGTCATTGTTTTTTTGACGATTATCCTCTGTTGTAATTTCATCTGTTAAATCACTTTGTTCTTCAGAAAATAATTTTGGCATAGGTTCTTCCTCATTATTTATATTTAATGATAAATCGCTATCATTATTCACTAAGTTGTTATTTTCCATATAAGATGCACTTTCAATTGATACACCAGATGGAAAATTATTAGAAACATGGCCCATTGAAGCCGGGGCTTCTGTTGAACTTTCGCTGTCAAAAACATTATCAATATCGTTATTTAAAGGATTAGTTTGCTCTTGATCTTCATCTAATTGATAGCTTTCATCGAGCTTTAAGGCTGTAGCTCCATCAATTGAACTTAAAGTATTATTATCTACTCTCGGATTTTGAGAAAATAAATTTTCAGAAAATCCTGTATTTCTATTTTGAACTCTTGAAAACATATTTAAGACTGTCTTATTTTCGGTTTTGTGTCCATCAAGTGCTGTTGCAACAATAGACACCCTAATTTTCCCTGTCATATTTTCATCTTTAATTGCACCAAATATTAATTCAGCTTCAGGATCAACTTCGGCTCTTATTTTGTTAACTGACTGATCTACTTCAAACAAAGTAAGGTCATTCCCACCTGTTATATTGATCAAAAGACCTTTTGCCCCCTGTAGTGAGTACTCGTCTATTAAGGGATTGTTCAAAGCCATTTCTGTGGCTGCCATGGCTCTATTTTCTCCTTCTGCTTCTCCAGTTCCCATCATAGCTTTACCCGATGCGGTCATAACTGTTTCTACGTCGGCAAAATCTAAATTTATCATTCCTGGTCTCACCATTAAATCTGTTACGCTTTGAACTCCATGTTTTAATACATTATTAGATAAATTGAATGATTGCTCAAAAGTTGTCGTTTCATTAGCAATTTTAAATAAGTTTTGATTAGGCACGACAATTACAGTATCCAAATGCTTTTTAAATTCTTCTAAACCCTCTAAAGCTCTTCTCATTCTTTTAGGGCCTTCATATGAGAATGGTAGTGTTGTTACGCCTACAGTTAAAATATTTAGCTCTCTGGCCGCTCTTGCTATAACATGTGATGCTCCAGTGCCTGTCCCTCCGCCCATTCCTGAAGTTATAAAAACCATATTTGCGCCTTGAATATAACTTGTAATTTCATTCATTGACTCATCAGCAGCAGCTTGACCAATATCATGTTTCGCACCTGCTCCTAAACCTTTTGTCAAATTCATACCGATTTGAATTTTTGCATCGGCTTTACTCATTTTTAAATCTTGTGCATCTGTATTTACAGCGACGAACTCAACGCCTGTCATACCGGACTCTATCATTGCGTTAATAGCGTTTCCACCGGCACCACCAACACCTAAGACTAATATTCTAGGCTTCAACTCTTTAAGTTCTCCTCCACCGATATTTATACTCATTTTATCTCTCCCTTCAGTTTAGTTTCCCATTTTAAATTAGATCTATTTTGGAAGGCTTTTTTTCTTGCAACAATTTTAAATTTCTCAAAGTTTTTAGGCTCCCAAATTTGAAATGTTTTTCCTAGACCAACAAATAAAGCAGTGTTTTTAATATTAGAATGTTTTAGTAATTTTTCTGACAAGGAAATTCTACCTTCAGTATCAAATTGTAAATTTTCACTTTCCGATAAAATCGATGTAGCAAAAAAGTCTCTTTTTTCCTCAAACGGATTTAAAGAGTCAATTGTGTTGGAAAGTTTTTCTATTCTGTCTTGAGCGCAAGCTTCCAGAGCTGGGTGATTAAAAGATGGGTAGCTTATAAAACCATTATAACCCATTGAGTTAAGATGAGATCTAAATGTCGAAGGCACTGAAACTCGTCCTTTCTTGTCTATTTTGTTTTCGAAACTTGATAAAAACATTTTTTTTTAAAAATCCTTTAAACTTTAATTTTTCCAATTTATCCTCCATATTGGGATTATTTGGGATAGTATGGGTTTTTAATGATTAGTCAATAAGTTTATAAACTAATAAAAGTACAAAAAGAGAACACTCAAATTAGCTAAAGTGCCAGATAATCTATAAGCCGGGTTCTGTCATTGAAGATGTCATTTCTCTAGGCTTAAATTCACACTTAAGCTCAAGCGGTTAACCCAGAAGACTAACTAAAGACTGTTTTTAGTGTTTGCACACAATGTCTTCTCTATTTAACCTTGCTCCCAGTGGGGTTTGCCGTGCGTTTTTTGTTACCAAAAAACCGGTGAGCTCTTACCTCGCCGTTTCACCCTTGCCTTGATAAGGCGGTTTATTTTCTGTGGCACTATCCCTGAAGTCACCTCCGCCAGCAGTTAACTGGCACTGTGTCTTTATGGAGCCCGGACTTTCCTCTATTAAAATACTAATAGCGACAATCCAATTATCTGGCTCGAACTGTTTATTTTATAAATGTAAATTAATCAAGATGAATAACGCTAATGGCTTAAAAAATGGCTAATTTTAAAGGTTTTTTGATCTAT
>NTJK01000013.1 GCA_002457475.1 Pelagibacterales bacterium MED-G43
GATGTTTACAAAAATTTGCTTATTCAAATAAAAATTTGTTTTTGAGTGAGGGAATTAAAACTCAAAAAATTTGCGATGAGGTATTAAAGTCTGCCAAAATTAATTAGATTTTATAAAAATTTATTTAGAGATAATCCCGCTTGATGTGCAGAAGAATTGGTAGTTTTAAAACTTTTTAAAATTAATTGAGTTTCATTGATTTGTTCCTCCATTTTTTTCGGATTATCAAGAAAATAGGTAACTTTATTAAAAATATTTTTTGGATTGCACTTTCCTTGCAACAATTCAGGTATAATCTCTTTTTTAGCAGCTATATTAATAATATTAGCAAATTTTGTTTTAACTAAAATTTTTACTATAAAAAAATTAATGAGATTCATCTTATATAAAATTATAGATGGAATTTTTAAATTACAAATTTCTAAAGAAACTGTTCCAGATTTTGCTATTGCAAATATTGACTTCCTAAGTATATGAGTTTTAATTTTATCATCGCTTATTACTTCACAATTGATTAATTTACTTTTAGAAATATGTGTTTGTATAGAAGATAAATATTCTTTTGTTGAATGAAAGACATAGGTTATATCTTTGTTGCTTAAATTTAACAGTTTAATTGCTTCTAATAAGACAGGTGTTAAAACTTCAATTTCAGATTTTCGACTACCAGGAAAAACAGATATTAAAGCTTTATTTTTTCCTATAACTTGGTTTATATCTATTGCTTTATCTTCTTTGTCATCTAATAATGGATGTCCTACAAACTCATTACTCATGTTTTCCTTGTCGAAGTATGCTTTTTCAAAATTAAATAATAACAATATATGGTCTATAAATTTTTTTATTTTCTTAATTCTTCCCTCTCTCCATACCCATACTTGAGGGGCTACATAATGAATTGTTTTAATATTAGTATTACTTTTCTTTACCCTTTCTGCAACTCTTAATGTGAAATCAGGGCTGTCGACGGTGAATAATATATCAGGTTTAAAACTTTCTATGGCCTCAACTGTTTCATTAATTTTTTTCTTAATCTTAAAAATATTTAATAATACATTGGTAAAGCCCAAGTAAGTTATTTCTTTAAGATCATAAATAGATCTTATACCTAACTTTTTCAAATTTTCGCCTCCAACTGATAAGTATTCTATATTTGAATTTAGTTTACTTAATTCACTTATAACTTTTGATGCCAATTTATCTCCTGATGCTTCACCTGTTAAAATAAATATTTTTTTCACTTTTGCAGTCTCCAAATAGAACCTTCATCTGTTAAAAGAAAAATTTCTCCTGTCTTTTCTTGAATTTCTATATCTCTTATTCTTCCAATATTGTCCTTAAATATAATTTTTTCATCAAAAAATTCATTTTCTTTAAATTTTATTTTTCTAAGAGATTGATCTTTAAGGGAAGTTATCAAAGCATCACCATTCCATTCTTTAAATTCATCTCCTTTGTATATAATCATCGAACTTGCCGCTATTGAAGGCACCCAATATTTAATAGCTTTTGTAAATCCTGGTTTCCATTTAGGTCCAATTTTTGTTCCTGTATAATTTATTCCACCCCATCCTAAAATTTTCCAACCATAGTTTTCGCCATGCTTAGCTTCACCAAACCAATCGCCGCCTCTAGCTCCATGATTTGTTAAATAAATTTTGTTATCATAAGGTGATACATCCATTCCTTGGGGATTCCTTACACCAATTTGAAAAATTTCTGGTAACCAATTGTTCCTGCCTTTAAATTTTGGATTATCTTTTGGAATTCTGCCATTTAAATGTATTCTGATAATACTACCAGGATGTTTTGTTGGATCCTGTGCAATCATGCCTTTTCCTCTTTCACCAGCAGTAATGAATAGGAAATTATCTTTTATAACAAGTCTTGATCCAAAATGATAACCAGAATTTATAGGTGGTTCAGCTCTGAAAATATTTTTAAAATTTAAATTTTTATGATCGAAATTAGCAGAAGCAACTGAAGTGCTTGATTTACCATTTCCTCTATTTTCCGAATAGGAAACAAAAATTATTTCGTTGTGATAAAGTATTTCAAGCAATCCTCCTTGCCCGTCTTCTAATATATCTAAATTGTGGCTTAGTTTTTTTATTATTTTATCATTTAAATTAACAAATAAAATTTGACCAGATTTTTCGGTTACAAGGATTTCATTTTCATTTTTAAAAGTAAAACTCCATGGGCCATTAAACCCTGAAATTATCTGATTTAATTTAAAATCTTCAGCTTTAAGATTCAAAGTTTGAGTAAAAATTATAATTAAAAATAAAATAATTTTTTTCATTTTACTAAAATAAACATCTTATTTTTATTTGCAAAATTAATTGCTTCATTCTTATCTAAAAAAATATTATTATTATGTTTTAATACTATTCCTTTCAAACCAGCTGATTTACATTGCTTCAAAGTGTGTAAACCAACAGTAGGCAGATCTATTCTTTTGTCTTGTTTTTTTTTGGGAAATTTAACTAATACACCATTATTTTTATTGTTCTGTTTTTTAATATTTTTAAGCATATCTTGTGTACCTTTTCGCTTTTCTAAAATAACTAAATTATTCCTACCTACGGCAGCTTGGATATAGCTATATGGCTTAGATTTATTCAAAAACTCAATTGCATTTTTAATATTCTTCTTATCATCGATATTGGGTTTATATTTTGTATAGTTCCCTCTTTGCAAATTAAGTTCTGGTGTAAAAAAAGTTGAACTTATTGTTTTTATACCTTCTTTTTTAAAAATATTAATTATTTCTTTCAAAATTGCAGCGTCTCCAATTTTCGATTTTTTAATAATTTTTGATATGTAGTAAACTCCCTTCAGATCTAATTTAAGTTGTGAAAATTTAGGTTTGTTGACTTTTCCTGCAAATAAAACTTTTTTGCAATTATTTTCTTTTAAAATGGATATTATTTTTCCAAATTGACCGATTGAGACTTTAAAAGAGTTTTTATCTTTTTTAAAAAAATTTTTATTAGTTAGATCAATTATTATATATTTTTTTTTATTTTTAATTTTTTTACGTATATACTTTGGAAAATCAGTTTCTCCAAAAATTAGACCAATCATAATTTAATTTTGTGGTGAGCAAATAGGTCTTTTTTTATCTTTTTCGATAAATCTTATCACTTCTGAAACGAGTTCATTGTCTTTATACTCACCGTTAATTTTACTTAAATTTTCATGTAGATTCTTTGAAGAGAAAATTTCTTTATAGGCCTTATCTAGTCCCATAATTTTTTTATTATCATATTTTTTCCTTCGTAAACCAATAAGATTTAAGCCTTGTAAATAGTTTCTGTTTCCAATTGATAAAGCAAAAGGTGTCACGTCCTTAAGTACACCTGTCATTCCCCCAATCATTGCTAATCTTCCAATTCTTGTAAACTGTTGAACAGCAGAATTGCCTCCAATTACTACAGAGTCCTCAATAGTAACGTGACCTCCAAGAGGAACATTGTTTGCAATTATAACATTGTTTCCTATTTTACAATCATGAGCAACATGAGAAGAAATCATAAATAGACAGCTATTGCCGATTTCTGTTTTTGAACCTCCTCCCTCTGTACCTGGATTTATAGTTACATACTCTCGAATAACATTTTGCTCGCCTATTATTAAGCTATTTTTTTCATTTTTAAATTTAAGATCTTGAGGTTGAGTACCGATGCTTGCGAATGGAAATATTTTTGTTCCTTTTCCTATTTTTGTATTACCTTCAACATGTACATTGGAAACTAATTCCACATCATCAGATAATTCTACTTCAGGCCCAACATAACAAAACGGACCAATTTTAACTGTCTTAGATACTTTAGCTTTTTTATCGATTACACTTGAATTATGTATCATTCTTTCCTATCTACAATTGTTGCTGACCACTCAGCGTCTGCCATTCTTTTTCCGTCAACTTTTGCTGTTCCTTTATATTTCCAGACTCTACCATGTGATCTAATAGCCTCTATTTCTAGATGAAGTTCACAGTCTGGAATTACAGGATTTCTAAATCTAGCTTTGTCTACTCCCATTAAGTAAACTAATTTATTTGCGTACTCTTTAGGGTCAATTCCAAGAGCTGTCAAAGCAGCGGCAGCTTGACCAAAAGCCTCCACAATTAAAACACCAGGCATCACAGGTTGACCAGGAAAATGTCCTTGTACGTAAAAACCATTTTTCTTAACATACATTATTGCTGTTGCAGATTTTAATGGAACAATTTTAGTTAATTTATCAATAAGTAACATCGGTTCTCTATGAGGTAATAGAGACTCTATTTTTTTTTTATCTATTTCTGTTTTACTCATTGTTAATTTTTTTATTTTTTTTTAAAAAATCCCTGAATTTTACAGCTGGGTAACCCATGACGATCTGATTGTCTTCAATGTCTTTAACAACTCCGCTTCCTCCACCAATTTTTACATTATTTCCTATTTTTAGATGGCCAGATATACCTGCTTGACCACCTATTGAAACATTGCTTCCCACAGTTGAACTTCCAGCAAAACCTACTTGCCCAGCAATCATACAATTATCTCCAATTTTTACGTTATGAGCAATATGTACTTGGTTATCTAAATATGTATTTTTGCCTATTAACGTATCATCTACCGAACCACGATCAATTGTGCACCCAGAAGCTATTTCAACGTCGTTTCCAATTATCACTTTTCCTATGTGAGGAAATTTTATGTTTTTACCTTTTATTGGTATAAATCCAAATCCCTTTTGACCAATTTTACAATTATCTTGAGTCACCACTCGATCTCCTAACAAAGTATTCTTAATAATGTTTCCAGAACCTATAATACAATTTTTGCCAATAATTACATTTTTTTCAATTATAGTATTCGATCCAATTACCGTATTATTTCCAATTTTAACATTTTTTCCAACTAAAACATTATTACCAAATTTAACAGTTTTGTATTTTTTCTTAATTGCTTTTTTTAAGGTAAAATCTGGATAATCTATATCAGCATTTGAGTAGATTTTTTTTAGAACATGGGCTAATTCTAGTAAAACATTTTTAACAATAATTTTTTCAACTTTTGCCGGTATAAATTTTTCAAAAGATTTAGTTGTAATGCAAGCACCGGCAGCTGTTTTAGCTGCCATAGATTTATATTTAATAGAGTCAAAAAAAGTTAGATCTTTATTTTTAGCTGTATCAAGAGGTTTAACATCATTTACTATAAAATTTTTATTTATTTTTGAGTTTAAAAATATTTCTCTTAAACTTAAATTCTTTTTTGAAAAAAAAGAAATAGATTTCATTTAAACTAATTCAAACTTATCGACTTTAACTTTTTATTTAATCTTGAAACAATATCTTTAGTAATATCAAGGTTATCATCAGCTAGTAATAGACTTTTTTTGTCTATTACCATTCTAATTTTTTTTTCTACCATGTATTCTTTAATTACTGGATTTAAATTTTTTAAAAGTACATTTCTTGCCTTATTTCTAAGTTTTGAGGTTGTTTCGATAAGATTTTTTCTTTCCTTTTGTAAACTAGAAACACTTGATCTTAGTTCATTTACTTTCTTTTTATACTCTTCTGCTTTTAATATTTTTTTTTGACTTATGATCTTTTTTTCATCTTCTTGTAATTTTTTTTCTTTTTCTCTTAAATTTTTTATGCCTTTGTCCAACCTGTTTTTAAGTTCTGTTTGTGCCTTTTTACCAGCACTGCTTTCGTTTAAAACATACTTAAAATCTAGGAAGTGAGGTGTCTCTGCATGAATATTTAACGTTATAAAAAAGACTGATAATATTATAAAGATTTTTTTTGAAATGTTTTGCATTAAAATGTAGTTCCTAAGTTGAAGTTAAATGATTCTGTCTTATCAGTTGAAGCTTTAGACAAATTTTGTGATAAAGTAAAGGTCATAGGGCCAATAGGTGAAATCCAACTTGCGCTCAATCCGGTTGATGATCTTAATTTACTTCCATCATCAATTGTATCGTCATAATCAACACCCCAAACATTTGCAAAATCTAAAAATAATGATACGTCGGTATTCGAAGACTCTGGTAAAAAGTTAGGTAATGAAAGATCAAAATTTGCTGATGCTGAATAATTACCTCCAATATGATCATCGGAGTCCACTGGGCCTACTTTACCTCTTTCAAAACCTCTTAGCCTTCTTGTGCTTAAGGTTTTTCTTTTACTTATTCTGACGTCTTCATCAGCTATTCCAGTAATTGCAGATATTAAAAACTTACTTGATCCAATGTAGTTCTCGCTAAATGAATTGTAGAAACTTGCTGTAATAGTATTATCAATAAATGGTTTATCAGCATAAATTGGTAAAATTTGGTTAAAAGCGATTACTGATCCACTAGTTGGCATAAAACTTCTATCTCTTCTATCGTATAGCAATCCGTAACTTGCAGAAAGTTCTGAAAATTCTCCGCTTTGTTTTTGTAATGATGAGGAAGCGTTTGAGGTTGTTCTCAGGTCATCGTAGGATAAATTAATACCTAGGTTAGCAAAAACATTATTAAACTGCTCAAATTTTGTTGAAGCGCCTATGCCAAAAATACTATTTTCATAACCCTGGTCAGGTTTATCATTTGTAGTATTTCTGATAGAGTAAGAAACTGAATTGCCTAAAAAATCGTAGTTTGGATTTGTATAAGTAAACTGTCCTTTCAAAGACTCTTCGCTCATTTCAAAATCTACTCCAACTTGTTTTCCTTCGCCCAACCAATTATTTTCTGTGACATTAAATGCTATAGTCCCACCACTAGTCCCTACTCCTGCGCCAGCACTAATTTCCCCTGTTGGTTTTTCTTCTATATAGATATCAATTATTTTTAAATCATTTTTTGAACCAGTAAGTGTGCTAGACTTAACTGTTTTAAATATATTTCTAGATTTAAGTTTAGCTATTGATTTATCTAGATTTAAGTCTGTAAAGGGATCTCCCTCATCTAATAATAACTCTGATCTTATTACGCTTTCGTTAGTTACGTTGTTTCCTTTGATATTAATTCTTTCTACCAAAACTTTTTGTCCTTCTCTAATATTGAATTTTAAATTAATTTCATCATTGGTAATAGTCTCAATGACTTCATGTTCAACAAATTGAAGATTATTTTCAGCTATTAATTGATCTATTTCTTTAAGAACTTTTGTGACCTTAGTAGGTGAATAGTAATCACCAATAATTTCTCTATAAATATTTTCTAAAGGAAAAAAGATTGATTTATTAAATGTTGAGTCAACAATAGTTTCTATTTTATTAAATGTGAAACGGTTACCAGCATTTATGCTAAAAGTTAAATTAACATCACTTGAATTTAATATCTCTGCTTGCGCAGTATTAATCTTAACATCATAGTATCCTAAGCTTTTGTAATAATTTAGTAAAAGTCTTTCATCCAAAGAAATTTGATTTTCACTAAACCTTGTATTTTTTGAAATTACTTTCCAAAATTTACTTTCTTCACTAACTATAACATCTCTTAGTCTTCTTTCTTTAATTTTTTTATCACCAATAAAATAGATTTTTTTAATTTTGGTTAAATCACCTTTGGAGATCTCTAAAGCGATATCATAATTATTTTCATCTATTTTTCTTACCTTTGAATCTATCTTTGCAAATTTATAACCTATGGATGAATATAAATTTTTTATTAAATTAATATCATTATTTAAATTATTTCGAATAAATGAGTTTTTTTCTTTTAGACTGATAACATCTTTAATTTGTTTTTGTATATTTGAATTTAGTTCACCGATAATAATAATCTGGTTAATTAAAGGATATTCTACTAAATTAATTTTTAATACATTGTTTTTTATCTCTATGTCGATATTTTCGAAAAAATTTGTTTCATAAAGATTTGTTAAAATATTATTAATATCACTAGCACTAAAATCAGAGTTTAAAGGCTTTATTTGTCCATATACTTTAATTGTTTCAGAGCTAACTCTTTTATTCCCTTTGATCTCTATTTTATTTACTACTTCAGCGATTACGTTATTAATTAAAATAAAATAAAATATGAAAGTGATAAGTTTAATTTTTAACATTTTTTAAAATTTTGTTTAAAGTAACCTCTCTTGCCCAAAAATCTATTTTTTTAATTTGATTAATATTTTTGGGTCTTTGTATCGCATATTTTTTATAATTTCTATGTCCAAGTATATCCATTATGATTTTACTTATATTCAAAAAAGGTAGTTTTTTATGAAGAAATTGATCAACTAATATTTCATTTGATGCATTTATAATAATTGAAGACGAAGGATACTCGTTAATACGATTTTTCAACTTTATTATTGGAAATGTCTTAACATTAACATCATCAAAATATAAATTTTTAATTTTAGCACCTCTAATGTTTAAGATATTTTTAATTTCAAAGTTTTTTTCGAAAATTGCATTAGCAATTGGCACTAACATAGAAGTTTCATGATATATAAATTTTTTTAAACCATTTTTAAAATCTATAATTGCATGTACTAATGATTGAGGGTGAATTAAAATTTCAATTTTTTCGTTAGGTATATTGAATAGTTTTTGAGCCTCAGCTAATTCTAAAATTTTGTTCATTAAGGTTGCTGAGTCAATAGTAATTTTTTTTCCCATTTTCCACTTTGGATGTTTTAATGCTTGATGGGGTTTAACGATCTTTAGTTGTTGATTTGAAAAATTTAAAAAAGGCCCTCCAGAAGCTGTTAGGTACACTTTATTAATTTCATTAACACTATGCCCTTTGAGTAAACTAAAAATTGAAAAGTGTTCAGAGTCAATAGGAATAATTTTTGTAGATGTTTTCTTAGATTTATTTTTTATTAGTTCCCAACCACATATTATAGACTCCTTATTTGCTATTAACATTTTTTTGGTTGATCTCATAATTTGTAATGTTGGATATAATCCGGCAATGCCAGGTATAGCTGAAATAGTAATTTCTGATTTTTTTTTAATATTTAAATTGAAATTATTTCTTATTTTAATTTTCTTATTCTTAAATTTCTCTTTTACTTTCTCATATGTATTTTTTTCGTTTATAATAAAAATTTCTGGTTTATATTTTATTATTTGTTTGCAAATAAGACTGAAGTTTTTATTTGCTGAAAACAAATACGGTTCAAATAAATTAATTTGTTTATCGATTATTTTTAAAGATGATAACCCTACCGAACCTGTCGAACCTAATATAGAAATTTTTTTTTTCATTATAAAAAAAGAATCAAAGACAAAAGTCCAACTGGAATTCCCAATAAATATCCATCTATCCTATCTAAAACACCTCCATGACCAGGTAAAATATTTCCAGTGTCTTTTAGTTTTGCTTTTCTTTTAAGAAAAGAGAATAAAAGATCTCCTATCTGGCATGCAATAGAAATCAACATTGCACAAATAATTATTTTAAAATTAAAGTTATTTGTAAAAAAAAATATTGAACCGGATAATATTGCGGATGAAAAAATTAAAGATCCTGCAGCACCAGAATAAGTTTTATTGGGACTTATTTTTGTAAGCCTTGGACCTTTTAGATTTTTACCGACAATATACCCTCCAATATCTGAAGCTATACAAGATAGTAAAATAGAAAAAAGAATTGTTTTTATCAAATAAAAAGTTGAAAAGAAAAAAAACATGAAACAAAATAAAAAGATATAAGTAATAAAAAATATATTTAAAATTATAATAGAATATCTATTTATAAAAATTCTCTTAGAAATATTTGTAAATTCTATAATGGCATATACACCAAGAACAATAAGTGTATATGCAAGAATAAATTTATAATATAAAACTAAAATTATTAAAAAGAATAAAGCTATTGATGTATAAATCCTTTTTTTTAAATTTAACGAAATCATATCCCTCCAAAATTTCTTTTAATTTTTTTGTATCTTATTATAATTCGCTCTAGATCTTTTGAGTTGAAATCAGGCCAAAGTTTTTTAAGAAAAAAAAGTTCTGTATAAGCTAATTGCCAAAGCATAAAATTACTTAATCTTTGATACCCTCCTGTCCTTATTAAGATGTCTGGATGCGGTAAATTTTTAGTATATAAATTTTTTTCGATACTATTGATATTAATTTTTCTTTTAAATTTTTTTAATGAATTTAAAATTTCATATTTTGCTCCATAGTTAATAGCTAAATTTACTATAATTTTTTTATTTTTTTTTGTTGTTTTAATAGTTTTCTTTAAAACTAAATTAACTTCTTTTGGTAATTTATTTATCTCACCAAATATATTTATTCTAATTCCTTGATCTTTTAAACTTTGAATTTCCTTTGTAAAATAAGTTTTAATAAGTTTAAAAAGGTAACGAATTTCATTTTTTGGACGCTTCCAATTTTCGGAAGAAAAAACATAAAATGTGATTATGGGAACTTGGAATTTAATTGAACTTCTGACAATTTTTTTAACGGCATCAACACCCTTTAAATGTCCAAAATTTCTTCCTCTATTATTTTTTTTCCCCCACCTACCATTGCCATCCATAATAAAGGCAATATGGTTAAGTTTGTTCATATCTGACTGATCTCTTTTTCTTTCTCTGTTAAAATTTTTTCAATGTTATCTATATTTGTATCAGTAAGTTTTTGAATGTTTTTTTCAAAATTTTTGTTATTGTCTTCTGAAATTTTTTTATCTTTTAATTTTTTTTTTAAGTCTTCATTTGCTTCTCTTCTTATGTTTCGAATTGCAATTTTACTCTTTTCGCCGATATTTTTTAAAACTTTTATCAAGTCTTTTCTTCTTTCCTCTGTTAAATCTGGAATTCTCAATCTTATGATTTGACCATCAATTTGAGGGTTGATACCAAGTTCAGATTTTTGAATAGCACTCTCTATCAATGGTGTGTTAGCTTTGTCCCAAACTTGTATTGAAATTAGTCGTGCTTCTGGTGCACTTATAGTTGCAAGTTGGTCTATGGGCATAAGTTGTCCATATACATCAACCTTAATCGTATCTAACATATTTGTATTCGCCCTACCAGTTCTTAACGTAGATATATCTTTTTTTAAAGATTGAATGCTTTTATCCATTTTAGATGAATAATCTTTCTCGTTAAACTCACTACTCACTTTTAAACTCCTTCTCCAACCTTGTATCGAACAAACTCTAAAATTTTAAGCTGCTTTTCTGATGAGTTTTCTTTTAAAATATCTGCTACTTTTTTTTTGGGATCCATTATCCATATTTGATTTAATAAAGAGTTATCATTTAAAAACTTTAATATCTTACCTTTAGAAATTTTATCAGCCATTTCCTCTGGTTTTCCTGAATTTTTAATTTCGTCTTTAATAATTTCAAGCTCTTTATTTACTATAGATTTATCAATATCATCTTTATCTATTGCCAATGGATTTGAAGCAGCTATGTGCATAGCAACCTTTGTTCCAATTTCATCATTTTTTCCTTCTAAAATTCCATCAATTTTTACTATGGATATTATTTTACCTATACCATTTTCTATAGCTGAATGAACGTAAGAAAAATTTTTACCATTTAAATTATCAAAGAAATTTGCTCTTCTAATGGTAATTTTTTCTCCAATTTTAGCAATTAAACTAACTAGATTATCTTTAACTAAATTTCCATTCACCATTTTAGTTTCATTAAGCTTATTTAAATCTCCTTTGTTAGAAAAGTTAATTTCTGACAGCTCTTTACAAAAATTTATAAAGTCCTCATTTTTTGCAACAAAATCTGTTTCGCTATTAATTTCTATTAAAGAAATTCTTCCATCTTTTACTTTTACTAATGCAAGACCTTCTGAAGCTGTCCTGCTCATTTTTTTTGATGCCTTAGCTATTCCTTTTTTACGAAGAAATTCAATTGATTTTTCTAAATCACCTTTAGTTTCATCAAGCGCTAGTTTGCAATCTTTAAAACCTACGCCTGTCATCTCTCTTAATTTTTTTATGCTGTCTAGTAATTCTTTATTTGACATTTTATTGTAAAGTTAATTTTTTTTAACTTTAGAGGGTTTCTCTTCAATTTTTTCTTCTGCCCCTTTGATAAATTTTTCAGCATCTTTTATGGTGCTTTTTAATAACTCACAATATAAATTTATAGATCTTCTAGCATCATCGTTACCTGGTATTGGAAAATCAATTCCTGTAGGATCGGAATTAGTGTCTAATACAGCTATGATAGGTATCCCTAGTTTTTTTGCTTCTGCAACTGCAAGCGACTCTATGTTTGTGTCAATAATAAAGATTAAATCTGGTGTTTTCTTCATTTCTGAAATTCCACCAAGAGATCTTTGTAGTTTTTCTTTCTCTTTACCAAATTTAAGTATTTCTTTTTTAGTAAAACCTAAATTTTCTTTAGATAATTGATCGTCTAATTTTTTTAATCTTTTAATAGAGTTTTGAATTGTGTTCCAGTTAGTAAGCATTCCTCCAAGCCATCTATAGTTCACATAATACTGACCTGTTTCTTTGGCTAAATCACTTACTTGCTCTGAAGCCTGTTTTTTTGTTGATACAACTAATAACTTTCCTCCACTGGATATTATCTTGTGAACTTGCATTAAAGCGTTTTTAATAAAATCTACTGTCTGAGTTAAATCAATTATGTGAATTGAATTCTTTTCTCCAAAAATATATTTCTTCATTTTTGGATTCCATCTAAGGGTTTTATGACCTAGGTGCACGCCGGCTTCTAATAACTGTTTTATGTCTACTTTTGGTACATTCATATTTTCCGGTTAATCCACCACAGTAATTCCTAAAATCGGACCGGTAGGGCAATGCCCTTATAACTGTGTGCGAAATAAGACCCAGGTATATACAATCGATTTAAAAAATCAACAGTCTAAACTGTTATTTTTTCTACGTATTTCTTGGCTTTTAGAGACTTAAGATCTTTTACATCAAATTTTCTATTTTCTTGCAACGAGAAAAAAGCTTGTTTATTTTGATTTTTAATAATTAGGTTAATTTTTGTCTCACCTTTATTTGATAATAATTGCTTTATCTCATCGAGATTATAATCATTTTTAAGCTCTATAGTTACTTTTGAATAAGGTTTATTTATTACATCATCTAAATAAAGGATTTTTTTTACATTTACTCTTTTTTTTATATCTTCTCCAGAAACTTTATCTTTTTGTAAAGTCAAAACAAAAGACTCTGACTCTTTTAATTTTTCTCTGTTTGAAACTAATATCTCAGCAAATAAAAAAAGTTCAAATTCTGCCTGTTTATCGCTGAATTTTACTATGGCGTAAGGAGTTCCTTTTGCACTTTTTTTTTCTTGTATTGACATAATTGTGCCTGCCACCAAACCCTCACTTTTTTCATTTTCATAAAATTGATCATAAGAACTTATGTTCAGTTGATTAAAAATTTCCTCAAACTCATTTAACGGGTGATTGGTTAAATAGAACCCAATTGATTTAAATTCCTCGGATAAGAGTTCTTTTTGTGACCATGTTTTCGAGGGTAAAAACTCAAAGTCTGTAAGATTATTATCTTGATCTCCAAAAAGATTTGATTGATGATTATTTTTATCATCATTGATATTTTTAATTTGCTGAATAATTTTAGGTATTGAATTTAAAATCTTATTTCTATCTTTATCAAATTCATCAAACACTCCTGCTTTAACCAAACCTTCTAGTTGCAGCTTATTAACATCTTTTGCATCTACTCTATAAATGAAATCAACGAAAGATTTGAAGTCTCCATTCTTTTCTCTCTCTTTTGTAATATTTGATATAGCTTCAAAACCAACATTTTTTATTGCGCCAAGTCCATAAATAATTTTGCCATTTGTAGCTTTAAAATCTGAAAAGCATTTATTAATTGATGGTTTGACTATTTCAATTTTAAGCTTTTTTAATTCTTCCACAAATTCTCTCAACTTAGAAGTATTTGTGAGTTCTGTAGACATTGTTGCTGCAATAAAATCTTCTTTATAATAAGTTTTTAGAAAAGCTGTTTGATAAGCTATCAAGGCATAAGCAGCGGCATGACTTTTATTAAAACCATACTGTGCGAAGGGCTCTATTTTTGTAAAAACAAAACTTGCAACATCTTTTGCTATTCCATTTTTTAAAGATCCGTTAATAAATCTCTCTTTCTGTTTATCTAATTCTGCTTTCTTTTTTTTACCCATAGCCCGTCTTAAGATATCTGCTTCACCAGCTGTAAAACCAGCCAGTGTTTGGGCAATTTGCATAACTTGTTCTTGATAAATAATTATTCCATAAGTTGGTGTTAGTATTTCTTTTAAAGTTGGGTGAATGTAGTCAGGTTCTTTAATTCCATTTTTGCAATCATTATAAATTGGGATATTGCTCATAGGTCCCGGTCTGTATAAAGCAACAAGTGCAATTATATCGTCAAACTTATTTGGTTTCATTTGTTTAATGGCTTCTCTCATTCCAGCACTTTCAAGTTGGAATAATCCTGTTGTTTCACCTGTTGAAAGCAAAGAAAAAACTTTTTTGTCGTTATGATCAATTTTACTTATATTTAAATCAATTTTTTTTGATTGTAATCTTTTTATAGTGTTATCGATTACAGTAAGAGTTTTTAAACCAAGAAGATCAAACTTAACAAGTCCAGCATTTTCTGAAGAGTACATATCATATTGAGTTGATGGCAAAGTTAAATTTGAATTATGATCAATATATAGTGGAAATTCTTCAGCAAGCTTATCACCAGCGATTACTACCCCAGCAGCATGAGTTGCCATATTACGATTTAGTCCCTCTAATTTTAAAGAAAGCTCCAAAAGTTTTTTTACCTTAATATTACTTTTAACTTCTTCTTTAAATCTTGGCTCTCGATCAATTGACTCCTGAAGCGTAAGAGGTCTAGAAGGATCGAATGGCACCATTTTACAAATTCTATCAACGTGTCCATAGGATAGACCTAGGACACGACCAACATCTCTTAAAACCATCCTTGCTTTTAATTTACCAAAAGTAATGATGTGAGCTACACCATTTTTATATTTTGATTTTAAATATTCAAATACCTGATCTCTCTTTTCTTCACAAAAATCTATATCAAAATCTGGCATTGAAATTCTGTCAGGATTTAAAAATCTTTCAAATATCAAATCAAACTCTATTGGATCTAAATCTGTTATATCTAAACAATAGGCTACTAACGATCCTGCTCCTGACCCTCTTCCAGGACCAACTGGAATAGAATTATTTTTAGCCCATTTTATGTAATCAGATACTATTAAAAAATAACTAGCATAATCCATGGAATTAATAATGTTTAATTCATGAGATAATCTAACCTCATAAATTTCTTTAATTTGTTCTTTTGTTTTAATTTTATTTTTTTTTAAAATGAAGTTTTCTAGTCTGCTCTGTAATCCCTTTGTAGCTAATTTTGTCAGTTCCTCCTCTGGAGATCCGCTTTCTTTACTGGCTATAGAGGGAAGGATTGGTCTTGATTTTTTTGGTTTAAAATTAAATCTCAAATGAAAACTATAATTATTTTCTAGCGCTTCAGGAATATCTGAATATAAGATTTCTAATTCTTCCTGAGATTTGATAAAATGTTGATTACTATATCTAAA
>NTJK01000014.1 GCA_002457475.1 Pelagibacterales bacterium MED-G43
ATAAGTCCGACAATGACATTGCAACTTTGTTAGAATTATTAATTGCTTTTTCAAATGCTTTTTTAGGATCACCTTCATCCCAAAGATATCCCTCTAAAAATAAGATCTCGCTCTTCTTTACTGCATTGATATCAATATCATTTTCATTTATTTTTCCAGCTGTTCCAAGGAAAGTAACCATGGTTCTCTCGGAGTCGGGCGTAATTAATATCAAGCAGGTTCCAGTTGGAACTGACTCTTTTTTCTTTGAATAGAAATATTGCACATTTTCTTTTTTCAAACCATCTTCGTATTTATTACCTAAATTATCATCGCTTACTTTACCTATAAAGCCAACTTTATTTCCAAGTTGTGAGAGACCCACTATAGAGTTAGCAACTGAACCACCCGAGACAGTTTCCTCTATTGTAAGAGTAGATAATAGTTTTTTAAATTCAGCCTCATCCACAAGTTTCATTGTACTTTTTGTTAAATTATTTAGAGAGATAAATTTATCCTCAACTTTACAAATTACATCAACTATAGCGTTGCCAATTCCAAGGATTTTCATTTATGCTTTTTTTGTTTTAATGGGTTTTTTTCTATTTGGATAACAGCTTTTACAAATTTTACAAGTTATTCCATAGCAATCTCGGGCTTTACAATATTCTCTTCCATACCATATTATTTGTAGGTGTAGCCTGTTCCAATATTTCATTGGAAAAACTCTTTTTAAATCTTTTTCAGTCTGCACAACATTTTTGCCATTGGTTAAACCCCATCTTTGAGCCAATCTATGAATATGTGTGTCTACTGGGAAAGCAGGAAAACCAAAACCTTGAGACATGACAACACTGGCAGTCTTGTGACCTACTCCAGGCAATTGTTCAAGTTCCTCATAAGTTTTTGGCACTTTACTTTTATATTTTTCAACTAAAGTTTTCGATAAATAAAAGATGCTTTTAGCCTTAACTCTAAATATTCCTATTCTTTTTATTAACCGCTCAATTTTTTTTCTACCAAGCTTCACAAAATGATTTGGCTTATTATATTTTGGGTAGATATCTTTTGTAACATTATTAACATTTACATCTGTACATTGTGCAGAAAGAAGCACAGAAACTAAAAGAGTAAAAATATTTTTATAATTAAGTGGTATAGGTACTTTAGGATAAGTTTTATTTAATATCCTTATAATTATTTTGCCTTTTTCTTTATTATTCACTTAAAGTTAAGAAGGTCTCTCATGGAATAAAGACCTGCTTTTTTAGTCATTAGCCAAGCAGCAGCAGTTAATGCCCCTTCAGAATACAAAGCTCTATCAAAAGACTCGTGGTTAAGTTTAATAATTTCTTTTCCACTAGAAAATCTTACTTCATGCTCTCCAATTACCTCACCTCTTCGAATAGAATTAAAATTAATTTTTTTTGTGTAAGGAAAAGATTTTTTATTCAAATATTTTTTTCCAACTAAATTATAAAAATCTTTATTTTTTCCATCAGCTATTCCTTTCCCCAACATCAAAGCCGTGCCGGATGGATAGTCAATTTTATGTTTGTGATGTACTTCATATACTTTACTTAAAAAATTATTTCCTAGAGATCTTGAAGCAATTTCTGTTAAATACATAAGAAGATTTACTCCTAAGCTCATATTACCTGCTTTAAGAATAGGAATTTTTTTTGAATATTTTTTTATCAAGCTTTCCTCTTTTTTTGAAAAACCAGTAGTCCCAATAACAACTCTTTTTTTTAATTTGGTTGCAATTTTTAGTATCTCCAATGTGGATTTAGGAACAGTAAAATCTATTATCACGTTAGATTTTTTGAAAGCTTTTTCATTATTTTTTGATGGTTTCAATCCAGAAATTTTTCTATTAATCAATGAGCTCTCTGTTAAGGAAACTATTTTAAAGTTTTTATTTTTTTTTGAGGATTTGATGAGTTGTCGACCCATTCTTCCCATACATCCAGAAATAGATAAATTTATTTTTCTCATAAACTAATAAAATAAATGATTACAATAATAACCAGCGTAATTATAGCCCAAATAGATAAATTTCTTAAAAATTCTTTTAATTTATAATTTGTAGAAAGAAAACTGGGTAAAATTAAAATTAATACTGCAATAAGAAAAATTGCAGACATTATTTGATCAGCACTCATTTAAAATTAAGAATTTCTCCAAAACTTTTTGGCTTTTTCAAAAAAACTTTTAATAACCGGATCAGGTTTATTGCTTTCAATTTCGTTAAATTCTTCAAGAATTTCTTTTTGTTTTTTTGTCAATGAAGTTGGAACCTGAGTATTTATTCTTATATATAAATCACCAAAAGCACTTTCTCTTAAAATTGGCATTCCTTTACCTCTAAGTCTAAATTGTTTACCATGCTGTGTACCAGCTGGAATTTTAATTTTAGATTTTCCACCATCAATAGATGGCACCTCAACTGATGATCCAAGTGCAGCATCCGTAAATGAAATTGGAAGTTCGTAATATAGATTTTCATCAGCTCTTTTAAAAATATCATGATTATCTATAGAGATGAATAAATATAGATCTCCACTGGAACCACCTTTCGAGCCAGCTTCACCTTTACCAGACACTCTTATTCTTGTGCCATCATCAACACCTTTTGGAATTTTTACAGTTACATTTTCATTTGATTGAACTTTCCCGTTACCACTACATTTATTGCAAGGATCGTTAATCATTTCTCCGTAACCACTACATTGTGGACAAGTTTGCTGAACAGTAAAAAATCCTTGGTTGGTTCTCACTTTTCCTCTTCCAGAGCAGTAGTCACATCTAACAGGTTTTGAACCTTTTGCTGCACCACTTCCTGAACAAGATGAGCACGACTTATAAGTAGTATACTTAACGTTTTTTTGAATACCTTTGTAAGCTTCCTCTAAATCTATGCTTACATCGTATCTAAGGTCATTTCCTCTATTACTTGATCTTCTAGCGGAACCACCTCCACCGAAATCACTGAAAAAATCTTCGAAAATATCTGAAAAGGATGATGTATCAAATCCACCGAAGCCTTGACCTCCACCACCACCTTCAAAAGCGGCGTGACCAAATTGATCGTAGTTAGCTTTTCTCTTTTCATCTGAAAGAATGTGATACGCCTCACTAGCTTCTTTAAATTTTTCTTCTGAACCTTTATCACCCTTGGTCTTATCTGGGTGAAATTTTAGTGCGAGTTTTCTATATGCTTTTTTGATATCATCTTTGGATGCAGATCTTGGTACACCTAAGACATCATAACAATCTCTTTTAGCCACAGGACGTCTCCTTTATTTTCTTAGGCGCTTTTTTCTTTATCTTCTTCTTTTTCTTTTACGTCTTCAAAATCAGCATCAACTACATTATCTTTATCATTAGGTTTGGCATCTTTTGGACCTTCGGACTTTCCTGCCTCAGGTTTTTGTTGGCTTTTATAAACCGCTTCACCTAATTTCATAGATACTTGAATCAAACTTTGTGTTTTTTTCTTAATATCTTCTGAGTCTGTTCCTTCTAAAGATTTCTTAAGATCAGTAATACCATTTTCAATGGCTTTCTTTTCCTCAGCTGAAACTTTATCTCCATGCTCTTTCAAGCTTTTTTCTGTAGAAAAAACTAAACTATCAGCTTGGTTTCTGGCATCTACCGACTCTCTTTTTTTCTTATCAGATTCTTTGTTTGCCTCAGCGTCTTTAACCATTTTGTTTATTTCTTCATCAGATAAACCACCAGAGGCTTGAATTTGTATTTTTTGTTCCTTCCCAGTTCCTTTATCTTTTGCAGAAACATTAACGATACCATTAGCGTCAATATCAAATGTTACTTCGATTTGAGGAGTTCCTCTTGGAGCCGGCGGTAAACCTACTAATTCAAAGTTACCTAAGATTTTATTATCAGCTGCCATCTCTCTTTCACCTTGTAAAACCCTTATAGAAACTGCAGGTTGATTGTCTTCAGCAGTTGAGAAAACTTGACTTTTTTTAGTTGGTATAGTTGTATTTTTTTCAATTAATTTTGTAGACACCCCACCTAAAGTTTCAATTCCTAAAGAAAGAGGTGTTACATCTAAAAGCAACACATCTTTTACATCACCTTGAAGCACCCCACCTTGTATAGCGGCACCCATAGCTACAACTTCATCAGGATTAACACTTTTGTTTGGCTCTTTTCCAAAAAAGTTTTTAACAGTTTCAATAATTTTAGGCATCCTTGTCATTCCACCTACAAGAACTATCTCGTTAATTTCTGCTGCAGAAAAACCTGAGTCTTTTAAAGCGGTTTTGCATGGCTCCAAAGTCCTGTCAACCAATCCTTGAACTAAAGCTTCTAGTTTTGCTCTTGTAAATTTTAAATTTAAATGTTTAGGGCCCGTTTTGTCAGCAGTTATAAATGGTAAATTTATTTCTGTTTGTGCTGCTGATGAAAGTTCAATTTTTGCTTTTTCAGCAGCCTCCTTTAATCTTTGAAGAGCAAGTTTATCTGTTTTTAAATCTATACCATTATCTTTTTTAAACTCGTTTGCAAGATACTCAACAATTGTGTCATCAAAATCTTCACCACCAAGAAAAGTATCCCCGTTAGTTGATTTAACTTCAAATACGCCGTCACCTATTTCTAAAATCGATATATCAAATGTTCCGCCACCTAAATCATATACAGCTATTTTCTGTCCACCTTTTTTATCTAAACCATAAGCCAGAGAAGCAGCAGTTGGTTCATTAATAATTCTCAGAACCTCAAGTCCAGCTATTTTTCCAGCGTCTTTAGTAGCTTGTCTTTGGGAGTCATTAAAATATGCAGGAACAGTTATGACGGCTTTTGTTACAGCTTGACCTAAATATTTTTCAGCTGTCTCTTTCATTTTTTGTAATACAAAAGCTGAAATTTGTGCTGGTGAATATTTTTTTCCTTTCCCCTCCACCCAAGCATCTCCATTGTCAGATTTAACGATTTTGTATGGTACTTTTGAAATATCTTTCTGAACTGAAGGACCATCGAATTTTCTACCTATCAGTCTTTTAGCAGCGAATATTGTATCTCCTGCATTAGTCACCGCTTGTCTTTTTGCCGGTTGTCCAACTAGCTTTTCTTCATTTTCTAAAAAAGCTACAACTGATGGGGTTGTTCTAGCACCCTCAGTATTCTCTAAAACTTTTGCTTGTGAACCATCCATAATGGCAACACATGAATTTGTTGTTCCTAAATCTATTCCTATTACTTTGCTCATTTATTTATTCCCTTATTGTTATTTTTATATGGGTGTTATTTCTGTATCTACAAGTCTATTTTTCATCTTTTTTGTCTATATTTTCCTGATCTTTAGAAGCTTTTTTCTTCGAAACACTTACTAAGGCTGGTCTTAAAAGTCTTTCACCCAACATATAACCTGCCTGAATTTCATGAAGAATAGTACCTTGATCTTTATTTTCATCCTCAATTTCAGACATTGCTTGATGGAAATTAGGATCAAATTTTTTTTCTTTTACCTCAATTTTTTTAATTCTATTTTTTTCAAAAATAGAAACCAAATCTTTTTCTATTATATTTATATTTTCTAAAAATTTATTTAGATCTTCGTTATTTTTTAGTTTCTCGTCATTCTTAATTGCATCTTTTGCTCTTTGTAAATTGTCAAGAATAGCAAGACTTTCTTTTGCAAAATTAAATGACCCAAATTCAAAAGCGTCTTTAATTTCCTTTTCAAATCTTCTTCTTTGATTCTCAATTTCAGCAAGAGATCTTAATAATTTTTCTTCATTTATTTTTAATTTTTCTTCTAAGGTTAATTCTTTTTTTTCCTCTTTATTAACATGATTTTCGGGAGCTTTAACTTCTCCATCTTTAGGTATTTTTTGTTTATTATTGTCACTCATTTAACTTGCTATATAGTAAGTACTTATTAAATTACTAGATCTGTAATGAAAAAAATTTTAATTGGCACTCATAATAAAGGAAAATTCAAGGAAATAGCTTATTTAATATCAAAAAAGTACAAAAAAATCTCCCCAGTGTCACTTAAAATAAAAAGTCCAAAAGAAACTGGCAAATCATTTAAATCTAATTCTAAATTAAAAGTTAATTATTTTTCTAAATTTGTAAATTATCCGGTTATATCTGATGACTCCGGCTTATGTATCAAAGCATTAAATAATAAACCTGGCATTTATTCAGCAAGATTAGCAAAAAAAAAAGGAGGTTTTTTTAAAGCAATGAAATTTATATTAAAAAAAATGGAAAAAAATAAAAACAGAAGAGCTACTTTTGTATGCAGCTTATCATATAAAAATATTAAAGGTAAAATAGCAACTGTAGAAGGAAGACTCAAAGGCAATATTTCTTACAAAATTCTTGGCGAAAAAGGATTTGGTTATGATCCTATTTTTAAACCTTTAAATAAGAAAATTACTTTTGGTCAGATGGCTAAAATTAAAAAAATAAATATGGACCATAGATTTGTAGCTTTTAAAAAGTTAAAAAAGAAGATTAAAATTTAACGAATTTCTTATTTTCAGTTTTGTAAATGTCTAATTCTTGAATAACCTTTCCATTCTTAAAACTAAAAGTTCCTATTTTGCCTTTAATTTTATTTTTAAAAGCAAAATCATTAATAGATTTGATTTCTCCATTTTTTTTCCATGCATAATATATTAGACCTAATGCGTCGTATGCTAAAATGGTAATTTCATTAGGGAAAATTTTAAATTTTTTAAAATATTTATTATTATATTTTTTAAATTCTTTATAATTAACAGAAGGGTAATACAGATTTTTTATTGTGTTCTCGTAGAAAATACTTTCATCAAACCATTGATTAATAGTTGTAAATAAAACATCAGTTTGACTCACATCAGTATAAACGAGAGAGGTTAGTACACTTTTAAGATTATTTCCAAAATCAATAATTATAACAGAGTCAAAATTTACACCACCCAAAGTGTATAGCTGTTCTAGTCTCTCCAATTCTTTCACAGATTGTTCATCCTCTTTATCTTGAAACATTTTTTTTCTTAATTCTAAGTTTCTTTTTCTCTGATTGTAGTTTGTCAAAGTCTCAATTTCACCTGTAAGAACTTCTGGATTGGGACTGTAAGTGAATTTTTTCATACCTTCTAATTTAAGAGTTTGTAATTTATCCTCAACTAATTTTTGATATTTATTCTTTGGATACATAATAATAGTTTTACTTTTTTTTTGACTCTTCAAAAAATTAATTAAAGTAATTAATTGTGAATCTAGACTAACTCCAATACTTATTATGTTATTTGAAAACCTAGGGTTAATATTAGATGGTGAAATGAATATAAGGTCATTATATCTTTTTACTTCTTCAAATTCTGCATGAGTAGTTGGTCCAATTATGATTTTAACACCTAAAGATCTCATTTCGCTTAAAGCAGAATTTATTTTTTCTTTATTATTGTTACCCGAGTCTCTTGGAATTATTTTTACATCTTCATCACCTATTTCTTCGAGAGCTAATTGTAAAGAATACATCAGGGAAATGCCAATTTGACTATGTGGACCAGAAAGTGGAGCTAAAAGACCTACCTTTAGAGTTTTATCACTCTCATTACTAAATAGATTAGAATTGAATATAAATATTATGTAAAATATTGATACTAGTAATTTTTTTTTCATAATGAAACTATTTTCAAATCACTTATATATTGTTTCTACACCTATTGGAAATCTTGAAGATATAACTTTAAGAGCATTAGATGTTTTAAAAAAATCAGACATAATCCTTTGCGAAGATACCAGGCGATCCGTTAAATTATTAAATCATTACAAAATTAAAAAAAAGTTAGTTTCTTACCATAAGTTTAATGAAAAAAAACAACTTATAAATATTATTGAATATTTAAATGAGGGCAAAATTTTGTCTTTAATATCTGATGCTGGTACACCTTTATTATCTGATCCAGGAAGAATACTAGTGAACCATTGTATTGAAAATGGGATTCAAGTAATTCCTATTCCAGGAGTTTCATCCATAACTTCTGCTTTAAGCGTCTCAGGATTTAAAGATCAATTTTTATTTTATGGTTTTTTGCCTAAAACGGAAAATGAGTTAAATAAAGTATTAAAAGCTTTTTCTTTGAATAATTTTACACAAATTTTTTTTATACCTTCAAAAAAAATAAATTTTTATGTGAAAAGTTTTAAAAAATTTTTTAAAGGTAGAAAAATTTTAATTGCTAAAGAAATAACTAAAATTCATGAAGCTTTTTTAAGAGAAGATATAGATAAAATTAAACTATTTAAAAATTCATTTAAAGGAGAATTAACAATAGTAATTTCAGAAAATAACAATAAAAGTCAAAATTTTGATCAGGAAAAAATTGTTAATAAAATAAAAAAATATTTAAAAAAATATAGCTTGAAAGATACAGTTAATATAATTTTGGAAACAGAAAAAATAAATAAAAAAAAAATTTATGATATGTGTCTAAAAATTAAAAATGAAAAAATTAATTAGTTTAATAATATTAGTATTTCTTACTTCATGTTCCTCAACGGCTCAATTTGGAACAGGTGTAAACATCACCTTTGATCCGAGGACAATTGGAATGCAAATTGATGACACAATAATGCAGAAAAATCTTTCAGCAAGATTAGCGCTCACAGAAAAAAAATATTTTTTAACGATACAATCCGAAGTTCTCGATGGAAGAATATTTTTAACTGGTAAGGTTGATGAGCCTGAGGAGAAAATAAAAATAACAAAAATGGCTTGGGAAACAAAAGGAGTTCGATCTGTTAAAAATGCCATTACAATAAAAGGGCAAAGCAACTTCAAAAGTACGGCTAAAGATATTCTAATAACCAGCCAACTAAGAACTGCTTTAATTTTTAATAAAAATACAAAAGCAAGGAACTACACTCTCGAAACTGTAAATAAAAATATTTATATTTTTGGAATAGCAATGGATGAAGAAGAAAAAAAAGAAGTAATTAACGAAGCTAATAAAATTTATGACGTAGAGAAAGTTATTCCTTCAATCTACCTTGCCTCCGAATTAAGCAGAACAAGAATTAATTAGAGTAATCAATCACATCCGAAGAGTAGGCAGCTATAGACGCTAAATTTAAAATTTCTGATGTGCTTGCTCGTAATGGAGCAACTTCAATGGGTTGACCTAAGCCGATTAATAAAGGTCCAATATTTTTACCTCCCCCAAAAACTTTCATAAGTTTTGTTGATATTGCAGCACTGTGTAAGGCTGGCATTATTAAAACATTTGCGTTACCAACAATTTTTGAGAATGGATAAATTTCTTTGTATATAGGGTTTAAGGCTACATCAGGCTGCATTTCACCATCAAAATCAAAATCAACTTTATCTTTTTTTAATTTATCTATTGCGTCTCTTACATGTCTTGTATTTCTTGACAGAGGTTTTCCGAAAGTTGAGTGAGATAAAAAAGCTACTTTAGGTTCAAAACCAAATAAACGTGCTATACGAACACATGATTTAGATATATTTACTAATCTTTCAGCAGACGGCAATTCTGTAACATTAGTGTCCGCAACAAGAATTGTTTTTCCTTTAGAAACAATCATTGTCATACCAAAAATTTCTTCACCTGGTCTTGCAGTCACAACTTTTTTTAATTTTTCAATAGAGGCAGCGTAATGTCTAATATTTCCAGTAACCATTGCATCAGCATCTTTACAAGCTATCATTGAAGAACCCCACGCAATTCTATCGTTTCTAACTAAACGGTCTACGTCTCTTTCTAGCTGTCCTTCTCTTTGAAGTTTTTTATAGAGATGTTTAACATATTTCTCCCTTTTCTCTTTATCCGTAGAATTTACTATTTCGATTTTGTAATTTTCATCTAAACCTATTTTTCTTAATTGCTCTTTTACTCTGTTTTCCGCGCCAATTAATATTGGGGTACCCAATTTATTTCTTCCAAACTCAATTGCCGCTTTAAGCATATTTTCATCTTCACCCTCTGCAAAAATAACTCTTTTTGGATTTTTTCTTACTTTTGCGTTTATTCCTTGCATAATTGACATTGATGGATCTAATCGATTTGATAATTGATCTTTATAAAGTTCAATGTCTTCTATTTTTTTTCTAGCTGCTCCACTTTTAATTGCTGCTTCCGCAACAGCTGCTGGTATTACACTTATTAACCTTGGATCAAATGTTGAAGGAATAATATAATTTTTTCCATACCTAGGACGATCTCCACCATATGCTGCAACTACTTCATCTGGAACATTTTCCCTAGCTAATAAAGCTATCGCATTTGCTGCAGCTACTTTCATTTCTTCATTAATCGCTTTTGCTCTCACATCAAGCGCCCCTCTAAAAATGTATGGAAAGCCAATAAGGTTATTCACTTGATTAGGATAATCAGAGCGACCTGTAGCAATAATTGCATCATCTCTTACTTCTTGAATTAACTCTGGTTTAATTTCAGGATCAGGATTAGCGCATGCAAATATGATAGGGTTTTTAGACATCGATTTCACCATCTCTTTGGTAACCACATCCTTAGCTGACAAACCAAGGAATACATCAGCATTTTTTATTGCCTCGGCAAGTGTTCTAAATTTTGTATCAATAGCAAAAGCAGATTTGAATTGATCAATATTTTTTCTCCCTTTATAAATAACACCTTTACTGTCGCACATTATTATATTTTCACTTTTTACACCTGAACTTTTGAATAAATTTGCACAAGCTTGAGCTGAGGCCCCGGCTCCATTGACCACTATTTTTACATCTGAGATTTTTTTCTTGGAAATATCTAAAGCGTTAATCAAAGCTGCTGTTGTAATAATAGCAGTTCCGTGCTGATCATCATGAAAGACTGGTATATCTAATGTTTCTTTTAATTTTTGTTCAATAATAAAACAATCAGGAGCAGCTATATCCTCCAAGTTTATTCCACCGAATGTTCCACTAATATTTTTTATAGTCTCAATAATTGAGCTGACATCATTATTATCAATTTCAATATCTATAGAGTCGATATCTGCAAAGCGCTTGAATAAAACTGATTTACCTTCCATTACAGGTTTAGATGCCAAAGATCCAAGATTTCCTAAACCCAATATTGCAGATCCATTACTTATAACTGCAACTAGATTTCCTTTACTGGTGTAATCATAGGCAAGTTCTGGATTTTTAGATATCTCTTTAACAGGCGCTGCTACGCCAGGCGAGTAGGCTAAAGACAAGTCTCTTTTTGTTGTAAGTGGTTTTGAAGAACCTATCTCAATTTTGCCTGACTTACCTTTTATATGAAAATCAAGTGCTTCTTTATCTGAATAGTGATCTATTTCTGTTTTTTTTGGCATTTAGTTAAATGAGTATGTAATATAAAAAATGATAATTCACTAAAAATTTATGGCCTAATTAAGAATTTATGAACCTACTATCTTCAGCAACAGTATTTAGTTTTTTTACATTAATTAGTAGAATTTTGGGCTATCTACGAGATATTTTAATAGCAATATTTCTAGGTGCATCAATTTTTGCTGATGCTTTTTTTGTAGCATTTAGATTGCCAAATACTTTTAGACGTTTATTTGCTGAAGGAACATTTAATGCAGCATTCATACCAAGTTATACGTCTGCAAAAATTGAGGACAAAAAAAAGGGAAAAAAGTTTGCTGACGATGTTTTAAGTTCCTTATTGTTAATTTTATTGTTTATAGTCACGATAGTAGAGATTTTTACTCCCTATTTAATTTACATCATTGCACCGGGTTTTTTGGAAGATCAAATTAAATTTAATTTAGCTGTTGAACTTACAAGAATTACATTTCCTTTTTTATTATTTGTAAGTCTATCATCTTTTTTTTCTGGAATACTAAATTCCAATAACAAATTTGCCGCCGCTGCAGCTGCGCCTATTATTTTAAACGTAGTTTTAATTTTAAGTTTAACGTATTCTTTCATTCAGGGATTAGATTATGTAAAACAACTTTCTTACGGCGTTACTATAGCGGGCATAATTCAATTATTTTTTCTAATTTATGTAACTAAAAAACTTTATAAACCTACTTTAAATTTTAGTTTAAAATTTAGCAGCAAAGTAAAAATTTTTTTAAAAAAACTTTTACCAAGTATTTTATCTTCAGGAGTTACGCAAATAAATATTTTAGTTGGAACAATTATTGCCTCTTTTCAAACAGGTGCAGTTTCATACCTTTATTATGCTGATAGAGTTTATCAAATTAATCTTGCCATAGCAGGAATAGCTGTTGGAACTGTTTCTTTACCAGTCCTTTCGAAAGCTTTTAAAATGAAGGATTTAAAAAAAATTTCAAATATTCAAAATAAATCTTTTGAACTTTCACTTTTGTTTTCAATTCCCGCAAGTTTTGGATTAATATTAGCATCGAATGAAATAATAAATGCATTGTTTGGATACGGATCTTTTTCTGTAAATGATGTTGAAATGACAGCTACTGCTTTAAAGTTCTTTGGATATGGAGTGCCTGCATTTGCATTAATTAAAATTTTATCCAATTTCTTTTTTGCAAGAGATAACACCAAAACACCTTTTTACATTTCTATGTTCATTGTTACTTTAAATATTTTGATCAGTGTAAATTTCTTTAGTAAAATTGGGTTCGTAATTATCCCAATCGCCACCTCAATTTCAACTTGGATTGGAGTATTTATTTACATCTATCTACTTAATAGTAAAAAAATTTTATTATTAAAAAATCATTTATTGATAAATTTCATCAAGATATTGATTTCCACAATCATAATGTCGTCTATATTGCTATTTTCTTTAAACAACTTCTCAAATTATTTAGACTACAGTTACAATTATAAAGCTGTTTATTTAATATCAATTGTTAGTTTTGTGGGTATTCTTTATTTGTTATCATGTTATTTATTAGGAATATTAAAATTTAAAAATTATAAAACAAATTAATGAGTAAAAAAAAATTAGTATTTTCTGGTGTTCAACCAACAGGAAATCTTCATTTAGGAAATTACTTAGGCGCGCTTAAGAACTTTGTTTCACTACAAAAAGAGATGGATTGTATTTATTGTGTTGTTGACTTGCATGCTATTACAGTTTTTCAAGATCCCAATCACTTACATAATAACGTGTTAGAAACTGTGGCAAGTTTTTTAGCAACTGGTTTAGACCCTAATAAAAGTATAATCTTTAATCAGTCTGCAGTTTCTGGTCATGCAGAGCTTGCCTGGATTCTAAACTGTGTTTCAAGAATAGGTTGGTTAAACAGAATGACTCAATTTAAAGATAAAGCCGGCTCCGATAAAGAAAAAGCTAGTGTAGGACTTTACATATATCCTAATTTAATGGCTGCGGATATTCTTCTATATAAAGCTACTCATGTTCCTGTGGGCGCTGACCAAAAACAACACTTGGAACTTTCTAGAGATATTGCACAGAAATTTAATAATGACTTTAATTGCGAGAACTTCTTTCCTTTACCTGAACCATTAATTTCCAAAAATATTTCAAGGGTAATGAGTTTAAGAGATGGAACAAAAAAAATGAGTAAATCAGAAGAGTCAGATTATTCGAGAATTAATCTTAAAGACACAGAAGATGAGATTAATAAAAAAATCAAAAAAGCAAAATCAGACTCCGAACCAATACCTGAGGGAACAAAATTACTTCAAAAAAAACCAGAGGCTTTGAATTTATTAACTATTTATTCTGATTTAACTAAAAATAGTTTAGAGAAAACTGTTTCAGAGATGGCCGGAAAAGATTACTCATATTTAAAAACTAAATTAGCTGAAGTTTTAATTAATGAAATAACGCCAGTTAGAAAAGAAATTCAAAAATTGCTTAAGGATAAGACACATTTAAAAAATATTTTAAAAAAAGGCACCGAAAAAGCTA
>NTJK01000015.1 GCA_002457475.1 Pelagibacterales bacterium MED-G43
CACCATACGATTTATCCATTACAACATTACGACCCTTTGGTCCCAATGTCACTTTCACTGCGTTAGCAAGTGTATTAACACCTTTAAGCATTCTCGATCTTGCGTCAGTGTCAAATTTAATTATTTTTGCCATTTTCTTCTCCTCTAAAGGTTATTTTTTACTTTTTGAAATTCCCATTATGTCTGACTCTTTCATAATGCTGTATTCTTTACCGTCAATTTTTACTTCTGTTCCAGACCATTTTCCAAAAAGAACTATATCACCAATTTTTACATCCATTGGTGAAACTTTGCCTTCTTCATTTTTAGCACCAGGTCCTACAGCTACAACCTCACCTTCTTGGGGTTTTTCTTTTGCAGTGTCAGGGATTATAATACCACCAGCAGTTTTCTCTTCGCTGTCTAGAACTTTAATAAGCACACGATCGTGCAGGGGTCTAAATTTCATATACATTTTCTCCTATAAATTTTTATGTAGTGTTGATATGGTATGTTTTAATAAGATTTCAAGGGGCAAATATCATTAAAAAGACCTAAAAATACGTTATTTTATGAGCATAAAGAAGAGAGAATAAGCAAATTGAAAGAACTTAACCATTTATCAGATATATACAAAAACTATGACACCTTTGTAATAGATTTATGGGGCGTGATACATAACGGTGTGATGCTTAATCCAAAAGCAATTGAGGTCATTAAGCAATTAAAAAATAACTCAAAGAAAATTGTATTTTTATCAAATGCACCAAGGCCTAGCTCAAGGGTAGTCGAGTTTTTATTAAAAATGAATATGGACAAGAAATATCTTTCAAATGTTATGACCTCGGGTGAAGCTGCCATGCATGCAATAAATAAAAATCAGTTTGGCAAGACATTTTATCATTTAGGTCCACCGAGAGATACTTCTGTTTTTGAGAAAGTAAAAGATAATAAAACTGATCTTGAAAAATGTGACTTTATTTTATGTACAGGTTTATTTGATGAGTGCGAAAATGACCTAGAATATTATAAAAAACTTTTAAAAAATTATGTTTCTAAAAAATTAATCTGCACAAATCCAGATTTGACAGTTCACAGAGGTAATGTAGAAGAACTGTGCGCTGGGTCTATAGCAAGAATTTTTGAAGAATTAGGGGGAGAGGTAGTATATTTTGGAAAACCTCATAAAGAGATATACAAAATGTGCTTTAATTCAGATGAAAAAGTTTTAGCGATAGGTGACAACTTAAGAACAGATATTAAAGGAGCTAATAATTTAAACGTAGATTGTATATTTATATCAGATGGAGTTCATCGAGATGAATTTAAAGGTGCTTCAGAGCTAGAAAGTCTTCTAGAAAAATATAAAGTAAAAGCAAACTTTTTTCAAAAAGAATTTAAATGGTAATGAAAATTTATAATAATGCAAATTTAAGTCGCAAACATCTTAACGGCGTAATAGCTATAGGTAACTTTGATGGATTACACATTGGTCATCAAAAAGTTATAAGAGAAGCAAGACAAAAAGCTAAAAAATTTAAATTACCTCTAGGTGTTATGACTTTCGAGCCTGTACCTGTAATGTTTTTTAGTAAAAAAAAAAAAGACCACAGAATAAATTCACTTCAACAAAAAAAGTCTCAACTTAAAAAATTAAAATTAGATTTTTTGATAATAATTAAGTTTAACAAAAAATTTTCATCTTTATCACCAGAGCAATTTATTAGTAAAATTATTAATAAAAAGACAAAATGTAGATATTTATATGTTAGTAGAAATTTTAAATTTGGCTTTAAACGTCGTGGTAATATAAAAACTTTAAAAAAATTCGAGGAAGAATTCAATTACAAAAATATAATAACCAATCCTTTTAAAAAAAATAAAAAAACTATTTCATCCACAATCATAAGAAAAAAAATTAGAGCAGGTAAAATTGAGGAAATAAATAAATTATTAAATCGTTTTTGGTGTATTGAAGGAAAAGTCATTAAAGGAAAAAAAAGGGGACGTAAAATAGGTTTTCCTACATGCAATATGACTCTAAATGATTATGTTATTCCCAAGCTTGGCGTATATGCAGTAAAAGTTAATTTTGACAATCTTAACAAAGCAGGTATTGCTAATATAGGTTATAGGCCGACATTTAAGGGCCAAAGTCTATTATTAGAAACAAATATCTTTGGAATTAGCAAAAATTTATATAATAAAGTAATTAGTGTAAGTTTTAAAAAATTTATAAGACCAGAAAAAAAATTTAAGAATTTTGAATATTTAAAAAAACAAATAAAACTTGATATAAAGCAAGCAAAAAAATAAAATGTCCAAAGATACTTTGCAATTACCTAAAACAGCTTTTTCTATGAAAGCTAGCTTGCCGAATAAAGAACCGGAAATTTTAAAAAAATGGGAAAAAAATAAAATTTTTGACAAATTAAGAAAAAATTCCATAGGTAAAGAAAAATTTGTCTTACATGATGGCCCCCCGTATGCAAATGGCCATATACATATGGGAACTGCTCTTAATAAAATTTTGAAGGACATGATAACTCGTTTCCATCAAATGAATGGAAAAGACTCTGTTTATGTTCCAGGATGGGATTGTCATGGACTGCCTATAGAATGGAAGATTGAGGAACAATACAAGAAAAAGAAAAAAAACAAGGATGAAATTCCAATTAAAGATTTTAGACAAGAGTGTAGAGAATTTGCAAAAAGCTGGATTGATGTACACATAAAAGAGTTCAAGCGATTAGGTGTAGTAGGAGATTTTGAAAATTATTATTCCACTATGAGCTATGAAGCTGAAGCTCAAATAGTAAGAGAATTAGGTAAATTTCTATTAGACGGGAGTTTATACCAAGGCTTTAAACCAGTTTTATGGTCAACAGTAGAAAAGACAGCCTTAGCTGATGCAGAAGTTGAATATTTAGATCACACTTCTAATACAATATACGTGGCTTTTAAGATTAAAGACACAAGTAAAGATTTTTTAAAAGATGCTAGCATTATTATTTGGACTACAACGCCTTGGACAATTCCAGCTAACAAAGCATTAGCCTATAATAGTGATATAGAATACTCAGTTTTAGAAGTCGAAGATCTTGAACATTTTAAAGACAAAAAGATTGTAGTAGCAAATAATCTTATTAGTTCGATCATTAAAGAATGCTCTATAAAAAATTACAAAGAGTTAAAAACTTTCAAAGGATCTGAATTTAAAGGAACTATCTGTAGCCATCCATTTGTTAAGATGAATTATGATTATGATGTGCCAATGTTAGATGCCCAATTTGTAAATTTAGATCAAGGAACAGGAATTGTACATTGTGCTCCAAGTCATGGTCCAGATGATTTTAATTTATGTTTAAAGAATAACATACCTTCTTTATACACCGTTGATAATGCAGGTCTTTATACTAAGGAGATACCTTATTTTACAAACACTCATATATTTAAGGCAGATCCTATTGTAATAGAAAAGTTGAAAGAACAAAATAAATTACTTAAAAACGACAAACTCAATCATAGTTACCCTCATTCCTGGAGGTCTAAAGCACCTCTGATTTATAGAGCAACTCCCCAATGGTTTATTTCAATGCAAAAAAATGAACTAAGAAATAAAGCTATTAAAGCTATCAATGATACAGTTTTTTATCCTAATAAAGGAAAAGAGAGACTGCTTTCAATGGTTGAAGGAAGACCAGACTGGTGTGTTTCTCGTCAAAGAGTTTGGGGAGTTCCGTTACCGATCTTTATTAATAAAAAAACGAGAGAACCTCTGAGAGACAAAAAAGTCATAGATAGAATAGCTTCAATTTATGAAAAACAAGGATCTGATTGCTGGTTTACAGATGACCCTAAAATATTTTTAGGCAGTGAATATAACCCAAACGATTACGAAAAATTAAATGATATTGTTGAAGTGTGGTTTGATAGTGGATCAACACATAGTTTTGTTTTAGAAAAAAGAAAAGATTTAAAATGGCCAGCAGACATGTATTTAGAAGGTTCTGATCAACATAGAGGTTGGTTTCATTCATCTTTACTAGAGTCTTGCGGAACAAGAGGGAAAGCTCCATTTGAAAGCATACTTTCGCATGGCTTTGTTGTGGATGGCAAAGGGATGAAAATGTCGAAATCAACGGGTAACGTGATTTCACCTGAAGATATTTTAAAAAATTATGGCGCTGATATTCTTAGAGTTTGGGTTGCCTCCTCTGATTATGCGGAAGATTTAAGAATTGATAAAAGTATTTTGACTCAACATGCAGAGTCATACAGAAAAATAAGAAATACCTTTAGATTTATGTTGGGAAACTTAAAGGACAAATATGAAAAACAAGATTTTGAGAAAATAGACTTAAAAGAACTTGATGAGTTAGAACAATATATATTGCATAAAATTTATCAAATAAGTAAATCTGTAGAAGTAAACTTAAAAAATTATAATTTTCATAAGTTATATAAAGAATTATTAAATTTTTGCACTTTAGATCTTTCATCTTTTTATTTTGATATAAGAAAAGATGTTCTTTATTGTGATGGTCTTGACTCAAAAAAAAGAATTAACTGTGTCAAAATTTTAAATATAATTTTAGAAAGCTTACTTAAATGGTTTGCTCCAATTTTAGTTTTTACAACCGACGAAGTATATAGTTTGGTAAATAAAGACGAAAAAAATATACATGAGCTTTCTTTTGTAGATGTCCCAAAAAAGTGGGAGAATAAAAAATTAAATGATAAATGGGATCAATTGTTTAAGATTAAACAGGAAGTTAATATAGCAATAGAAGCAAAAAGATCATCAAAAGAGATCGGATCAAGTCTAGAGGCTGAAGTTAAGTTAAGTGTAAATGTGAATAAATTTGAGTTTTTAAAAAATTTAGATCTAGCAGAGTATCTTATTACATCTAAAGCAGAAAAAATTCTTTCAGAAAATGAAGAAATAAAAATTGAGGTGAATAAAGCAAAAGGCAATAAATGTCCTAGATGTTGGAAAATTTTAGAACAAAGCTGCACCAGATGTTCCGACCTAATTTAAAATGAATTTTTCAATCAGCTTTAGAGAATTTAAAAACTATTTATTTAAAAAAGATAATTTATTTTTCTTAATATTTGCAATAATTATTTTTTTTTTAGATAGACTGTCAAAGTTGAAGATAATTAATAATCTTGATGAAGCTCCTTATTATGTGAATGATTATATTAATTTTGACCTTGTCTGGAACATAGGAATTGGTTTTGGGCTTTTAAGCACAAATTCTTCTTTACTTTACAACTTTGTTACAACGCTCATTGGAATAGTAATAATATTCCTAATTTATTTTTTAATAATATCGAGTAAATTAGATAAATTTATTTATTCTATCATTATGGGTGGAGCGATAGGAAACTTTTATGATCGAATCATATACAAAGCTGTACCAGATTTTATAGACATACATTATGGTGATTTTCACTGGTTTACTTTCAACATAGCGGATATATTTATTTCCATAGGTATTATAGTGTATTTACTTAAGGACTTAGTTTTTAAAAAATGAACAGGTTATTTTTAACAATATTATTTCTTTTTACTGTTTCATGCCAAAGCATGGGAGACGCAAAAAAAGTTTTGACCAATCAAAAGATAAAAACAGCAGATGAATTTTTAGTTAAAAAAAAAGAACCATTAGAACTTCCTCCAGAATATAACAAAATACCTGAACCAGGTTCTATTGAGGTAAAAGAAGATAAAAAACTTTCAGAGAATGAAAAAATAAAAAAAATTTTGAAAGCACCCGCTACAGAAGATATTAACAATAAGAACGCAAGTTCAACAGAAAAAGCAATTCTAAATAAAATTCGTAAGTGAAAGAAAATAAATTATTTTTAAGTAGTAAAATTGTAAATTTAAAGAATTATTCTTTAAAAAAATTATCAAGAAGATTCGATAAAGCATTTTTTGAAATAGATAAAAAATTTAGCAACTCACAAAATTTTTTTAATTTATTTAGCAAAAACTATAAATTTAGCTTTAAATCAAAAGAACTTAATAAGTTTAAAAAGTTTAAAAAAATTGCTTTAATTGGAATGGGTGGATCGATTCTTGGCTCAATGGCTATACATAATATATTTGAAAATAAAATTAGAAAAAAACTTTACTTTTTTGATGATCTTAACGAAAAGAAGTTATTAAATTTTAAAAAAAGAGAAAACTTAAATAAAGTGCTTTTTTTGATAATATCAAAATCAGGAAACACTATTGAGACTTTAGCAAATACTTTTTCATTAGAAATTTTAAAAAAAAATGCAAAAAATGTCATAATAATTTCAGAAAAAAAAAATAATCAATTGTATGCGCTGTCTAAAAAATTAAATTTATTTTTTATTGAACATAAACACTTTATTGGGGGAAGGTATTCCGTACTATCGGAAGTAGGTATAATTCCAGCTTATTTAATGGGCTTAGATGTTAATAAACTTAGATCTAATATTACAGGTGTTTTAAAGAAAAATAAAATGCCACTGCGAGAAAATTCAATAAAATTAACGAATTTATTAAATTCAAAACAGTTTAACAGTTTAATTTTATTAAATTACGCTCCACAATTAGAAAAATTTCTTTTCTGGTGCCAGCAATTAATTGCTGAAAGCTTAGGAAAAAAATTCAAAGGTTTCCTACCTGTAGTTTCAAGTGCGCCAAGAGATCATCATAGTTTATTACAATTATATCTAGACGGACCAAAGGATAAACTTTTTTATATTTTTAGCTGTGACGAACAAGTAAAACAAAAAATTAATATTAAAAAAAAGTTTAATTCTAAAAGTTATTTGAATAAAAAAAGTCTTAGTTTTATAAAAAATGCTCAAAAAAATGCTTTAATTAAATCATTCAATAAATACAAAATACCGTTCAGAGAGTTTAAGATAAGAAAAATTAATGAGGTTATTCTGGGTGAATTATTTTCATATTTTATTTTTGAAACAATTATAGTGGGAAAATTAGCTAAAATTAATCCTTTTGACCAACCAGCTGTAGAACAAGTTAAAATTTTTACAAAAAATTATCTCAAGTAAACAAAGCAAATATAAGTTTTGCCCTACCATATTTCTTAATAAAAATTATTTTAAGTAATTTATCTAGGGAGTCGGAAGATTTATTTTCTCTATGAATTATTACTAAATGGTTTTGTTCAACTATTCTATACTTTTTAATCAAATTAAGATTTTCAACATACTTTTTATCAGCATAAGGAGGATCTAAAAAAAAAATGTTAAATTTTTCCTTTTTTAAAATAACTAAAGTATCTTCAATTTTATTATTAATTATTTTTGTTTTATTAAGAATGGAGTGATCGGTTAAATTTTTTTTTAAAACATTTACCGCGCTCTTATCTTCTTCTATAAACACAACTTTTTTAGCTCCTCTAGAAATACATTCTATCCCAAAAGAGCCAATACCAGAGTATAAGTCTAAGATTTTGGCATTATCAATTTTTATATTAAGTTGATTAGAATGTTGAATAATATTAAATAAATTTTCTTTTACCACATCCTTCAATGGTCTTGTTCTTAAATTTTTTAAATATTTAATTGATTTTCCTTTTAAAAAGCCACTGATAATTCTCATTATTGATTGTTTATCACTTTCCACCCAATATCTTTTCTATAAAAACCATCTTTCCAATTTAATTTTTTAATTATAGTTACAATTCTTTTTCTTATTTTAAGAAAATTATTACCAGTAGATGTAATATTTAAAACTCTTCCACCATTTGAAATAATTTTTCCATCTCTATGTTCGGTACCAGCATGAAATAAAAAATCCTTTTGCGATAAATCAATTTTATTTAAATTTTTAATAATTTTATTTTTCTTATATTTACCAGGATAACCCTTCGAACATATTACTATTGTCATACTTTTATCTTTTTTCCATTCCATTTTTATTTTATGCAGTTTATTTTCAATAGCACTAGTTATAACTTTTAAAAAATCAGTCTTTAATCTTGGCAATATTACCTGACATTCAGGATCACCCATTCTTACATTGTACTCAATTAAATAAGGTTCATTATTTTTAATCATTAATCCAACGTATAAAAATCCATTGTATGGACTTTTTTTCTTTTTTAAGGCTAAAAGAGTTGGTTTGATTATTTTAGATAATATTTTTTTTTCAAGCTCTCTATTTATAATTGGAGCTGGCGAATACGCCCCCATGCCACCAGTGTTGGGACCTTTATCTTTTTCGAAAACTCTTTTATGGTCTTGAGCAGTTCCAAAAAATTTAAAATTTTTATCATCTACAACTAAAAAATAACTTGCCTCCTCACCATCCAAAAATTCTTCAAGAATAAGTTTATTTGATGATTTAAATTTTCCATTTATAATTTCATTAGAAACATCAATCGCTTTTTTTCTTGTCTCGCAAATCGTAACACCTTTTCCTGCAGCTAAACCATCTGCTTTAACAACAATAGGAAAATCACATTTATTTAAAAAATCTCTTACTTGTTTTTTATTATTGCAAATCTTGAATCGAGCAGTTGGGATATTATTTCTAAAGCAAAGATTTTTCATGAATGCCTTAGAACCTTCTAACTTAGCTGCGTATCTATTTGGACCAAAAACTTTGATTTTTTCTCTCTTTAGGAAATCCACTAGCCCTTTGACTAAAGGCTCTTCTGGCCCTACTAAAACTAAATCGATTCTATAAGATTTAATTAAAGAAAGTATTTTTTTAAAATCTAAAATGTCTACATCTATATTTGTTGCGAATTGTAATGTTCCTGCATTTCCAGGAAAACAGAAAATTTCATTAATTTTTTTTGAATTATATAATGCTTTACATAAAGCATGTTCCCTTCCACCACTACCAATTAACCCAATATTCATTTATGTTTATATATTGTATAATTTATCGATGTTAAAAAAAAAAGCTAAACTTATTTTTAAACACAATTATTTTGAAATCGTGGAAGAAGGCGACCATGTACTTTGCTCAATAACCGGTAAAGAGATCCCTTTACAAAATTTAAACTACTGGAATGTAGACTTGCAAGAAGCATATTTTTCACCGATAGAAGCGAATGAACGTTTTAAGAGTCTTAAAAGATAAAGTTTTTATTTCCATCTGTTATGTGTCCAAATCCATTGTCCTGGATTTCTAATAATCATTTTTTCTAACACGGTATTTAGTTTTTCAGTCAGTTTTATCTTATTTGCATAAAGTTTTGGATTAATTGGACTATTAAATTCAATATCAAATTTTCCATCGTTTATTCTTTTAATAAAAACAGGAATAATTTCTAAATCATATTTAAATGCAAGCTGGGCTGGCAATGTGGTAGTTAGAGCCAAGTTGTTAAAAAATTTTATTTTTTCACCTTCGCTTACTCTTTGATCAATCATCAAAGCTACACTAAAATCTTTTTGTATGTATTCAATTGCTTTCCTTACACCACCAAAACCTTTTTTTATATAATTTTTGCAAACATATTTTTCTCTTAAATAATCCATTAATGGATTTAAGAAAATGTTATTTAGTGGTCTATAAATAGCAGCAAGTTTAATATTTTTTTTTGTAATTTCCATTGTCATTAGCTCATAATTAGCAAAATGACCTGAAACAAAAATTACTGGTTTATTTTTTTTCTTAATATTATTTAAAATAGATTCGTTTATAATATTAATATGTGAATTATTTTTTTTAAAATAGTTCAGAAAAATGTACTCGATGAAAGTCATTCCATAATTTTTCCACATATTTTTGAATATTTTATTAGCCTCATGCTCTGAAATGTTTTCTGAGTAAATATTTAAATTTTTTTCAAATATTTTTTTTGATTTAAATAATGGTCCCAAAATTAAAAAAATCATTGAAAAAATCTTTCTACTTAAGAAAATTCCTACAAGACGACCAAATATAAAAAAAAGAAATATTAATAATGATTGGATTAAATATGTAATTTTTTTAATCATAAACTTTTAAAATTTTATTCAAAAATTTTTTTTTATTTTTTATTTCAAAAGAAAGTTTTAAGTAATTTAAATTTTTTAAATTAAATTTTTTTAATTTAAAATAATCTTTTTCTGTCATAATTAATTCACAGTTATTTCTTTTGGCTTCATTTAATATAGAAAGAATTTCATTTTTTTTAAATTGGTAGTGGTCTGGAAAAATTAATTTTTTTTCGATTCTCATATTTAACTCTGAAAGTAATTTGAAGAAATTGTGTGGATTTCCTATTCCTGCAATTGCTATTAATTTTTTTCCTCTAAATTGTTTTGAGTTTATTGGCTTGTAACTTGAGTAAAAAATATTTAATTTTTTGTTAATTCCTAAAATCTTTTTTTCAAATTTAGCGTTTTTTTTCCCATTGATTAAAATCAAATCAACTTCTTTTAAACTATTTAAGCTTTCCCTCAAAGGACCCGCAGGCAAAATTAATCCATTTCCTTCAAGTTGATTATGATTAAAACAAATTATGTTTAAATTCTTTTTAATACTACAATCTTGAAATCCATCATCTAGAATGATTGTATTAAATTTTTTTTTTTCAGCTTCTCGTATTCCTCTATGTCTATTGTTATTTAATATAAGATTCTTAAATTTTTTTTTTATTAAGCGGTACTCATCTTCATGCGCAGCATAAAATTTACGTAAAATCACTGGCTTTTTTCTTAATCTAGTTAATTCTTTGGCGACATAAATGCTCGCAGGTGTTTTGCCTGTGCCTCCTAAATAGATATTTCCGATACAGATAATGGGAATATTAAAATTTTTTTTTAATATTAATTTTTTTCTAAGTAAAACAATTACAAAAAAAACTAATGAAAAAGGGTATAATATTAGGGACAGAATATTTATTTTTTTATCCCAAAATTCTGGTTTATTGAATGTCATTTGGTAATATTTTACTAATATTTTTCATTGTATCTTTTAAAACTTTTTCTCCTAAATCATTAATTAAATCTGACCTACCATTTTCACTCTTGGTATTATTTTCCAAGTCTTTTAAAAGGAAATCATGCAATTCATTTGAATTATTGACTTTTGTTGAGATCCCCTGATTTTCGAAAATGTCATAAATTTCTTTAAAATTATAAACATAAGGTCCGTGATATATCTTGCAACCTAATTTAGCAGCCTCGATAGGGTTTTGACCACCTTCTTTTTCTAGTTTTTTAATCAAAGATTTTCCTATAAAAACACTTTTTGCAAAATAAAAATATTTTTGCATCTCTCCGAAAGTATTAACAATGATAACTTCTTTATTTTCTAAAATTCTTTCATCCTTATTAAGTATTTGAGACTTTAAACTAAAATCTTCACTGAGCTTTTTAATTTGGTTGACTCTTTTTATATGTCTAGGAAAAATAATTGTTACTATATCCTTGAATTTTTGTTTAATTTTTAAATGAGTTTTTAAACAAAAAGCCTCTTCACTGTTATGAGTGCTTGCAGCAATCCAAAATCTTTTTTTTAATAAAGTTTGTTCATTCTGGTTAATTATTCGATCTGTATTAATTTTACTGAAAAGCTTTATATTGCCATTTAAAATAACATTTTCTATTTTAAGATTATTTAAAAATTCTTTAGTTTCTAAATTTGAGGCTAAAAATAGGTCAATTGAGCGAAAAATCTTATTCGTTGACTTAGGAAATAGCATCCATCTTTTATAACTTTTTTTTGTTAATCTTGCATTGATAACACACAAAGGTATTTTATTTTCTTTAGATGTTAATATTAAATTTGGCCAAATTTCAGAGTCAACTAGAAAAATTGCATTTGGTTTCCATAGGTTTAAAAATTTTTTAATAATAAATTTTACATCTACCGGAAAAAATCTATGAGTAATGTTATTGAATTTTTTTAACTCGTCGTTCGCTAAATTAGCCGAGCTTAATGTTACAGTGGTTATTAGAAATTGTATATTTTTATAATCTTTATTTAATTCTTCAATAACAGGCAATATACTTTTAAATTCTCCTATACTAGCAGCGTGAAACCAAATGAGTTTCTTTTTAATATTTCTTTCTACATTAAAGTTTTTTACAAAAATTTTTTCCTTAAATCTCACTTTATCTTCCTTTCCTACAAATCTTCTAAAAAAAATAATAAAAATAAAAATTGGATAAAGAAGTGTTGTTGTAACTCTATAAAAAAGAATCATTCTAATTACTTTATTTGTTTTTGATATAATGATTTGTAAGTTTCACAATTATTTATTAAATAATCATGGTTTCCAGAGTTAATCACTTTTCCTCGATTTAAAACAAAGATTTTATCAGCATTATGAATTGTCGACATACGATGTGCAATTACTAAAGTTGTTTTATTCTTTGTTAAATTCAATATTGCGTTCTGAATTATTTCCTCAGAGTCCGCATCCAAAGAAGACGTTGCTTCATCCAGAAGAATAATAGGAGATTCTTTTAAGACAGCTCTTGCAATTGATATTCTTTGTTTTTGTCCACCAGAAAGCCTAACTCCATTTTCCCCAATAAATGTATCATATTTCTCAGGGAGTTTATCGATAAATTCATCTGCAGCAGCAAATTTACATGCATTTCTAATTTCTTCTTCTGAAGCATTTTCCGTAGCGTAAGAAATATTATTTTTTATTGTATCATCAAATAAAATAACATCTTGACTAACTAGTGAAAGATTTTTTCTTAACGAGTTTAGCGTGACACTTTTAATGTCTTGACCATCTATTTTGATCGATCCTTCTTGTGGGTCATAAAATCTCGGCAAAAGGTTAAATATAGTACTTTTACCTGCTCCACTATGGCCGACAAAAGCAGTCATAGCATTACCTATTATTTTTAAATTTAAATCAATAACAGCTTTTTCATTGGTATTTTCATAATTAAAATTTACTTTTTGAAATTCAATTTCAGATTTTTTAATAATTAATTCAGGAAGATTTTTATTGTTTGAAACATGAATTTTTTTGTCAATAACAGAGCTAATTCTTTTAAAAGCCGCCGCACCTTGATAAGCAGTCATATTTAAAGTAGCTAAAGACCTTATTGGTTGATAAGCCAGCATCATTGCAGCTAAAAAAGAAAAGAAGTTATTAACACCAAGCTCACCGGAAGAAATAAGTTTTCCTGAAAAAATTATAAAGCCTGCAATCATGAATCCAGTTAAAGTCTCCATAATAGGTGTTGCTCTAATCATAATACTACCAATTTTGATATTTTTTTTAACTAAATCATCAATAACTTTTCCTGCTTTAGAATTTTCTTTATCTTCTTTTTGATAAATTCTAATCATTTTTGAAGCTTTTAAAATTTCAGATAAAAAAGATGCAAGAATTCCTGATGACTCTCCAGCTTTACCAGTAGCTTTCCCCACCCTTTTTGCTAAAGATTTTGCTAAAGTTCCTGCAAAAGGTATCATAAATATTGCAAACAAGGCCAACTTCCAATTTTGGTAAAACATTAATGACACCAAAGCTATCGTCGTGAAACTATCTTTCATGATATTCAAAACTCCAGTGCTTAC
>NTJK01000016.1 GCA_002457475.1 Pelagibacterales bacterium MED-G43
TTTATTTTACTTATATATTTTTATTTTATTTAGATATTTTGATATCAAAAAACCTTTTCCAGTCAGTTTTTTTGATAAAAAATTTAAAAATAGTTTTGGTGTAATAATGGATGATGTAGTTGCTGGTTTGTATGTAGTCCTTACGTTGATAATTTTTATGATAATTAAATCAAAATTTTTCTAATGAGTTTAAATAAAAAGATAATTTCTTTAATCAAAAGAAAAAAGATGAAACTTGCGATTGCTGAGTCATGTACAGGAGGAATGCTGTCTAGCGCTATTACCTCTGTAAGTGGCTCATCAAAAGTATTTACGATGGGATTAGTTACTTACTCAAATAAAGCCAAAACAGGTATTTTAAAAGTGCCTCAAAAAATAATTAAAAAATATGGTGCTGTGAGTGTTCAATGTTGTTTAGCTATGGTTAACAACTTAAGTAAAATTAGTAAATCAAAAGTCTGTATTTCAATAACAGGAATAGCTGGTCCTAAGGGTGGGTCTAAACAAAAACCAGTGGGTTTGGTTTATATTGGAATAAAAGTTGGAAAAAAGGTTATTGTTAATAAATGTAATTTTAAAAATAAAGGTAGAGTTTATATTCAAAGACAAACTGTAAAAAAATCTCTTAATCTGTTATTGAGATTAATTAAACAGGATAACTAAATTCCGGGTTAACAATAAAGTTCAGTAAATGAGCAGTAAAACTATTTAATAATAAGAATATACCAAACGCATTAAGGTAAAGGATAAAAACTAAGAAATTTCTTGCTCTTTTTTTAGCTAAAAGATTTTTATTTTCGGGTACCCAATCTTTGTTTGGAGATTTAAAATCATATGAAAACATCCAATAAGTTGTATCGCTTTCATTAGGGTCGCCGGTTCTAATTTTTTTAATATATGAAGCTAGACTTTTAAATGTAAAAATAAAAACTACTAATAAGACTGTAATAACTAACATTATTTATATAACTTAATTGCCCTTTCTTCAAAAGCTTTAGCAATTTTATTTAAACCAAGTTCAAAAGATTTTTTCATAATACCATTTAATATTGGATTTTTTAATTCAAAATCAATAAAAAATTCTAATTGTGTATTGTTATTTATTTCTTTGAAATGCCATTCATTTTTTAAGTGTTTTAAAGGACCATCTAAATTCGTAACAATAATTTTATCAGTTTCCTTATGATAAGAAACATGGCTTGAAAAAGTTTCATTTAAAATACTTTTACCAACTTTTAAATCTCCATTAAAAGTAATTAGATCTGAACTTTCATTCTTATCAAAAATCTTACCTTCAATGCACCAAGGAACAAATTCAGGATATTTTTCAATATCAAGAACCATTTCAACAAGTTGATCTTTTTTACAGGGAATAATTTTTTTTAGTGTTGCGGATGACATTCAAGCTTTTTATTTCTTGCGTCCTGTAATCTTCTGAAGTCTTCATCAGCGTGATATGATGATCTAGTTAATGGCGACGAAGAAACGAGTAAGAAGCCTTTTGTTTTTGCAATATTCTCAAATTCTTTAAATTCATCCGGATGATAATATCGATCCAAAGGATGATGTTTTGGTGAGGGTTGGAGATATTGACCTATTGTAATGAAATCAACTTCTGCTGATCTCAAATCATCCATCACTTGTATTACTTCCTCTTTTGTTTCTCCTAAGCCAACCATAATGCCTGACTTAGTAAAAACTTTTTTATTAAATACCTTTGCATTTTTAAGTAATTCCAATGAAGCAAAATATCGAGCGCCAGGTCTTACTTTTGTGTAAAGTCTAGGAACTGTTTCTATATTGTGATTGAAAACATCTAAGTCTGCTTCTAAAATTTTTTTATATGCATCACCTTTTCTTAAAAAATCAGGCGTTAGAACTTCAATAGAAGTTTCAGGATTTTTTTCTCTTGTGGCTCTAACAACTTTATAAAAATGTTCTGACCCTCCATCTTCAAGATCGTCTCTATCAACAGATGTAATTACTACATGTTTTAAATTAAGATCTTTTACTGCGTTAGAAATTTTTAATGGCTCAAAAATATCAAGATCAGTTGGTTTACCCGTTTTAACATCACAAAATGCACAAGCTCTTGTACAAGTATCTCCCATAATCATAAACGTTGCATGTTTTTTACTCCAACATTCAGTAATATTTGGACAATTTGCTTCCTGGCAAACTGTTACAAGATTGTTCTGGTTTACAACTTTTTTAGTTTGAAAAAATACTTGAGAGTCTACAATTTTAGATCTTATCCAATCAGGTTTTTTCTTGATTGGATTAATCGGTTTGTTTACTTTTTCTGGATGTCTTGGTTTTTCACTCATTTTAATTTAATTATTATTTGATCTTCAGTCACAAAGTTAAATTTTTGCCTATATAACATATCTAAATAATCTGGGTCATTTTTGTTAATTAATGAAATTTTATGATCTAAACCTTTTAATTTTGCAGTCAAAACTTTTTCCTCTTCAATCAATTTTTCATAAGTATTTTTTTTATCAAAATAAGAGATCAATCCTCTTTCGCCTCCAATTAGATTGATGCCTATATAAAGTGTAAAAAAAATATTAAATAAAAGAAATTTTTTTTTTTTTAAACTTTCAATTAACTTCATTAATTAGATTCTAGTCATTTTGGCTTGGTTGCCAAGTTCTTCTTCGACGCGTAATAATCTATTGTATTTAGCTACTCTTTCGGATCTTGCTAATGAACCTGTTTTAATTTGAGAGGACATAGTGGCCACCGCCAAATCAGCTATAAACGTGTCTTCTGTATCTCCAGATCGGTGTGAAATGATAGTGCTGAAATTTGCTTTTTTTGCCATTGAAATTACTTCTAGAGTTTCAGTCAAAGTTCCAATTTGATTAGGTTTTACTAAAATACTATTAGCAGATTTTTCTCTTATACCTTTTTCTAATCTTTGAGAATTCGTTACAAATAAATCATCTCCAACAATTTGAACATTTTTTCCTATTGCAGCAGTAATTTTTTTCCATGAATGCCAATCTTCTTCTGCGAATGGATCTTCAATAGACTTAATTGGATAGTTAGATGTTAATTTTTTATAATAACTAACAACATCATCTACAGACAGAAAGTTAGATGATTGAACTGAATATTCTCCTTTTTCATTCATAAGTTCATTTGCAGCTACATCCAAACAAATTACAACGTCATTACCTGGTTTTAATTTTGATTTTTCAATAGCTTGAACTATTAGATCTAAAGCTTCTTCATTTGAATTGATTGATGGAGCAAACCCACCTTCATCTCCAACATTCGTTAACATTTTTTTAGATTGTAATAATTTTTTTAAATTTTGTATTACAAGAAAGCATTTTTCTATGGCATCTGTAAAATTTTTTGCAGAATCAGGCCTGATCATAAATTCTTGAATGTTTAAGTCATTATCAGCATGTGCGCCCCCATTAATAATATTCATCAATGGTATGGGCAGAGAATAAGATTTGCCTAAACTCTTATAAAGTGATTGTTTATTTGTGATCGCTGTACACTTTGCATAGGCTAATGAAACTGCTAATGTTGCATTTGCACCTAAGTTAGTCTTATTTTCACTGCCATCTAACTCTATTAAAATTTTATCGATTTTTTCTTGCTGATTGAAGTCTAGGTTTTTTAGTTTATTTGAAATTTTACTATTTATATTTTGAACTGCAGTATTAACACTTTTGCCTAAAAATTTATTTTGTTCTTTGTCTCTTAATTCGTGAGCTTCGAATGCGCCAGTAGATGCACCAGATGGCGATATTGCAGTAGCTGAAGAACCATCATCTAAAAAGATTTCAGCTTCAACAGTAGGATTTCCTCTACTATCAAAAACTTGCCTCCCTTTAACACTTTTGATTTTTGCCATTCTTTTATTTAACTAACTTGTCTATTTCAGTTAATTTTTTTAATAATGCTTTTACTTCATTTAATGGCACCATATTTGGACCATCTGATGGCGCATTGTCAGGATCTTCATGTGTTTCCATAAAAATTGCTCCAACTCCTACAGCTATTGCTGCTCGAGCTAAATAAGGAACAAACTCTCTTTGTCCTCCACTTTTTTCACCCATGCCACCTGGTTGTTGAACTGAATGCGTAGCATCAAATACAATTGGAAAACCAAATCTTGACATGATTGGCAAAGCTCTCATGTCGGATACGAGAGTGTTATAACCAAAACTTGCTCCTCTTTCCGTAATTAAAATATTTTTATTTCCAGACTCTTCAATTTTTTTAATCACATTTGACATATCCCAAGGTGCTAAAAACTGTCCTTTTTTTACATTAATTATTTTTCCAGTTTTAGCAGCAGCAATTAATAAATCTGTTTGTCGGCAAAGAAATGCTGGTATTTGTAGAACATCAACGTGCTTTGCGACTAACGAACATTGCTCTGCGGTGTGTACATCAGTTAGCACAGGTAATCCGACTTCTTTTCTGATTTTATCAAATATTGGTAAAGATTTTTCTAATCCCATGCCTCTTTTACCTTTAAGACTTGTTCTGTTAGCTTTATCAAATGAGGTTTTATAAATTAAGTTAATACCAAGAGAGCTTGTGATTTTTTTAAGTTCTGAAGAAATCTTTAAAGCATGCTCTTCATTTTCTAACTGACAAGGTCCAGCAATCAAAGTAAATGGCTTATCATTAGCTATTTCAAAATTAGAACATTTTACTTTATGATTTGTCATTATTTATTCGATTTGGTTTTTGCGGCTTTTATAAATGATGAGAATAAAGGATGTGGAGCTAAAGGTCTAGATTTAAATTCTGGATGAAACTGAACTCCTATAAACCAAGGGTGGTTATTAAGTTCTATTATCTCTGGAAGTTTTGAGTCAGGGGATAAACCCGAAAATATCATACCTTTTTTTTCAAATTCATCTTTGAAATTTATGTTAACTTCGTATCTATGCCGGTGTCTTTCGTTAATTTTAACAGAATTATAAATATTACTTATTAAAGATCTTTTTTTTAGTTTTGCCTCATAACTACCTAATCTCATTGTGCCACCTAATTCTTTATCAGTTCCTTTCATTTTTTTACCATCTTTTAGCCATTCACTCATTAAACCGACCACCGAAGCTTTTGAAGGCCCAAATTCACTTGATGTCGCTTTTTTAATATTTAATTCATTTCTTGCAAACTCTATGACTGCCATTTGCATTCCAAAACAGATTCCTAAAAATGGTATCAGATTTTTTCTAGCGAAATTAATTGCTGCTATTTTGCCTTCGGTCCCTCGTTTTCCAAATCCACCTGGTATTAAAACTCCAGAAACGTTCTTTAATTTATGTTTTATATCTTTTGGTTTTAGAAAATCAGACTCAATTCTTATTAAATTAACTTTCAAATTATTAGCTATTCCTCCGTGTGTTAAAGCTTCATCCAGGGATTTGTAGGCATCTTTTAATTCAACATATTTACCAATTATACCAATATTAACTTTATTTTTATTCTTTAAGACTGAATGAGTAATTTTTTTCCATGGCGATAAATTAACTTTTTTTCTAGATTTAATCCCAAAAAATTTTAAGACTCTTTCATCAAGTTTCTCTTTATTGAAGCTTATTGGAGCCTCGTAAATTGTTTGAACATCTACTGTTTCGATAACATCATCAATTGAAACATTGCAAAATAATGAAATTTTTTTTCTTTGATCTAAAGGTATAGATCTTTCTGATCTACAAATAATGATATCTGGTTGGATACCAATGCTTCTAAGTTCTTTTACAGAATGTTGAGTAGGTTTTGTTTTAATTTCATCTGAAGCCTTCATGTATGGTACTAAAGTTAAATGAATAAAAAGTGTATTCTTTTTTCCAACTTCGTTTGAAAACTGTCTTATGGCTTCCAAAAAAGGAAGGCTTTCTATATCGCCAACTGTACCTCCTATTTCACAAATAACAAAATCTTCTTTTGATACATCGTATTTAATAAATTCTTTAATTCTATTTGTAATATGTGGAATAACTTGAACTGTTTTACCTAAATATTTTCCCTGACGTTCTTTTTTTAAAACATCACTATAAATTCGACCTGTTGTTATATTGTCAGATTTTTTTGCAGAGATACCAGAAAATCTCTCGTAATGTCCTAAATCTAAATCTGTTTCAGCGCCATCGTCTGTCACAAAGACTTCACCATGTTGAAAAGGACTCATTGTTCCTGGGTCAACATTTAAATAAGGATCAAGTTTTCTAATTCTTACTTTGTATCCTCTTGATTGAAGTAAGTATGCTAGCGATGCTGATGATAATCCTTTGCCTAAAGATGAAACCACGCCGCCAGTAACGAATATATATCGCGCCATGGAAGTATGTTATACTTTAAAAAAATAGAATTACAAAGTCTTTATTATTTAGACTGGGGTATTTGTGGAAGGTTTGAATTTTCTTCTTCTTCTTTTTCAAGAACTGATTGTGTTTCACGAAGTTCATCTCTAGAAATTGCAACAATTGCAATGCTGCAAATAATAAATAAAGTTGCAACAATTGTAGTGAATTTGGTTAAAAAAGTACCCATTGATCTCGTGGACGTGAAATTATCTTGTGAAACACCTAAGCCTAAGGCACCACCTTCGGATCTTTGTAGTAAAATGACAATAACCAAAATTACTGCTAAAGCGATGTTTACAAATATTAGTAAATCTTCCATGAAGCTTATCTATAGTAATTTTTTATTATATCAATAAATTTTTTAGAAGATTTTGAGGCTCCGCCAATTAAAAAACCGTCTATTTCTTTTATTTCTTTGAACATTTCAACATTACTACCATCAACAGAACCGCCATATAGAACAGCAGGACTATTTTTTTTAAAAATATTCTTAAGAACTTTCTTAATATGAAGAGTTGTCTTTTTTAACTCAATTGTTGTTGGAATTTTTCCTGTTCCTATTGACCAAATTGGTTCGTAAGCAACAATTATATTATTTTTATTAAAGTTTTTTTCTAAAACTTTAGTCAATTGTCTTTGTAAAACATTTAATGTTTTTTTGTTTTTTTTCTCTGATTTATTTTCACCAATACAAAATACTACTTTTATATTATTCTTCAGAGCATATTTAACTTTATCTTTTAGCATAGCATCGGTATCACCTTCACTACGATTATCTGAATGACCAACTAAAGTATATCGAGCTCCAACGCTTCTCAACATATAGGGACTCACAGCTGCAGTATTCGATGAATATTTATCTTTTTGATAACAATTTTGTGAACCTATTGAAATTTTCCTATTTTTGAAATATTTGGAGTAACTTTCAATCAGTGTGTATGGAGGTGTAATGATTACTCTATATTTATTCCTATTTTTATCTTTTACGTGAAATGTATTAATTTTATTCAGTATATTTATAGATTTTGGAACACCAAACATTTTCCAATTTCCAATAAAATATCTCATAATTTGCCTTAGTTTAAAATTTAATCTATAGGTGTATAATTTTGAACTTATTAAATTAATATTATGGCAACATCAATAGGTAAATTATCAAAGTCTTTTTTTATAAAACTCCTTGTGGGGATCATAATCCTTCCTTTTGTTTTTTGGGGCATGGGTGATGTTTTTAGAGGAGGAAATCAGAATGTAATCGCCACAATTGACTCAAACAAAATTAGTACACAAGAATTTATAAATTACGTTAATCGACTTGATTTAAATCAAGAACAGATAAAAAATTTATCTAAAACAGATTTAATAGAGCAGATATTGTCAGATTTTATTGGAAAAAAAGTAATGTCACTTGAAATAGAAAAAATTGGTATTGAGATAAGTGATGAATCCTTAAGGGATATTATTAAAAACGATAAATTATTCTATAAAGAAGGTAAATTCTCAAGAACAGAGTATGAAAAGTTTTTAATTAAAAGCAATATAACTGCTCCTCAATTTGAGGCAAATATTGTCGAACAAGAAAAAAGAAGGCAGCTTTTAGGTTCATTAGCCGGAGGAATAATAATTCCTGATATACTTACCACAAAAGAATTTAGAAAAGAAAATCAAACTAAAACTATTCAATACATTGATTTAGATAAGTATCATTCAAGAAATAAACCTTCTGCAGAAAGTATTGAAGAACTTTATGAAAGAAATAAAAATATATTTTTTGTAAATTTGAAATCAATACGTTACGCTGAAATTAAACCAGAATTAGTTTCTGACAACTCAGAATTTAACGAAAATTTTTTTAAACAATTAGATCTCATTGAGAACAATGTTTTAGACGGCCAATCTTTTGAAGAAACAACTTCTGCAAATAATTTGAAAATTATTGAATTAAATAAGGTGAATGCAAACAAAGAAGATGAGAATAAAAATAAAATTAAAAATATATCAGAAAAACTCTTTAAAAAAATTTATAATATAAAAGATGTTCAATCTCCCGAAATAATCAACGTTGATGGTAAATATTATTTAGCAGAAATTAAAGATCTAGTAAAAAAAAATAAATCGATAGATGATCCTGAAGTTTTAGAAGCACTAAATGCCCAATTAAGTTTTAAAGCGAAGATTGAAAGCAATACATCTCTAGCAAAGGATATAAGTTTAGGAGCTTTTAACGATGGAAAATTTGAAAAATTTGCAAAAGATAATGGTCTAACTGTAAATAGTTATAAAATTTCTAGTTTAAAACAAAATGATATCTTTGGGGAAGGATTAATTAAAAGAATTTTTCTAACAAAAGATGGTGAAATTAATTTATTAACAAATAATACTCTTACAAAAAGTTTTTTAATTTTCACAAAAAAAACTAAATATAAAATTCTAGAAAAAAATAGTAATGATTTTGAACAATTCGAAGCTAAAGCTCGGTTAAATTTGATTAACAAAATTTATCAATCATACGATGAAAGTCTTAACCGTAAGTACAAAGTAAAACTTAATCAAAGAACTATCGACCGTGTTAAAAATTCATTTCAATGAAGATAAACATTAGTTTTAAAGAATTTAAAAAAAATCATTCTAAAAAAAAGCACCAAATTTTATTTAGAGCAAGGTTTTGTAATCAATATTACAAAGTTGAAAACTTATTTAGATTTCTTTTAGCTGAAAAAAATAGTTTTATTTTTGAGTCAGTAGAAAAAGGAACTATTAAGGGTCGTTATACTATAATCGGTCTTAACCCTGATAAAATATGGGATATTAATAAGAACATAATAATACTTAATAGATCAGGTAATAAAACTAAAATTAAATCTGATCCTTTAAAATTTATAAATAAACTCATTGAAGAATTTAAGATTAAAATTCCAAATCAATTACCTTCTATGTCTTCAATGCTAGTAGGTTATTTTTCCTATGATGTTATTCGTTATATAGAAAGGATTTCCGATAATTGTAAGGATGATCTTAAAATACCCGATGTAAGATTATCTCGGCCTAAAAATTTAATTATTTATGACAACGTTAAAAAAAAGATTTTTTATGTAGAGAATGTTTATGCAGATACAAAAATTAAAAATTATGAGGAAGAATACCGTTCGATTAATAAGAGATTTGATTTATATGAAAATTTTGAAAATATAAAGCTTCCTGAACAATTTACATTTAAACACAATAAAAATTTTATAAAATCAAATACTTCCAAAGAAAAATTTAAATCACTCGTTAAAAAAGCAAAAACATACATTGAAAAAGGAGATGTTTTTCAAGTTGTTTTAAGTCAGAGGTTTGAAAGAAAAATTAATAAAACACCAATCGAGATCTATAACTATTTAAGAAAATCTAACCCCTCGCCATTTATGTTCTATTTTAATTATAAAGATTTTAATATTTTAGGCAGCAGTCCAGAAATATTAGTTAGACTTAGAAAAGGAGAGGTAACGATTAGACCTATTGCTGGCACTAGACCCAGAGGAAAGAATGATAAAGATGATAAAAAATATGAATTAGAACTTCTAAAAGATAAAAAAGAATTGGCAGAACATTTAATGTTATTAGACCTTGGAAGAAATGATGTTGGTAAAGTATCTAAAGTAAATACAGTTAAAGTTACTGAAAAGTTTAAAGTCGAAAGATATTCTCATGTAATGCACATCGTCTCTAATGTTATAGGTAAATTTAACAACAAATTCTCATTGTTTGAGACTTTATTATCGGGCTTTCCAGCTGGTACTGTAAGTGGTGCGCCCAAGATTAGAGCTATGGAAATTATTGATGAATTAGAGAAAAATAAAAGGAAATTATATGCAGGTGGTATAGGTTATTTCACACCTAATGGTGAGTTTGACACGTGTATAGCTTTAAGAACTGCCCTAATTAAAAATAAGAAATTCTATGTACAGGCTGGCGCTGGTGTGGTTGCGGATAGTAAACCTGAAAAAGAGTATGCGGAAACAGTAAATAAAGCTAAAGCATTAATGAAAGCAGTCGATTAAATGAAAATTTTATTAATAGATAACTACGATAGCTTTACTTATAATTTATATCACTACATTTCTAATTTTAAAAAAAATATTGAAGTTATAAGAAATGATAAAATTAATGGAAAAACAATTTTAAAAAAGAAATATGATAAGATTGTTATTTCTCCAGGACCTGGTAACCCCAATCAGGCTGGAAATTGTTTAAAAATAGTCAAAGAAGTGCACAAAAAAATACCTATCCTAGGAGTTTGTCTAGGTCATCAAATCATTGGTCAAGTTTTTGGTGGAAAAATTGTGAGAGCTAAAAATTTAATGCATGGAAAAACTAGTAAAATTAAGCATGAAGGAAAAGGTCTTTTTAGTAATATTAAAAATAATTTCGAAGCCACGAGATATCACAGTCTTACAGTAGATCGTAAAAAGTTCCCAAAAGACTTGATTATTACCGCAGAAACTAAGAATAAGACAATCATGGGGTTGATGCATAAAGATTATAATATTCACGGGTTTCAGTTTCATCCAGAAAGTATAAGTACTAAAATGGGTATGAAATTAATTAAAAATTTTATCTCTAATTAACATGTCTGATACAGTAAATAAATTAAAGCAAGGTCAAAACCTCTCTTTTGAGGAAAGCAAAAGTTTATTTTCAGATTTAATGGAGGGTAAATATGCTGAAAATCAAATTATTGAAACTCTAGAATCTTTGATAAAAAAAGGTGAAACAAAAGATGAATTAGCGGGAGGTATTTTTATTTTAAGAGATAAAGCAACAAAAGTTTCTGCTGATACAAACACCATTGATACTTGTGGAACTGGTGGTGATGGTCAAAATTCTTTAAATATTTCAACTGCCGCTGCAATAGTTTTAGCTAGTATGGGAGTTAAAGTAGCAAAACATGGTAATAAAGCTGTTTCATCTAACTGTGGTTCAGCAGATGTTTTGGAAGCTTTAAAAATAAATATACATTTAAAACCTAATGAGGCAGAAGAAAGTATAAAAATTTTTAATTTTGCTTTTATGTTTGCTCCAAATTATCACTCGGCCATGAAACATGTGGGGCCTGCCAGAAAAAAAATGGGTAAGAAAACAATTTTTAACTTAATTGGTCCTTTAAGTAGTCCAGCTCAAGTTAAAAGACAAGTTATAGGTGTTTTTGACAAAAAATGGATGAAACCTTTTGCTGAAGCTTTAAAAGAAAATAATGTTGTGCACGCTTATATTGTTCATAGCAATGATGGAATGGATGAGATTTCACCATTTACAAAAACTAATATTGTGGAATTAAAAGATGGTAAAATAAATGAATTTACAATTGATCCTAAAGATCTTGGAATAAGTGCAAGCAATAAAGAAAATATAAAAGGTAAAAATGCAGAATACAATGCAGAAAAAATTATAGAAATATACAAAGGAACTTCTAATGAATTTTCACAATCTGTTGCTTTAAATACTGCGGCTGGATTAATCGTTTCAGGAAAAGAAAATGATTTTAATAATGCTTTTGATAAAGCTACCAAACATCTAAGTTCTGGTAAAGTTTTTGAACATTTGACAAAATTACAATCAAAATAATGACTAATGTATTAGATAAAATTATCGAGGATAAAAAAGAGTTTTTGAAAAAAATTAAAAAGACAATTTCTTTAGATGCTATTGAAAATAAAATCAAATCTTTAAATAACTTTTTAAATTTTAAAGAAGTTATAGCCAATAATACAAGCGTATCGCTGATAACTGAAATAAAAAAAGCAAGCCCTTCTGCTGGTGAATTAGTAAAAGATTTTAATCATTTGAATATTGCAAAGATGTACGTAGATAACGGTGCTACCTGCCTTTCGGTTTTAACTGAAGAAAAACACTTTCTTGGTAAACTTGATTATATAAGAGATATTAAAAATAAATTTAAAATTCCTATTTTAGCTAAAGATTTTTTTATCGATCCTTACCAAATTGCTTTATCTAAAAGTTATGGAAGTGATTGCATTTTAATCATAGTTTCCGCTTTAGACTCTAAACTAGCAGATGAAATTTATGCTGAAGCAATAAGACATAAACTTTCAGTAATAGTTGAAGTACATGATAATAAAGAAGCTGAAAGTGCTTTGAGGTACGAAAATGCTTTAATTGGAATTAATAATAGAAATTTAAAAACACTAGATATCTCTATTAATAATACAATTTCTATTTTTGAAACTTTAAAAGAGCATAAAGGCCCTATCATTTCAGAAAGTGGAATTAAGAATGAAACTGATGCTAAATATATTTATGAAAAGACAGGAATTAAAAATTTTCTAATTGGTGAATCACTTTTAAAATCTGACAATCCTGCTGAATTATTGAAAAAATTTACTCAAATAATTCAATAAAATAAGGGCTTATTTCAAGTTGTAATTTAAATAGAACTTTTATAGAACATAGATGTACGAGGTTTGTTCTATGCTTACAAAAAAACAAAAAAACTTACTTATATTCATAAATAAGAAGATTAGATCTTCTGGAATATCTCCATCATATGAAGAGATGAAAAATTCACTCAACCTTAAGTCGAAATCAGGAATTCATAGATTAATATCAGCTTTAGAAGAGCGAGGATTTGTAAAAAGATTAGCACATAAAGCTAGAGCTTTAGAAGTTGTCAAATTACCAGAAAATGCAAGTGCTAACGATATTTTTAATACTTTTACACCAAGCGTTATAAAAGGTGGGCTAGATAAAGAAAAAACAAAATCAACTGATGTATCTGTTTTAGGAAGTATTGCAGCTGGAACTCCGATTGAAGCTATTCAACAAGAAGTTGATAGAGTAGCTTTACCTGAAGATTTGCAGAATAATGGTGAACACTATGGATTAAAAGTTAAAGGTGACTCAATGATTGAA
>NTJK01000017.1 GCA_002457475.1 Pelagibacterales bacterium MED-G43
GGTAGTAGTGCTTAAGAACTTTTTGGAAACCAAAAACACTGTCTGGTTTTGGACAACACCATTCAGCTGCATCGATAGTTCCTTTTTCAAGAGCTGGAAGAATATCTCCACCACCCATTGCAACAGAAGCTACACCGATATCTTTATAAGTTTGACCTGGAATTCCTGGAGGAGTTCTAAATCTATACTTTCTAAAGTCAGCCATACTATTGATAGGCTCTTTGAACCAACCTAAAGCCTCAGGGCCTACTGGTTGAAGCATGAAACCTTTTATATTTCTTCCCATTTCTTTCCATAGTTGGTCGTATAATTCTTTACCACCACCATATTGGAACCAAGATAAGAATGCGATGTTATCGATACCAACACCTGCACCTGCTACTGGCGAACCAAATAACATAGCTGCTGGGTGCTCACCAGACCAATAGTGTGTCCAAGCAAATCCACAATCGATCAGTCCTTTGTCTACTGCATCTAATGTTTCTTTAACTCCAACAACTGTACCAGCTGGCATTATCTCGAATTTTAACGAACCGTCAGTAAGGTCAGATACGTCTTTAGCGAAGTTTTTCAACATCACTACTTCATCAGCCTTTGCGTTAATAACGGTTTGACATTTTAATGTTTTAGCATTCGCTGAAGATACCGATATTCCGATAAATGCAACTAAACTGAAAACAACAGTTAATAATTTTTTCATTATTCCCCCGTTTTTTATTAATAAAAAACAGGATTTAACCAACAATGAAAATTAGAGTCAAACCAAAGTAATTAAACCTACAGTTGCAACAGTTATATTAACCTATGTAAGTTTTTTGCAGTATAAGTTAAATTCTCATCATGGATGAATTTGATTTTGTAATTATTGGAGCAGGATCAGCCGGCTGCGTGCTTGCAAATAGATTAAGTGCGGATCCAAATAATAAAGTACTTTTATTAGAGGCTGGCGGCAAAGATACCTATCCTTGGATACATATTCCAGTAGGCTATTTTAAAACAATGCACAATCCAAAAGTCGATTGGTGTTTTCATACTGAAAAAGATGAAACTATGAACAACAGATCTATTAGATATCCAAGAGGAAAAACATTAGGAGGTAGTTCTTCTATCAATGGCCTTCTTTGGATTAGAGGTCAAAGTAATGATTATGATAACTGGAGACAACAAGGTAATGCTGGTTGGGGTTGGGATGATGTTTTTCCTTATTTTTTAAAATCAGAAAACAATGAACTTGGTCCTAATGAATTTCATAACGACAAAGGTCCAATAACCGTTTCGAATAAAAAGATTAATTTAGATATGTTAGAAGAATTTCAAAATGCTGCTGAAGAAACTGGAATTCCAAGAACAAAGGATTTTAATACTGGGGACAATTTCGGTATTGGTTATTTTCAATTTACCACAAGCAGAAATAAATTGTTAAAATTACGTTGTAGTGCTGCTAAAGGATATTTAAATCCTGTTAAAAATAGATCAAATTTAAAAATTGTTACTAAAGCTCATGTACAAAAAATAAACTTTGAAGGAAAAAAAGCGACTGGTGTAAGCTTTTATCAAAAGGAAAAAGTAATTACTGTTAAAGCTAATAGAGAAGTAATTTTATCTGCTGGTTCTATTGGTTCCCCACATATTTTACAAGTTTCTGGTATTGGTGACGCAGATAAATTGAAAAAACACGGTATTGATACTATTCATGAGTTAAAAGGTGTGGGGAAAAACCTGCAGGATCATTTAATGTTTAGACCTGTTTATAAAGTGAAGAATTTAAAATCTTTAAATAGTAAAATTAACAGTCTTATCGGAAATTTCTTTATTGGATTGGAATATATTTTTAAGCAGAGCGGTCCGATGACAATGGGTGCAAGTCAAGTATGTGGTTTTGTTAAGAGCGATCCCTCGAGAGCTACTCCAAATTTACAATTTCATGTTCAACCAATAAGCACAGATATTCTAGGTGCAACTAAAATGCATGACTTTGATGGGATAACTCCTACCATAGCTAATGTAAGACCGACTAGTAGAGGAGAAATCAATATAGCAAGTAAAGATATTAGGGACAATCCAAAGATTAAGATGAATTACCTATCTACACAGGATGATAGAGATGTAGCGGCAAAAGCTCTTAAGATTGTAAGAAATATTATGCTTAACACTAAAACTTTCAAAAAATATGAGCCAGAAGAATATAGACCTGGCGCACACATCACTAATGATGAGGAATTGGTAAAAGCCGCAAGTGACCACGCTCAAACCATCTTTCATCCTGTTGGAACTTGTAAAATGGGTAAAGGAGAAGAAGCTGTTGTTAATGATAAATTGCAAGCACATGGAATTCAAAATTTAAGAGTGGTGGATGCATCTATTATGCCCAATATAACCTCAGGTAATACTAATGCTCCAACAATAATGATTGCGGAAAAAGCATCTGACATGATACTTAATAAGTAGTCATGTTTGCAGAATTACTTACTCCTGAACAAATAACTATACTAACTCAAATCATTTTTATTGACCTTGTCTTAGCGGGAGACAATGCAATTATTATAGGAATGGTGGCTTCAAAATTTCCACCTGATCAAAGAAAAAAAGTTATTTTTTGGGGAATTGGAGGAGCTGTAATTTTAAGAATAATTTTAACTCTTCTCACAGCTTATTTATTACAAATTACAGGTCTAAGATTAATTGGTGGAATTTTATTATTATACATTATTTATAAACTTTACGTTGATGTAATAAAAGGTGCATCAAAAGAAGAGGATATAAAAGTGGATAATTCAAGTTTTCTTAAAGCAATTTGGACTGTTCTATTAGCAGACTTTACAATGAGTTTAGATAATGTTCTTGGTGTTGCTGGTGCTGCTGGTCATCATTATCATTTATTAATTTTTGGATTAATACTTTCAATTATATTAATGGCTGTAGCTGCAAATCTAATTTCGGGCTGGATTAAGAAATACAAATGGATTGCTTGGGTAGGTTTGTTGGCAATTTTAATTGTAGCCATTGAATTAATATATACAGATATTAAAACTTTAATACTTTAATGCTAAAAAAAATTAATCTTAAAAATAAAACAGCTCTCGTCACAGGAGCTGGTAAAGGTCTTGGTAAAGCTTGTGCAATAGCTTTAGCTGAAGCAGGAGCGAAAGTAATTATATTAAGTAGAACGAAATCTGACCTTGTTAAAGTTAGCAAAATTATAAAAAAAACTAAAGGTTCAAGTCAATTATTTGTTTGTGACGTAACAAATTTAGAAGGTTTAAAAAAAGTTTTAACAAAAATAAATCGACTAGATATTTTGGTAAATAATGCTGGAAATAATAGACCACAACATTTTACAAAAGTTAGTCAAGAAAATATGAAATACTTAACAAATCTAAATATGAAAGCAGCATTCAATGTTGCTCAATTGTGCTCCCAAAAAATGGTAAAAGCAAAAAATAGAAAAAAAATAGGTGGATCTATCATTCATATGTCATCCCAACTAGGAAGGGTTGGTTGTGAAGGACGTAATGTTTACAATATGAATAAATTTGGAATAGAAGGCCTTGCTAGGGGTATGGCGTGTGAATTGGCCCCGTACAATATAAGAGTTAATACAATTTGCCCTACATTTGTTGAAACACCAATGGTGAAAAAGTTTTTTAAAAATAAAAAATTTAAAAACAAGATGCTTAAAAATATTCCGCTAGGAAGAGTAGCAAAAGAAAGTGACGTAGCAACTGCAGTGGCATTTTTGGCTGCAGACTCATCTGAAATGATTACAGGAACATCTTTATTAGTGGACGGAGGTTGGACAGCACAATAATGGGAATTTTTTTAAAAGATATAAATTTAAAAGGAAAAACGGCTTTGATCACTGGTGCTACAAAAGGTTTAGGTAGAGGCGCAGCTATAGCAATAGCTGAGGCAGGTGGAAATATAATAGCGATTGGTAGAAATCAATCAGATCTTAATACTTTAAAAAAAGAAGTTAAAAAATTAAATGTAAACTACTTACCATTTAATTGTGATGTAAATAATTATAATCGAATGAAAAAATTTATTTCAAGTCTCAAAAAATTAGATATTTTAGTTAATAACGCTGGTACTAATATCCCTGAGCCTTTTCTAAATGTAAAAAAATCCTCAATGGAAACTTTGCTTAATGTTAACACCAAGGCTGTTTTTAATGTAGCTCAACTTTGTGCTAATCAAATAATAAAGTTAAAAAGAAAAAGTGGATCAATAATTAATATTTCCTCTATTTTTGGTCTTGTAGCTGGACAAAAAAGATCTGTTTATAGCATGACTAAATTCGGTGTCGAAGGATTAACTAAAGGTATGGCGTTGGATTTGGCTAAGTATAATATTAGAGTTAATAGTGTTTGCCCCAACATTGTTTTAACCCCAAGAACAAAAAAATATTTTGCGGATAAAAAATATAATAAATATGTTAAAGAAAATACTCCGATAAATAAAGTCGTTACCGTCAGTGATGTTGCAACTTCAATAACATTTCTGGCATCTGAAGCCTCCTCAATGATTACCGGCTCTTCAATAATTATTGACGGTGGTTGGACAGCCAAGTAGACCGCTATAATGAAAAAAGTTTTTATAATTAATTTAGGAATAGTCTTTTTTATATTAATATCTTTAGAGCTTTTAGCAAATTTCTTAAAATTATCAGATTTGAGGGGAATTGAAAAAGGATTGATTGATACTAATCATGCTATTCATAAAACGATACCTGGATCATCTGGAGTTCAATTCGGTAAAAGAATTTTTATTGATAAATATGGCTTTAGATCTCCTCGTGAAAACTATGATTATAATAATAGTAATGACTCGGTCTTTATAATCGGAGACAGCGTTACTTTTGGAAATGGTGTTGATGAAGATAAAATCTTTGTTGGTAGATTGAGAAAAGAATTTAAGAATATTAATTTCTACAATACTGCAGTTCCAGGTTATAATTTAAAACACTTTAAATATAATTTAAAAGAGATCGATAATTTTAAAAATATTAATAAAATTTTTTATTTTATTACTTTTAATGATGTTTATGGTGGGAAAAGTATAGTTCAATTAAATAAAAATGATTCAATCAAAAAAAATTTATTATCCTTAAATATAATTCCAAATAAAATTAATGCTTTTTTAAGAAACAAATCATATTTATATATGCTGATTTTAGGGATTGTAACCGATCCATCTAAAAGATACTTTCAAACTATACTTAACTTTTATCAAAATCAAAATTTAGATGCGTTTAAAGATTACCTTTTAGTATTAAAGAACAAAGCCTTAAAAAATGATATTGAATTAAAAATAATTATTTTACCATATGAGTACCAAACAAGAAAGTGTATTGAAAAAAACTTTATACCTCAAGAAAAGATTGCTAATATAATTTCAAATTTAAAAATCGATTTTTCTGATTACACAAAAGAATTTTGCAAAATTAAAAAACCAAAAAATTTATTTTTAAAATTTGACCCTATGCATCTATCGCCTCAAGGACATAATTTAGTTTTTAATTTAATCAGAAACAAAATTTAATATGAAATTAATTTTTACATTTTTATTATTCCTCATTAGTTTTAACTTTGCTTCTGCTACTGAATTTAAGGGTAAATTTATTCAAGGCTCATTTATTCTTGGATTAACTGATCCAGGATCAAAAGTTACAGTTGATGATAAAAAAATTAGAGTTTCAAAAAATGGTTATTTTGCTTTTGGTTTAGACAGAGATAGAAAAAATAATGTTTTAATTATAATTAAAAAGGATGGAAAAATAAAAAAAATTGAAAAAAAAGTATTAAAAAGAGAATATAAAATTCAAAGAATTGATGGTTTGCCACCAAAACAAGTTACTCCTCCGCCTGAAGTTTACGAGAGAATTAAAAAAGATAATGTATTAATTGGTAAGGCTAGATCAATTGATACAAGTTATAATTTTTTTAAAGATAATTTTATATATCCAATTGATAAATATATAATCACCGGCGTTTATGGTAGCCAAAGAATTTTAAATGGTAAACCTAGAAGACCTCATTATGGGATAGATTTTCATGCTCCCGAAGGCACGCCAGTTAAAGCAATGATGGATGGAGAAGTTACTTTATCAGAAAACGATATGTATTTTACGGGAGGCACAATTATTTTTGATCATGGACACGGTATAAGTACACTGTATATGCATATGAAAGATATCAATGTCAAAGTTGGTCAAAAAGTTAAGAAAGGTCAAATAGTTGGAACCTTAGGACAAAGTGGAAGGGCAACTGGACCTCATCTAGACATTAGGCTTAATTGGTTTGATGTTAAATTAGATCCTGCTTCAATTTTAAATTAATCTAATTCAAATTTATTTTTATAATCTTTAATTAGTGACTTATCTTGCTGGTCTTTGAATAAAACAAAATCTTCTACTACTAAAATATCTAAATTAGTTCCCATAAAGCAATTAAATGCATCTTCAACAGAACAAACAATAGGTTCGCCTCTAACATTGAATGATGTGTTTACTAAAACTGGACAATTTGTATTTTTCTTAAACTCATTAATTAAATCATAATACCTTGGATTTGTTTCTTTATGCACTGTTTGAATTCTTGCTGAATAATCTACATGAGTAATAGCTGGAATACTGGATCTTTTAATATTTAGTTTATCGATACCAAATAATTTTTCATCTTCTGCTTTCATTTTAATTTGCTTATCTTTTTTTACCTCTGAAACTAATAGCATGTAAGGGCTATCATCATTTAATTCGAACCAATCATTTACATCTTCTCTAAGAACAGATGGAGCAAATGGTCTAAAACTCTCTCTAAATTTAATTTTTAAATTTAATTGTTTTTGCATTTTTTCTGATCTAGGGTCAGCTAATATTGATCTTCCACCAAGTGCTCTTGGACCAAATTCCATTCTTCCTTGAAACCAACCTACAGTTTTTTCATTGGAAAGCTCTTTTGCTGTTAAAGAAATCATTTCGTCTCTTCTATATTTTTTATAGTTTGCATTAAGCGATTTAAGCTTTTGTTCAATAATTTCGTTTTCAAACTTTGGTCCAAGATAAGATCCTTTCATTTTATCCTGAAATTCTTCCCTTGGCTTTTGTAACTCATGATACCAGTAAGCAAGTGCAGCACCTAACGATCCTCCAGCATCTCCTGCTGCTGGTTGTATCCAAATATTTTTAAATATCTTTTCGTTAAGAATTTTTCCATTAGCAACACAATTTAAAGCTACGCCTCCTGCCAAACAAAGATTGTATATTTTGTATTTTGATGAAATATTTTTTGTCATTCTTAAAACTATTTCCTCTGTAACTGATTGTATGGAGGCTGCAATATCCATATGAAATTGAGTTAATAAATCTTTTTTAGCGTCTCTTACTGGTTGGCCAAAAAGTTTAGAAAATTTATTATTCGTCATTGTTAATCCTGTAGCATAATTGAAATATTTCATGTCAAGCTTGAAAGAACCATCTTCTTTTATATCTAAAAGTTTTTCTAGTATTAGTTTTTTGAAAATAGGTTTGCCGTAGGGAGCGAGGCCCATTAATTTATACTCCCCGCTGTTAACCTTAAAACCTGTATAATAAGTAAAAGCTGAGTATAATAATCCTAATGAATGTGGAAAATGTATTTCTTTAATTATTTCTAGCTTATTTTTTTTTCCAATAGCTACAGTCGTAGTAGCCCATTCGCCAACACCATCCAATGTTAAAACGACAGCTTCCTTAAATGGTGAAGGAAAAAAAGCACTGGCTGCGTGACTGTAATGATGTTCAGAGAATTTTAGTTTACCTATGTCATTAAAATTTTCATCATGTAATTTTAGCTTTTCAAACAAAAATTTTTTTTGAAAAAGTTTTTCTCTTAACCATATCGGCATAGATAAGCTGAATGATTTAAAACCTTTTGGGGCGAAAGCCATATAGGTTTCTAATAACCTTTCAAATTTTAAAAATGGTTTTTCAAAAAAAACGATATGATCAATTTCATTTAGTTTTAAATTTGACTCTTCAAGTACATATTTTACTGCATTGAAGGGATATCTTGGGTCATGTTTCTTTCTTGAAAATCTTTCTTCTTGAGCAGCTGCAACTATATTCCCGTCTACAATAATTGCTGCTGCGCTATCATGATAAAATGCTGAAATTCCTAATATAGAAGTCACTAAAATATTGTATAAATAAATGGTGCTACTGCAGAACCTTGACTAAGGACAATTAAAATTCCAAATAATGCCAAAACAATTATAATTGGTAACAACCAATATTTTTTTCTCTCTCTTAAAAATTCCCAAAATTCTTTTAAAAATTCAATCATTTAAAATTGCTTTTTCATTGAACCAAGATTTTTTTTTCTTTTAATCCAATAAGTTTCTTTGTCTTTTAAAAACTTTAGTCCTAATAAATCTTTACCAAAAATTCTAACTATTAAACTTACAGGTGTAAGAATAACAAAGTATACCAAAACCATCACAATCGGTGCAATTATAGTTCCTAAAATTTCACCTAATTTAATCCAAGATTTATTAAGTGGCGATAAAAGTTTTGAATTTATTAAGCCTAAAAGTAAAAAAATTACAGAAGCTGTTAAAAAATAGATATTTAGATTTTCACTGTTTTTTAATGGCCAAAAACCAATTATTAAAAAGACAACAAAAAACAACAAGCCGAAGCTTCTATTGGAACTTTGAGATTTCATTTGAAAACTAGTTTAAACCTTTTTGAGGTTTCATATCCTCTTTTTTAATTCCAGCTATTCTAACTGGTTTTTTCATTGCATCTCTTCTAAATGGTTCACCTAATTCTTGATTTAGTATTACTTCAATAAACGTTGTAATACCCTTTTTTTGGTCTTCACAAGATTGTTTGATCGCTTTTGTAGTTTCTTCCATAGTTTTGACCGTAACACCTTTTAGGCCACATGCATTTGCAACCTTTGCATAACTTAATTCTGGATCTAACTCTGTTCCTATAAAATTGTTATCAAACCATAATGTTGTGTTTCTTTTCTCTGCGCCCCATTGATAATTTCTAAATATAACCATTGAAATAGCTGGCCATTCTTCACGTGCACATGAACTCATTTCATTCATACTAATTCCAAAAGCTCCGTCACCTGCAAAACCAATTACAGGAGTGTCAGGACATCCAATTTTAGCACCTAAGATAGATGGAAAACCATAGCCACAAGGACCAAACAAACCTGGTGCTAAATATTTTCTTCCTTTTTCAAAAGTTGGATAAGCATTTCCTATCGCACAATTATTTCCAATATCACTTGAAATTATTACATCTTCTGGCATTCCAGCTTGAATAGCTCTCCAAGCTTGTCTAGGTGACATTCTATCTTTATCTCTTTCTCTTGCTTCTTTATTCCACACTGTTCCTGGATCGTCGTCTTCGTGATCTAGGCCAGAAAGTTTTTGTAGCCAAGCTGATTTAGTTTGATGAATAAGATCTTTTCTTTTTTGTCTATCAGTATCACCTGCCTTTGGAGACAATTTACTTAATAATTGTTGAGAAACCAATTTAGCATCTCCACAAATTCCAACTGTCACTTTTTTAGTTAAACCTATTCGGTCCGAATTCAAATCAACTTGAATAATTTTTGCATTCTTGGGCCAGTAATCAATTCCGTAACCTGGTAATGTTGAAAAAGGATTTAACCTAGTGCCTAAGGCTAAAACAACGTCTGCTTTTGCAATTAATTCCATCGCAGCTTTTGATCCATTATAACCCAATGGACCTACTGCTAAAGGATGACTTCCTGGAAAACTATCGTTATGTTGATAACCAGAACATACCGGTGAGTCTAATTTTTCAGCAAGCTTCACACAGTCTTTAATTGCTCCACCAATTACTACACCTGCACCTGATAAAATTACAGGAAACTTTGCGTTAGAAAGTAATTTTGCTGCCTCTTCTATCGCCGCTGCACCACCAGCTTGTCTTTCTAATCTTACGATTGGAGGTAACTCAATATCTATTACTTGTGTCCAATAATCTCTTGGTACATTAATTTGTGCTGGAGCTGAACCTCTAATTGCTTTTTCAATAACTCTATTTAAAACTTCTGCAATTCTAGATGGATCTCTAACTTCTTCTTGATAACAAACCATGTCTTTAAATAAATTCATTTGTTCAACTTCTTGGAATCCACCTTGACCCATTGTTTTGTTTGCTGCTTGTGGTGTTACTAAAAGAAGTGGAGTATGGTTCCAATAAGCAGTTTTAATTGGAGTAACTAAACCTGTTATGCCTGGTCCGTTTTGTGCAACCACCATTGACATTTTTCCGGTAGCACGTGTGTAACCATCAGCTATTAAACCACCGTTAGTCTCATGAGCTACATCCCAAAAAGTAATTCCAGCATCTGGAAAAATATCTGAGATTGGCATGAATGCAGAACCAATAATACCAAATGCGTGTTCAATTCCATGCATTTGTAAAACTTTTACAAAAGCTTCTTCTGTCGTCATTTTAGCCATAAATCTCCTTAAAGTATTTTGAAAAAATCTAGCTTTCTTTATACTAAATTTTAGTCTATATCCATTAGATATTTTTATGTCACAGCCCGATCTAATCATACACGACGAAAAAGATAACGTAGGAGTTGTTGTAATAGAAACCACTAAAAAAGGCCAAGATTGTAGCGCCTGGATAATGGAAAACGACAAAACGGTTAAAGTTCCATCAACAAACGATGTTCCTCTAGGGCACAAAATTGCTCTTAAAGACCTTAAGGTCGGAGACACAATTTTTAAGTATGGGCACGATATTGGAAAAGTGGTCAAAGAAATCAAAAAAGGTGAGCACGTTCATGTTCACAATGTAAAAACAAAAAAGTGGTAATATTAATATGGAAATTCCAAAAAGTTTTTTAGGTTATAAAAGAGAGAACGGAAGAGCTGGAACAAGAAATCATGTAATTATTCTTCCTGTAGACGATATTTCAAATGCTTGTGCTGAAGCAGTAGCTAACAATATTAAAGGAACGATTGCTTTACCTCACTCTTATGGGAGATTACAATTTGGTGCTGACTTAGAACTTCATTTCAGAACGATGATTGGAACTGGCAAAAACCCTAATGTTGCTGCAGTAATCGTAATTGGAATTGAGCCTAAATGGACGAAAAAAATAGTAGATGCAATAGCTGAGACGGGGAAACCTGTTGAAGGCTTCCACATCGAAAGAAGTGGTGACATTGAGACAATCATGAAAGCTTCAAAAAAAGCTCAAGAGTTCTCAATGTGGGCATCAGAGAAGCAAAGAGAAGAATGTCCTTTAAGCGATTTATGGATTTCAGTTAAATGTGGCGAGTCAGATACTACATCAGGATTAGCTGCTAACCCAACTGTCGGAAATTTAATGGATAAACTTGAACCACTTGGAGTTCATTTATGTTTTGGGGAAACTTCAGAATTAACAGGTGCTGAAAAAGTATGTGCAACAAGAGGAGCAACAAAGGAAGCTTCAGATAAATTTATGAAAACTTGGAGCGCATATAATGATTTCATTTTAAAAGAGGCTACTGATGACTTATCAGAAAGCCAACCAACAGCTGGAAATATTGCTGGAGGTTTAACAACTATTGAAGAAAAAGCGTTTGGAAACTTTCAAAAGATAGGAACAAGAAAATTTGTTGATGTTTTAGAACCTGCTGAAGAACCAAAAAAAGGTAAAGGTTTATATTTTATGGATACGTCATCTGCTGCAGCAGAGTGTGTTACTCTTCAAGCAGCAGCTGGTTTCAATATTCACCTTTTCCCTACTGGACAAGGTAATATTATAGGTAACCCTATTGAACCAGTAATAAAACTTACAGCTAATCCTTTAACCGTTAAAACGATGAAAGAACATATTGACTGTGATGTATCTAAACTTTTATCAAGAGAAATGAATATGTCACAAGCAGGCGATGAATTGATCAAGTCAATGCTTAAGGTAGCAAACGGTAGGTTGACTTGCGCAGAAGCTTTAGGTCACAAAGAGTTTGTAATGACTAAGCTTTACCGAAGTGCATAATGTCTTCACACACTGAAGACTGTATATTTTGTAATAGAACAAATTGTAAAGTAATCTCGTCAACAAAATATTTTTTTATAATTCGAGACACAGCTTACCCTGTCACAAAGCATCATACTTTAATTATTACAAATAGACATGTAGATGATTTTTTTGATTTAACTAAAGATGAAATGAGTGATTTAGATGAAATTTTAAAAGAACAAAAGAAAGAGTTAAAAAGATTAGATAAAGAAATAAGTGCCTTTAATGTTGGAGTTAATATTGGAAAGGACGCCGGTCAATCAATAATGCATTGTCACATCCATTTAATTCCAAGAAGAAAAGGAGATGTAGAAGATCCAAGAGGTGGGGTTAGAGGCGTGATTCCTGAAAAGCAAAAATATAAAAGAAAATAATTTATTTAACTGGGAACTTAACTTCTTCTTTCGGTTTTTTCTTTCTTAAGTCAGATATAATTTTTCTTAATACAGCAGCAAGTATTCCAAGACCAATGGCTGCTATAATTGCGAAAGCTCCGTACAAG
>NTJK01000018.1 GCA_002457475.1 Pelagibacterales bacterium MED-G43
AGCTCCTAGTCCAAATAGAAAACCTTTTCCAAAACTACATGCGGTTGCTCCTAAAGATAAAGCTTTTATTACATGTGTTCCTCTTCTAACTCCTCCGTCTAAAATTATTTCAAGTTTGTCACCAACAGCTTCTCTTATTGCTGGTAGCTGATCAAAAGGAGATCTTGAACCATCTAGCTGTCTTCCTCCATGATTGGAAAGTAAAATTGCTGAAGCTCCAATATCAACTGCACGTTTAGCATCTTCTACTGACATTAAACCTTTTATTGCAAACGGACCTTTCCATCTCTTAATGCAATATTCCGCATCTTTCCAACTCATAGCGGGATCGTATTGTTCATTTATATATTCCATTACACCTTTGGCTATACTCGTTCCTTTTTTTGTAAAATCTTTAACATTCGCCATCTGAAATCTTTCATGAGTTAAATAATTAAATGTCCAACCAGGTCGTTTCATAAAACTTATAATACTTTTTAAAGTTAGTTTTGGTGGCGTTGTAAATCCCCAGTGATGATCTCTTTCTCTATTCCCAGCAGTAACAGTATCAACTGTAAGACACATTGATTTAAAACCAGAACTTTTACATCTATCAATAAGGTTATCTGTTAATCCTTTTAATTTATGAATATATATTTGAAACATTTTTGGTCCACCCGATATGTTTGCAATTTCTTCTATTGACGAGGTTGCCATAGTTGACATGCTATAAAAAGTTCCGAATTTTTCAGCTGCTCTGGCGCTAGCTTTATCACCGTCGTGATGAAAAAGTCTTTGCATAGCAACTGGAGATAAAAATAATGGCATATCTATTTTTTGCCCAAAAACTGTTGTGGAAAGATCTGGTTCTCCAACTCCAGCTAAAATATTTGGAATAAGATCACATTTCAAAAATGACTCAGTATTTCTCTTAAGTGTAACTTCATCATCCGAACCACCATCAATATAATGAAATATAGGAGCTGGTAAATTTTTTTTTGCTAATCTTCTAAAATCTTCAAAGTTATAACAATCGTTAAGACTCATTTTAATTAAAAGTTCTTAGAAAAAGTTATATGTTGATTATCAGTTCCAGGATTTTTTTCACCCCAATCATTATTTGAAATATGACTGTAACTGTAACTTAATTTTGAATTTTCAAAAATATCAAGACCTATCTTAACTTCACTTTTAAATTCTAACGCGCTTCCTAAATCTTTTCCATCGCCTTTTTCATAATAGCCAGGAGAAAAACTCGGCAAAATTTTTAAAGGACCAATTCCATATTGCCCTTCAATACCTGTGTAAAGGTAAACTGAACTATTTCCTGTCATAAAAGCGCCTGTAACTGGTTTGAATTTACCAAGAAAAGTATCTCTAAACAAATTTGGATTTTTGTGTTCTATTCCGAATAAAGTGGTTTGATCATCCCCTTCATCATCTATTATATCAAAAGTGCCTGTATAAAATGAGATATCAGAATCTCCTTGATCTGCATTCACATTTGCAAACGTTAAAAAGATAATAATTAAACTAATAAGTAGTTTGAATTTCATGCTAAAAAAATACAACTAAATGTTTAATATGTACAGTTTCCTTTAGGGCTTTATTGTCTTTTTTTTAAAAAAGAGAAAATGAAAAACCCTCCAAAAATTAGTGCTATATAAGGCAAAATCCATAACAAAGAATTTTGAGTATTAAATTGAGGTTTAAACACAATCCAGTCTCCATATTTATCAGACATAAATTCATAAATTTCATCTTCTGTTTTGCCCTCATCAATTAAATCTTTCACGACTAATTTTATTGTTTGCGCAAAATCAGAATTTGAGTCTGAAATTGATTGTCCTTGGCAGACTAGACAGCGTAAATTTTTATGAATTAAATTTGGATCAATAGTCTTTTCTGCCGCAAAAATAAATTTGGAAAAAAATATAAAAAAAAACAAAAATAAACTTAATTTCATAATTAATCTATAATTTTGATAATATTATTATAATCGTCAACTGATAGTGGTCCTACAAATTTTTGTATAATCATTAATTTCTTATTTACTAATATACTTTCTGGAATTCCATAAATACCAAATTTCACTGAATGTTTACCATTTTTGTCTTTCGCTAATAAATCATAAGGATTACCTAACTCACTTAAAAAAGTTTTAGCTTGGGGCTCTTTATCCTTAAAATTGATACCTAGTAACATTAAATTTTTTTTTTGGGACAATTTCATTAGTATAGGATGTTCGATTTTGCAAGGAGCACACCAAGATGCCCAAAAGTTTATTAGTGTATAATTATTTTTTTTTATGTCATCTCTTGTATAAAAATTTGAATTATCAAAAGAAATAATTTTAAATTCAGGCGTCTCCTTATTTATTAAACTTGAGGTATTATAATTTGTGTCTCTTGTTAGACTTATATAAAATATACCTATTACAAATAAGAAAATGAATAAAATTATTATCTTAATTATTTTTTGCATTACTAAATAGTCTTATAGAGCCACCAACAACAATCATAATTACCGAGATCCAAATCCAAACCATTAATGGTTTTTTTTGAAATTTAATATTATAATAATCTGATCTATCAATATTACTCATGGTTAAATAATAATCTTTTATTAAACTGGTTTTAATAGCTGCTTCATAAGTTAAAGTTTTGGGTTTATCGTAAATTCTTATTTCTGGATTTAAAATATTAGTTTGATTTGAATTTATATTTTTTATTTCTAATTTTCCAATAACTGCTTGATAATTTTTATAATTTTTTAAGTCTAAATTCTGTAACTGAATAGAATAATTCTCAAAGTTTTTTGTTTCTCCCAATTTAATATTATAATCTTTTTCCACTGAGAAAATATCATTCAATCCAATGAATAATACTAAAAAACCAAAAGACGTGTGTGAAATAATTCTGGCAAAATCTAATTTATTTTTTTTAAGAGCTTTTGCTATATCCATCAAAGAAGAAATAATCAAAAATAGAGCGCTGATAATAATAAAATTAGATAAAAGTGAATAACTTTTAAAGAAAAATATTATTGCTAAATTTAAACCAATTGCACCGGTTAATATTAGAATATAAGTTCTAATATTTTCAAATTTGTTTTTTATCCATTTTGCTTTAGGTCCTACAGCCATAAATAAGAGAAATACAACAACCACTGGGAATATAATTGTATTGTAAAAAGGTGGGCCTACCGAAATTTTATTATCTGTTAAAGCATCAGTAAAAATTGGGTAAATAGTTCCTAGCAAAACGGTAATTAAGTAAAACATCATAAACCAGTTATTAATTAAAATGAATGTTTCTTTGCTGTTTTGATTTAAATCATAATTTTCTTTTTTATACTTTTGAAAAAGAAGAAAAATAGATCCAAATATCATTAAACTTAAAAATATTAATATATAAATCCCCCTAGTTGGATCGCTCGCAAATGTATGAACAGAATTTAAAATACCAGATCTTACTAAAAAGGTTCCTGTAACACTTAAAGTAAAAGTAATTAAACAGAGAATTATTACCCAAAAATAAAATAAATTTCTTTTTTCGAAAACAATTAATGAATGAAATAAAGCTGTCATAGCAAACCAAGGCAACAAAGAAGCATTCTCTACTGGGTCCCAAAACCAAAAGCCTCCCCAGCCCAATTCATAGTAAGCCCATATAGATCCAACAAGAATTCCAAGTGTTTGAAAGCACCAAGATATTAAAACCCAATTTTTTATAGAGAGAGAAAATGATTTCTCTGAATAATTCGTAATTAATGATGCTATTGCTGCTGAAAAATAAATAGAAGCACCAACAAAACCTACGTAAAGTAATGGAGGATGAATAGCTAAAGCAGGATCTTGTAATATTGGATTTAAACCTAAACCTTCTGATGGAATTGGTGAAATTTTGCTGAAAGGATTTGAATTAAAAAGAATAAAAAAAAGGAAACCGAGTATTAAAATATTTTGAATTATTAAAGTTAGAAGTCTAAATTTTTTTGGATGATTTTTATTATAAACTAGAAATAAAAAAGAAAATATTGAAAGAATGATTGCCCAAAGCAACAAGCTTCCTTCATGATTTCCCCATGTTCCTGCAATCTTATAAAATAATGGCTTCAAAGAATGCGAGTTTTGATAAACGGTGATTAAAGAAAAATCTGAGACAATAAAAGCAGCTATCAAAACAAAAAAGCAAATAATTATTGAGGTACTCTGGATTAAACTTAGTTGAAAAATATTTTTATCTACTCCTCCAGATATTTTTAGATTTCTGTTAGCAGTATAAATAATACTTAAACTTAAGATTACATTTAAAAATAATAATATATTTCCTAGATTACTTAGCATTTTTTTTCATCATATCTTTTAATTCTGGAGGCATATAATTTTCATCATGTTTTGCTAAAATTCTATCAGCTATAAAAAAAGTTTTATCTTGTAACTTTCCTTCAGCAACAACACCTTTTTCCTCTGAAAATAAGTTAGGAACTGTGCCGCTAAAACTAATATTTAGCTCATTATTAAAATCAGTGATTATAAACTTTATTTCTTCCTCTTTAATTATTAATGAATTTTTTTTAACCATTCCACCTACTCTAATTTTTTTATCAAAATTAATATTTTGATTATTTTTTATATCTGTAGGAGATTTAAAATATAAAATATTTTTGTTTAATGATTGAAGTATAAAAAAAATTCCTGCTACTGATACTAGTAACGTTATGGCTAAGAGTGATGCTCTTTTTTTTACTTTTTTTGGGAGCATTAAATGCTTTAAATAGTTTTGCTAGATGAGGATAAAACTTGTGAAGCTATTTTTGAATTCTCGATAACTATTTTCTTTCTCTCAGATGAAAGCTCGTTAATCTCTTTCGCAAAATCTCTTTCATACTTTTTAAGTGTTTTGAATGTTTTGTAGTAAAGCAATCCGCAAGCAATAAAAGTAATTGCGAAAGATCCCCATACAAATAAACCGTAACCATTCATTGATAAAAAATTTTGTATCATAATCTTTTTAAGTTTTTTTTCTTTATTCTAATGATTTCTGTCTTGTATTTCATTAGAAAAATTAGCGCACAATACAATATTAAGACAAAAAACATTAACAATAATGGCATTAACATAGAAGAATGGATTGAGCTCTCACCAGTTAACTTAATACTAGCAGGTTGATGAAGTGTATTCCACCAATCAACGGAGTACTTAATTATAGGAATATTAATTAAACCTATTATCGCAATAATACTAGAAATTTTATTTGCTTTGTTTTCATCTGAAATAAATTTGTGAGTTGAGATAAATCCAATATAAAAAAGAGCAAGGATCAACATTGATGTTATTCGAGCATCCCAAGCCCACCATGTTCCCCATGTTGGTTGACCCCAAATAGAGCCAGTAACTAATGCTAAGCATGTAAACATAAGACCTATTGGAGCGATACTTTTAGTTATTAATTTAATATTTTTAATTTTAAAAATAAAATGGGCGATGGACAATATTGCAATTGAAGAAAAAGAAGCTAAACCAATCCATGCTGAAGGAACATGTACATACATTATTCTTACACTTTCTCCCTGCAAATAATCAGGCGGTGAAAAAATTAAAGCAAAAGAAAGGGCCGCTAAAAGTAAAATAAAAAAGATTGAATTTATAAATCCAATTAATTTCTCAATCCAATAAAATATATTGCTTAGGTTTAAAATTTTAAACATTAAACTTTAATTACTATAATATTTTTTTTATGTGAAGTTGTATTATGGGCCCAACTGAGAATTAGGAGGGAGTATAACTAAAGAAGTTTATCCTCAATTGGGCTAAAACATGAAAAATGTACAAGTTCTCTGTGTCTGAGGTTTGAATAAAAAATGTTAAATTTTAGGCAGTGAGTTTTAATTGGATATTTTGAGGTAACTTGAGCCTTTTTTTCCTGTAAAGATTTCTTCTATAAGCGGGTGCTTCACAGGTTCTTTTGATTGATCTAAAAGAAGGTTTTGTTCTGAAACATATGCCTCATAAGTTACGTCGTTACTCTCTGCTAACAAATGATAAAAAGGTTGATCTTTTCTTGGTCTAACTTCCTTCGGGATAGACTGATACCATTCCTCTGAATTATTAAATTCAAAATCCACATCATAAATTACGCCCCTAAAATCGAAGTGCCTGTGTTTAACGACTTCACCGATTGAAAATTTAGCTGTATTATTTGCGCCCATATCAAATAGTTAATAATTTTTATTCAGAAATCAATATCTAATTTAATAAAATTTTATTATATGCTAATAATTGTTTGTGAATAAGTCGTTTTTAAAATTTATTACAGACTTTGGCCCATTATTAATTTTTTTTACTATTTACTATAAAAGCGGCAATAACTTAAGTGCAGCTATTCCTCCATTAATAATTTCAACATTAGTAGCAGTGGCTATCATGTATTTTGTTGAAAAAAAAATTCCATATGTTCCTTTAATTGGTGCAGTAGTGATCTCATTATTTGGTGGTTTAACATTATATTTTAATAATCCAATTTTTATTTACATGAAACCAACAATAGTAAATTTGATATTTGCAGCTATTCTTCTTGTCAGTAAATCTTTTTTTAATAAAAATTTTTTAAAACTTTTTTTGCAGACTGCATTTCAATTAAATGAAGAAGGATGGGGAAAACTTAATTCAAGATGGGCGTATTTTTTTATATTTTTAGCTTTATTAAATGAAGTTGTCTGGCGAACTCAGCCTGAAGCAACTTGGGTTAACTTTAAGGTTTGGGGAATGTTGCCAATTACAATAATTTTTACTGCGATGCAGTTGCCACTAATTAATAAGTATAAGTTATGAATAAAATAAGACTAGTAGTTAATAATTATTCAAAAAGAAATGAAAAAGAAAAATTTTTTATTAAAAAAGAATTACAAAGTATCTTAAATTTGTATGCAAAAATGGTTTCAAACGGTTCATGGAAAGATTATTCGTTTACTTCTGGTATAAAAGAAGTTTCATTCGATGTTTATCAAAGAGCTTCTGAGAAACCTGTCCTTAGAATTTTAAAAAATCTTAAACCAAAATATTTTAATGAAAAATATCTGATTAAAAATAAAAACGGGGAAATTATAAAAAAATCTGAAAATTTAAATCAATTAATAGATAAAACTAGTTGGAATAAATTAAAATTAGTAAAATAATTATCTTCTCTGACCGAAAAGTCTTAAAAGCATTATAAATAAATTAATAAAGTCTAAGTACAATGTTAATGCTCCCATGACAGCTTTTTTTCCCATCATTTCTCCGCTATCACTTACTAAATACATGTTCTTAATTTTTTGCGTATCATAGGCCGTTAAGCCTACGAAAACTAATACACCAATTATAGATATTACAAAATACATCATCGTAGATTTCATGAATATATTTACTAATGATGCAATTATGATACCGAAAAGACCCATCATTAAAAAAGATCCTAGCTTAGTCAAATCTCTCTTGGTCGTATAACCATAAATACTCATCGCCCCAAATGTTCCAGCAGTAATAAAAAAAACTCTAGTTATACTTGCTCCAGTATATATTAAAAATATTGATGAAAGCGAAGCACCCATTAATGCTGCAAAAATCCAAAAGGTAGTTTGAGCTTTTGCTGCAGACATTTTTGCAATTCCAAAACTCATATAAAAAACCACAGCAAGAGGAGCCAACATGATTACCCACTTAAGTCCTGAAGCGTAAATTGTGTTCCCAAAGTTTGTTAAACCGATGATCTGACCTTCATTTGAAGTTACAACAGCCATTTTAAAAAATGCAAGAGCTATTAAACCGGTCAATAAAACACCAGAAGCCATATAGTTGTAGACCTTTAACATGTAAGAACGTAAGCCCTGATCTATAATTGCTTCAGAAGCTGATGATCTTACCGTAGATGTTTGTTTGTTGAATTCCATACTTTATATATAAGTTTTTTTTAAAACTTTTCAATAGTCAAAAATTGACCTAAAAGTGAGCAATAAATATTAATTTTTATGAAATTTAGGAAACTTGGGACCACAAATATTGATGTGAGTTTAATTTGCCTTGGGACAATGACTTGGGGAACTCAAAACACAGAAAAAGATGCTTTTGAGCAAATGGACTATGCGGTAACTCAAGGAATAAATTTTTTTGATACAGCGGAACTTTACTCTATTCCACCAAATTCGGATTCCTTTGGTAAAACTGAGGTAATGATTGGTAATTGGTTCAAAAAAAGAAAAAATAGAGATAAAATTATTTTAGCCTCCAAAGTTGCTGGTCCAGGTTGTGATTGGATAAGAGGTGGAGGAAACAATTTTGATGAAAAAAAAATTGGGGAAGCTATTGATGGTAGTTTAAAACGATTAAAAACTGATTATATTGACTTATATCAACTACACTGGCCCGAAAGATCCACTAATTATTTTGGTAGTAGGGATTTTCTTTATAATAATAAAGAAGGAAATTGGAATAGTTTTGAAAATATCCTAGAGGCTTTAGAAAAATTTATTAAAAGTGGAAAGATTAGATTCATCGGTATGTCTAATGAAACGCCTTATGGTCTGTCTAGATACCTTGAAATCTCAAAGAATAAAGGGGGCCCTAGAATGATGTCAGTGCAAAACCCGTACAACTTGGTGAACAGAACTTATGAAATAGGCATGTCAGAGATTTCTATTAGGGAGAAGTGTGGTTTACTTGTTTATTACCCTCTTGCAGCTGGAGGATTATCTGGAAAATATAGAAACGGTAAAATGCCTAAAAACTCAAGAATGGCACTCTTTAAAGGTTGGGAGAGACATTTAAATCCTCTAGCGATGAAAGCTTATGATGAATACTTTAAACTTGCCGAAGATTTTAATTTATCAATGGTTCAACTGGCTCAGTCATTCGTTAATTCTAGACCATTTGTTACTAGTAATATTATTGGAGCAACAACAATGAATCAACTAAAAGAAAATATAGAGAGTATAAATATAGAATTTACAGATGAAATGATGAGAAGAGTGAATGAAATTCATAACAACAACCCAAATCCATCACCTTAATCGATCGTTGAAATCAAATTAATTTAGTATAAAAAAGAATTATGGTGGTCAAAAAAATATTTCCTTTAATCATTCTTTTAATCTTTTCTTCTAGTGCTTTTGCGAATACACCGCGATCAACTGGAAAATATAAGAATTGGGAAAGTTTTGTTGCAGAAACTGAAAAAGGTAAAATATGTTTTGCTCAAACTGTTCCTACAAAAAGAGCTCCTGGGGCAATTCAAAGAGATCAATCAAAATTATTTGTTACGTTTAGACCAGGTGAAAACATTAAAGATGAGGTAAGTGTTACAAGTGGCCACGATTATAAAAGCTCTACAGTTACTGCAAGCTCAGGAAAAAAAAGATATTCCCTTTTCTCACAAAAAAATTTCGCTTGGCTTTTAGATGATCGAGAGGAAAAAAATTTTATTAAATTAATGAAAAAAGCAACAAATCTTATCGTTAAAGCTAGAACAGCAAAAGGTGCGGAAACTACTGATCATTATTCAATGATGGGATTTACAAAGGCATATAACACCGCAAAAAAAACCTGCGGCTAGATGAAAAAAATTGTATTAGCCTACTCTGGTGGATTAGATACTTCAATTATTTTAAGATGGTTACAAGAAAATTATAAAGCAGAGGTAATTGCTTACACTTCAGATATAGGCCAAGAAATTAATAGAAAAAAAATCATAACCAACGCAAAACGTCTTGGAGTTAAAAATATAATAATTGAAGATTTAAAAAATATCTTTGTAAAAGATTATGTATTTCCGATGATAAGAGCTCACGCTGTTTATGAAGGTGTATATTTACTTGGCACTTCAATAGCCAGACCTTTGATAGCTAAGAGACAAATAGCTATTGCAAAAAAATTTAAGGCCTATGCAGTATCTCACGGAGCCACAGGAAAAGGTAATGATCAAGTTAGATTTGAACTTGGTTATGCTTTTTTTGGTGGAAAAAAAATTAAAATTATTGCGCCTTGGAGAGAGTGGAAACTACAATCTAGAGCGGACTTAATTAAATATGCCAAAAAAAATAATATTCTGATTCCAAAGGATAAAAAGGGTGCGCCACCTTTCTCTATTGATGATAATATTTTTCATACTTCTACTGAAGGAAAAGTATTAGAAAACCCTAAAAATTCAGCGCCAGAATTTATTTTTCAAAGAACTGTTTCACCGGAGAAAGCTCCAAACAAAAAAACAAAAGTAAAAATTACTTTTAAAAATAGCGATCCAGTCGCCGTGAATGGAAAAAGATTAAGACCTGATAAACTTTTAGATAAATTAAATATTCTTGCTGGAAAAAATGGTATCGGAAGAGTAGATCTAGTTGAGAACAGATTTATTGGTATTAAATCAAGAGGTGTTTACGAAACACCTGGTGGAACTTTGTTATATGCTGCACATAGAGCAATTGAGTCAGTGACTTTAGATAAAAAAACATCGCACGACAAAGAGAGAGTTATGCCTGAGTATGCAGAATTAGTTTACAATGGATATTGGTTTTCAAAAAAAAGAATTAAACTTCAAAAAATAATTGATAAAAAAAGAAATCAAGTTTCTGGCGAAATAGTTTTGAGCTTATACAAGGGAAATATCACAATTATTTCAAGAAAAACAAAAAACAAAGCCTATTCAATGAAAAAAGTTTCTTTTGAAGAAAACAAAACCTTTAATAAGAAAAAAGTTGAAAATTTTATAAAATTTCATTCTAAACAGTTAAATAAAGGTTAAATTTTTGATACAATACTTTTAGATGAACAATTCGATTCGAAATATTCAGCTAGTTGCTGTTGTAGTTGTCCTAATCTCAACGATAATTGCTTTCTTTTTAGAGATGAGAGAAATGTACGAGAATAAAGATATTACATTAGCAGACCTGCTTTTGATGTTCATCTACATAGAAGTTATCGGATTAGTTAGATCTTATTGGGAAACAAGAGCAGTTAGAATTACTTATCCTTTAGTAATTGCAATCACAGCCTTGGCCCGATTTATAATATTACAAGATAAAGAGAGTGATCCTACAAACTTAATTTATATATCTGTTGCAATTTTAATTGTAGCTTTAGCCACCGTAATAATTAGATTTAGAAACAGTAAGTACTTAAAAATTGATAAATCAAAGTCTAACGAGCTTTAAAACAATCTAGGGTATTTTTTAGTAAGCAAGCAATAGTCATTGGTCCCACCCCACCAGGTACCGGAGTTATAGCTTTGGATTTATCTTTTACAGCATCAAAATCAACATCCCCAACAATTTTGTCTCCCACTTTATTTATTCCTACATCAATAACTATTGAGTTTTTTTTTACCCAATCTTCTTTTACTAGCTTGGCTACTCCAACTGCAGCAACTAGGATATCAGCCTTTAAACACTCTTGTTTCAAATCTTTTGTTTTTGAATGAACAATTGTAACTGTGCAATTTTCTTTTAAAAGTAATTGAGCCATAGGTTTACCATTTAAATTTGATCTACCAATTATAACCGCATGTTTTCCTGATAAATTTTTTTCAACTTTTTTTATCAAATACAAGCATCCTAAGGGAGTACAAGGAACTAAAGAATGATAACCAGATGAAAGATTGCCAACATTAATAGGATGAAATCCATCTACATCTTTTTTAGGACTTACAGCATTAATAATTTTTTCCTTATTAATTTGAGGAGGCAAAGGTAGCTGAACTAGTATACCAGAAACATCGGTATCATTAT
>NTJK01000019.1 GCA_002457475.1 Pelagibacterales bacterium MED-G43
AGATTGATGATGGCAAGAGTAATGATAAATAAACCTAAAATTGTTTTATTAGACGAGCCTCTAGCGGCATTAGATCCTTTAGTTATTCAAGATATTCAAAAATATATCTTAAAAATACAATCTAGTGGTACTGCAATTTTAGTTACAGATCACAACGTTAAAAACTTATTTGATATAACAGATCGAAGCTATGTACTTGGTGAACAGTCTATTATTGCTGAGGGCACAGCACGTGAATTATTAAAATCTTCAAAAGCAATAAAGTATTATTTTGGTTCTCAATTTTCTTAAAAATGTCCAAAAGAAGCTTTAAACTTGTTTTAAATAATAAAATTTCTACATTTAAAAAAACTATAAGAGTCGATTCAGACAAGTCTATTTCGATTAGAAGCTTTTTAATTGGAGCAATCAGTCAAGATATTTCGATTGTAAATAATATCTTAGAGTCTGAGGATGTTTTATCTACGATTGAATGTCTTAAAAAACTAGGTGTTAAAATTAAAAAGATTAAATCACAAAAATATTTGATTTATGGAAAGGGATTGGGATCTTTTTTTTTAAAAAAAAATAAAAAGTTAAATTTTGGTAATTCAGGAACATTGGCTAGATTATTAATAGGCATATTATCCACCACACCAAGAATTTCAGCTAAACTAGAAGGTGATCACTCATTAAATAAAAGAAGCATGAAAAGTTTAATTAAATTAATGAATAAATTTGGTGCTCACTTCTCACCTAAAAATAAATTTAATTTTCCTTTGAAATTTACCTCATCAGAAACACCGATAGGAATAGATTATAAAGCCGGTGTTTCAGCCCAACTTAAGAGTGCAGTGATTCTTGCTGGACTTAATTCTTATGGTGCTACCAAAATTATTGAACATCATAGAAGCAGAGATCACACAGAAAACATGCTGGTGAACAACTCTGAGATTATTAAAATTAAAAATATGAAAAAAAAGGAGATTATAATTTTTGGAAAAAAATATCTTAATCCTATTAAAATAATTATACCTAGTGACCCCTCCTCTTCTGCTTTCTTTTCTGCCCTTACCCTCCTTAATAAAGATTCTTCTCTTATAATTAAAAATGTAGGACTAAATCCAACTCGGACTGGTTTTTATCAACTTTTAAAAAAACAAGGTGCAAATATTAAATTTAAAAATTTAAAAAAAAATAATAATGAATTAAGTGGAGATATTATTGTGAGAAGTAGTAATCTGAAACCTTTAAATGCATCAAAGTCTTATTACACAAATATGACCGATGAATACCCAGTATTATTTATTATGGCTGGTTTAATAAAAGGAACCTCTACATTTAAAGGCATTAATGATTTAACTAACAAAGAGAGTAATAGGATTTTAGAAATGCAAAAGATTTTAAAGCAAGTAAATATCAAGTCAAAATATTTAAAAGGTGAACTTAAAATTTTTGGTCGAGGACTTTTTGATGCCTCAAATAAAACAATCAAAGTCCCAAACCTAGGTGATCATAGGATATGCATGAGCTCTTTCATATTGGGATTATTAACTGGAGCCAAAACATCTATCAGCAACTTTGAGACAGTTTTCACTTCAAGCCCATCATTTTTAAAAATTATGAAAAAAAATCTAGGAGTAAAATTTGAAATTAAAAGGTAAAGTTTTAAAAATTACTTGTGATGGTGGCGCCGCTACAGGAAAATCTACAGGGGCAAAGCTTATAGCAAAAAAATACAATCTTTCTTTTCTATCAAGTGGTCTTTTATATAGATACGCTAGTTATTTAATTTTAAAACATAAACCAAATAAAGTTGAAAGTTTTCTCAAAAAAAAGTTTAAAAATCTCAATTATAAAAATTTAAACAAATTTAATTTACATACCCCAGAAATTTCATCTCAAACTTCATTAATTGCTAAAAATTTAAAAGTAAGAAATATTCTAAAAATTTATCAAAGAAACTTCATAAAAAAAAATAAATGTTGTGTTTTAGAGGGGCGAGATGCCTCAACCAAAATTTTACCTAATTCTGATGTAAAGTTTTTCTTCGTTTGCAGCTTAGATGTTGCTGCACGAAGAAGATTTAATGAGCTTAAAAAAAAATTGAAAAAAATTAATTTTAATGAGGTTAAACGTGCGCTATATAAAAGAAATTCGATGGATAGAACTCGTAGTATTTCACCTTTACAAAAACATCGTGATGCTGTACTTGTAAACACCACAAAATTAGACAAAAAAGCCATGGTGGCTAAAATGTCTAAATATATTGAAAGAGTTATAAAACTAAAATATGGAAATTGAACAGGAAATTAATATTAGCAATCCAAAACGTCAGGAATTTGCAAAATTATTAGATCAAGATTTTAAAGATAGAAAATTAATCGAAAATCAAATTATTAAAGCTAAAGTTGTTGAAATACTCAAAGCCTATGTCGTCTGTGATGCGAAAGCAAAATCAGAGGCAATGATTCCAATATCAGAATTTAAAGAAGAAGAGCTCTCCAAGTTAAAAGTTGGGGATACAATTAATTGTTTTTTAGAGAGAATTGAAAGTATGCGTTCTGGAGAAATCATACTTAGCTATCAAAAAGCAAAAAGTTTTGCTGCATGGGAAAAATGCGTTAAAGCATTTGAAAAAGAGGAAGAGTTAACTGGAGTTATTCAAAACAAAATTAAAGGTGGTTTTATATGTGAACTTTTTAACGGAGCAATTAGTGCTTTTCTTCCACAATCACACCTCGATACTAAGCCAATCAGAGGGGCTGCAGTGGAACGATTAATGAGAACTCCGATTAAAGTTAAAATTGTAAGGTTAGAAAAAACAAGAGGCAATGTAAGTTGCTCAAGAAGAGCTGTGCTTGAAAAAAATAAAAATGCAGAAATAGCGGAAGCACTGAAAACTATTAAAGAAGGAATGATTGTGGACACCCAAGTACGAGCTATAAATTCTTGGGGAGTTTTTGTCTCTTACAATAATTTAGATATGTTAGTTCATGTATCAGATCTTGATTTTGGAAGAGTGAAGCAGCCATCAGATCTAGTTTCAGTAGGTCAAACTTTAAAATGTAAAATTATTAAGATTGACCCAGAGACAAATCGAATATCTGCTAGCGTAAAAGACTTAAACTCTGATCCTTACGAAAAAATTGAGAAGAAATATAAAGTTGGTGAAACGTATCCCGCAGAAATAGTTAAGTTGCAAGATTACGGTGCTTTTGCGGCCCTAGAAAAAAATATTGAAGGTCTAATTCATCAAAGCTACTTAAGCCATACTTCAAAAACAATTAAACCAAGTAAAGTTTTTTCTGTAGGTGACAAAATTTCAGTTAAAATACTTAGCATCGAGAAAGATAAAAGAAGAATTTCTTTAGACTATAAAAGTACACAACCAAATCCGTGGGACAAAATAAAAGGTAAACTTAATGCAACAGTAAAGTTCAAGATAACTAATATAACAGATAAAGCGCTCTTTGGTGATATAGCGGGCTTTGGTATAACCTCTATGTGCCATTGGAAAGAGCTAAGTTTTTCTGAAAATATAGAAGAATTAAAAAAATTTAGTAAAGGCCAAACAATTGATGTAAAATTAGTTAGTATTGAAGATGAAAAAGCTAAAGTAAGCAAACGAGCTTTGGAAAAAGATCCTTGGGATTTCTTCAAACAAAATAATAAAAAAGTTGGTGACGTAATAACTACAAGAGTTTTAGAGGTTCTAAAGACTGGATCTATTAAGGTATCAGCTGATCCAGATAAGAAAATAATATCAACAATTAGAAGAAGTGATTTAGCATTAGAAGCTGCTGACGCTAGAAGTGACATATTCTCAGGTGGTGAAAAACTTGATTCTAAAATTGTGGAATTAGATTTCCAAAAACGAATTCTGAGATTATCTCCAAAAGAGGCGCAAAAGGACGAGCAGGCAAGTTTAATTAAAAAATTTGGAAAAAATGCCTCAAAATCAGGCCAAACTTTAGCTTCTATATTTAAAAAAGCTATGGGCAAAAAAGAAGAAAAATAATTGTCAAGGCAGAAGCTCATACAAAAGCTAAAAGAAAAAAACCCTCAACTTAATTATTCTCAACTAAAAATAACACTAGATGTTTTTTCGGAAAGTATTTTCAATGCTTTAAAAAATGGTAAAACTGTCCATATTAAAGGTTTTGGCCGCTGGTATTTAAAAAGTCTTAAAGAAAACTTTAATTTAAGGAATCCTACTACTTCTGAGTTAATTTATAAACCAGAACGTGTTAAGGTAAGATTTAGAGCATCAAAAAAATTAGGTAGAATAATTAACGAATGAAAAAAAAAATATTTATAGCCTGTGACACTACAAATATTAAAAAAGTAAAAAGAATTATTGCTCAATCAAAATCAAAAAAAATTAAAATTGGTTATAAATTTGGTTTAGAGTTTATGAACTCAAAAAATGGTAGACAATTTGTATCAAAATTAAGAAGAAAGATTATTTTTGTTGATTTGAAATTAAATGATACGGTGAATACAATGTTATCTGCAGTAAGAGCGTTAAAAGATTTAAAAATTAATTATCTTACAGTTCATATTTCATCCGGCTTAGCGGCGCTGAAAGCAGTGAAGAAGGTTTCAGGTTCAATAAAAATTATAGGCGTTACAACTTTAACATCGCTAAATAACAATGATTTAAAATTAATCGGGTACAACAAATCTGTTAGACATTTAGTAGCTCATCAAGCAAAGCTTGCAAAAAAAGCATCTTTGGATGCTTTGGTTTGTAGTCCTTTTGAAGTAAGCGCGGTAAAAAAAATTTTTAAAAAGGAAATTATCACTCCTGGAGTGCAAATGGGAAGGAGAAATTACGATCAAAAACGCTCTATGGAAGCTAAAAAAGTTAAATCTGATTGGCTGGTAATAGGAAGAGCAATTACACGCGGTAACATAAAAAAAAATATTCAAAATCTTATTAAAGAATTAAATTAATGAAAATAAAGATTTGTGGTTTAAATCCGACCAGAGATGTTCAATTATGTATTGATCTTAAAGTAGATTATTTAGGATTTGTTTTTTATGATAAATCTCCACGTAATATGAATTTAGCAGACATAAAAATGCTTTCTAAATACGAAAAAAAAAGTTCTAATTTCGTTGCAGTGACTGTAAATCCAAGTGATGAATTTATTAAAAAAAATCTGAAAGGGAACTTTAATTTTATACAACTACATGGATCAGAAACAAAAGTGAGAGTTAAAGAAATCAAAGATATGGGCTTTAAAATCATCAAAGCTATAAAGATTAAACAAGAACAAGATATTAATAGATATATGGAATTTAGTGATGCTGATATAATATTATTTGATACACCAGGAATGGAAAAATCTTTAGGATTTCCAAAAGAGCTTATTAATAAACTTCCAAAAGGTGAAAAATACGCACTAGCAGGTTCACTTTCAGAGAACAATGTAGAAAATATAAGTAAATTAGGTGTTAATTTTTTTGATTTATCGTCTAGTTTAGAGAGTCAATTAGGGTACAAAGATCATTTCAAAATTAAAAAATTTGTAAGTAAGATAAATGAGATTAAAAATTAAAAAAAATACTCCTCTTATTGATCAGCATGATAAGAATTATATGTATGGAGGAAAATTCGGTGGAAATTATATACCTGAAACTCTGAAAAATCCTATAGATGATTTAACTAAATTATTTGCGAAATTAAGAAAAGATAAAAAATTTCTAGCAGAAAGAGATTATTACTTTGAGTCGTATGTAGGTGCCCCAACACCTTTTATAAAATTAGAAAATTTAACAGATCATCTTGGAGGTGCGCAAATTTATGCAAAGGTAGTTTCCGAAGCTAATGGAGGAGCCCATAAAATTTATAATGCTACAGTCCATTGCCTGATAGCAAAAAAAGCAGGAAAGAAATATGTTGTCGGTGATACGGGTGCAGGCTATGCAGGTAAAATGCTCTCAATGGCAGCAAAGAAATTTGGTCTTAAGTGTAAAATTTTTATGGGAGCTAAAGATATCAAAAGGCAGAGGCCTAATGTTGAGGCTATGAAAAAAAATGGAGCAGAAATAGTTCCGGTTACTACCGGAAGTCAGACACTTGTAGATGCTGTGAGCGAATGTATGAGATACTGGGTTTCTAATTGTGATCGTGCTCACATGTGTGTTGGATCAACAGTAGGTCCCAACATATTTATAAAAATTTGTGCATGGAGCACCGCTCAAATTTCTAGAGAGTTAATGAAGCAAGTAAAAGATGAATTTGGAAAAATTCCTGACAAATTAAAACTAATTAATTGTGTAGGTGGCGGTAGTTCTGCTGCTGGTTTTTGGAATGAATTTATGGATACTCCCGCTCAATTTATTGGGGTGGAAGCTGGCGGTCCAAGAAATAGCAAACTTCACGCAGCGCCTTTAACAAATGGATCTAAAATTGGTATACTTCATGGAGCTGCTCAATACGTAATACAAGACAAGGAAGGTCAAATAGGATCAACCGAGTCAATTTCAGCAGGGCTAGATTATCCGGGTATTTCTCCTCTTCATTGTTTTCTTAAAGATACAAAAAGAGCGAAATATACTTCTGCAAGCGACGAAGAGGCACTTAAGGCCTATCAATTGGTTTCAAAACTTGAAAATATTTCACCTTCACTTGAACCGTCGCATGCTTTTGCAGAAGCAATAAAGCTAGCGCCTAAGTTAAGCTCATCTGAAGTTATAATTGTGAACTCTTGCGGAGATAGCATTAAAGACAAAGACATTATAAAGCAAAAGTTAGGATCATATATAAGATGAAATCTAAAATAGCTCTAGCTTTTAACAATTGTAAAAAACAAAAACGACCAGCTTTAATTACTTATACAGTTGCTGGCGATAACACAAAAAATAATTCTCTTAAAATACTAGATAGAATATCTAAACATGCTGATATTCTTGAGTTAGGATTCCCGCACAATACACCTATAGCTGATGGCGGACAGATACAAGGCAGCTCGCATCGGGCACTTAAAAATGGAGTTAAATTAAAAGATGTTTTTCAGATAGTAAAAAAATTTAAAAAAAATAATCCTAGTAAACCAATTATTCTGATGGGCTATTACAACTTGGTTTATCAAAATGGTGAGAATAACTTTTTAAAAAGTTGTAAATCTTCAGGAGTAGATGGCTTAATTATAGTTGATCTTCCTTACCCAGAGAACAAAAGCTTTGCTAATAAGTGCATAAAAAAATCAATTAATTTCATTCAACTACTATCTCCAACTACTTCTAAAGAAAGGATGAAAAAAATAATTAAAGATTCGCACGATATGATTTATTACATATCTATGCTATCAACTACTGGGGGGAAACTTAAAGTTTCACCAAAAAAAATTCTTAAAAACTATAATTCAATTAAAAAAATTAACCCAAAAAAGAATCTAGTTATAGGATTCGGTATTACAGATAAGACGATATCTTCCTTAAAGCAGGCTAATGGACTAGTAGTAGGCAGTATGTTGTGTAAAACCATAACTAATTCACTCAAAATGGGACAAAATCCTGTCACAAAGTTAGATAAAGTTGTGTACAATCTAAAAAAAAAAATTATATGAATTGGATCTCAAAATTTATTAAACCCAAAATAAAGTCACTCTTTGAAAAAAAATCTTCAAAAACAGAAGATAATCTTTGGACTACATGTGGATGTAAAAATCTAATATACAAAGAAGATATGGAGGCCAATCATAAGGTCTGTCCTAAGTGTGGCGCACATCACAAATTAACTTGTCGAGAAAGATTCGAAACTTTTTTTGATAACAAGGAATTTGAATTAGTGGAAACGCCCTCACCCAAAGATGATCCTTTAAACTTCGAAGATAAAAAAAAATATACTGACCGATTGAAAGCAGCACGTAAACTTACTGGTCAAGAAGATGCAATTTTAATTGCAAAGGGAAAAGTTCAAAATATTGATATGGTAGTTGGGGCACAAGATTTTAGATTTATTGGTGGATCATTTGGTGCAGCATCAGGTGAAGCATTTATAGCTGGTGCTCAACATGCAATCGAAAGTAAAATTCCTTACGTATTTTTTAGTTGTTCTGGAGGCCAGCGAATGATGGAGTCGTCCATAGCGCTAATGCAAATGTCACGAACTGCATTAGCTGTCAATGAATTGAAGAAGAAAAATATTCCTTTTATTGTAGTCTTAACTGACCCAACTACTGGTGGTGTTACAGCCTCTTGGGCAATGTTAGGTGATATATTAATTGCTGAACCAAAAGCCACAATCGGATTTGCAGGGCGAAGAGTAATTCAAGATACTGTTCGTGAAACTTTACCGGACCAGTTCCAAACTGCTGAATATGTAAAAGACCATGGTGGCATTGACTTAGTTGTTGAGAGAAAATACTTGAATTCAACAATAGGGACATTGTTAAATGTTCTATTGAAAAAAGCGGAGTCTCAAGCTAAAAAAGACTCTAATGTCACAATCGATAAGTCTCTACAAGCAGCTAGCTAATCATAAGCTATTCAATAAAACTATTAATTTTGATTTAAAAAGAATAAAATTAGTTCTCAAAAAATTAAATCATCCAGAAAGAAAACTTAATAATATAATTAATTTTCTTGGCTCTAGTGGAAAATTTACAACATTACACTCCGTGAAGTGTTTTATTGAAGCTAATAAACAATCAACAACTGCTTATATCTCACCGTCTCTCAAAGATATTAAAGAACGATTTTGGATGGGTAATAGATATTTAACTCATCAGGAAATTAAAAAATCAATCGTAAAAATTGCAAAATTAAAAGTCCCTCTTACTATTTTTGAAGCTCTTACAGTAGTTTTTATTATTAATGCTTCAAAACAAAATACTGACTATCATTTAGTGGAAGCAGGTGCATTATTTGCTAAGGATTCGACTAACGTATTTGATTTTCCTTTAGCTCAAGTAATTGTCAATATTAATAAGCAACATTTAAATTTTCTCAAAGAAAAGACATTAGATGAAGTTATTTATCAGAAAGTAGGGTTTTTAAGTAATTTTACCCAAATTTATGTGGGTAAACAAATGCCTAAGGTTTTAATTAAAATTAAAAAAAATCTTAAAAAAAATAAAAGTAAAATAAATTATCCAAATTCTTGGAAATTAATTAAGAAGAATAAATGTTATTTTTATCAAGATAAAAAAAATAAAATTAAGCTAAATACAAAAAGTATTCACTCAAATGGACTATTGGAAAATGTTTGTCATGCAATCAAAATAGCTCTTGATCTTAAAATTGATAGAAAGGTAATTGAAAAAACTGTTCCAAGTATTCACTTTGAAGGCAGATTTCAGTATTTAAAAAATGGGAAGATTAAAAATAAACTTCATAAAAGTGAACAGATCATGCTTGATGGAGCCCATGCTGAGGCAGATGCCATAAATCTAGCAAACTATCTAAGAAATATAAAAGTAACTAAATACGCTGTTTGGGCAATGATGAAAAACAAAGAGCCTGATTTATTCATCAAACAGTTTAAAGGAATTTTTAAAAAGATAATAACCATACCTATTGAAAATGAGAAGAATTGTATCTCCGCTAAAGATTTAAAAGCTATAGCTAAAAATAATCAATTTAATGTAGATAAAGCTGATAACTTTAATGAGGCAATTAAGAAAATAAGCTCCTCTGAGAAGAAATTAATAAACTGTATAGGTTCTCTTTATAATGTTGGAAATATACTAAATAAAAATTAGATGTGAGGCTGGATAAACTCTAGCATATCTTTTTCACTAGTAGCTCCTACCTTAGTCCCTACGAGTTTTCCTCCTTTAAAAAGAAGCACAGTAGGTACACCTCTTACTGAATACTTTGTGGGCTCGTTAGGCTGGCTTTCAATATCATGATAGTAACAGTCAATTTTATCAGCCATGTCATTTGAAATCTTTTCTATAATTGGTTTTAATTGCTGGCATGGTCCGCACCAACTAGCTGAAAATTGAATTAGATTTAATTTGTTTCCGTTAATCTGATCTTGAAATTTTTCGTCTGTAGAATCTTTGAATGCCATACATCTTAAATAAGTATTTTTAATTTTTTGTCAACTATGCAGATGAGTAATGTTTTTCTAAATCTTCAACGTATGCGTTAATATCATCTAAAATTTTTAATTTTTCCTTATCATCTTGTTTTTCAAATTTTGCTCTCAAAGTGTCAATCTCTGAGTAAGTTCTTGGTATTGTGTTCCATTTTTCATTATTCGTACTCAAAAGCTTTTTGGCCGTATCTTTGTGTATTAAATTATATTCTTCTTTGCTTAATAATTCAGGTTTTTCCATATAAAGAAGTTTTTTTCCAAAATATTGTAGGCGCTCATCTTTAAATTTAGAAATTACACTCAATTTTTTATCCCACTCAGCAGAATGGAATTCAGGCATTACTTTATTGTCCTCTGCTGTTGTAAATTTAGCGTAAATACTTTCTTCGTTATATAGGTCCTCTTGCGATTTACTTTGTTCTTTTTCCTCTATCTCTGAACGTTTTATAGATTGAATTTTTTCTGCAAATTCTTTATTTTTTCTAACAAGCTCTGCCCTAGCTTTTAATTTTGCTGTTCCTATAACTTTATATTCCTCAAATTTATCTCCATAAGATGGATTCATAATTACAGGATGTTTATTATGTCTTACGGTTCTGATAAATTTTGGTTGTTTTTTCATTGCAGCTTCTAATTCTTTTAATGGCATGCTTAAGTAAGGTGTGGGATCATGTCTTAAATCAAAACATAACGGCCATTGATATTGAGGGTGCTGGCACACGAAAGTTTGCACATAAGGTCTACTACGTCCATAGAAATATTCATTTGTGCAAAAAAAAAGTTCTTTTTTAATTATTTCTAATGATTGAGTTTTATCCAAAGTTAACATGCTTGCTTTCCAAACATTAGGTGCTTTTTTAGAAATAATTTTAGCAATTCCAACTGTTGCCATAACATCGCCAATCGCACTATGGGCGTCACCATGCTCTATACCGTTTAAAGGTGCCATTTGATCTAATTTATAAACATCATTTCCTTTTTCGTTAACAGAGTTTTTTAAAGTATTTGGGTAGTACAAATTAGCTGCTCTCGCTAAACTTAGAACATCTCCTCTGGTGTTTCCATTCGTGCTTGTGATGTAAGGATATTCTAAAGTTTGAAATAAAGTACACCTTAGAAACTCTTCGTCGAATTCTATCGAGTTGAATCCTATGTAAGTAGCTTTTCCCCATCTTTTTAAAGTTTCAACAAATTGTCTGATCATCTCATAATGAGATAAATTTGAATTCTTTAACATCTGAGGTGACGATTTATTTACAATTAATGCCATAGCCTCAGGAATAATTCCTGGACTTAACCTGCATCTAGCATCAAACCTATCTAATTCATCAAGATTATCATTAGTAAGGACAGCGCCTATTTGAATTATCTGCCCCCAATATTTATTGGAGGAACTGGTCTCGAAATCATAAAAGACAAAATTAGACATATTAAATCTACTTAAGAACTTTTATTTTTTCTGAATTTTCCTCTAATGTTTCTTTTACCTGTTGGGGGTCTTTGAT
>NTJK01000002.1 GCA_002457475.1 Pelagibacterales bacterium MED-G43
ATTAAAAATTATTCTAAATACAAAAGTAAAATTTCATGGTGTTGAAAATCTAAAGAAAGTAGATAATTTTTTTATTGCTTCAGCACATCAATCAATGTTCGAGACTTTTGCATTACAGATACCTTTAGATGGCCCTATCTTTATTTTAAAAAAAGAACTTTTAAATATTCCATTATTTGGTTGGTATTTAAGAAAAATAGGATCGATCGCAATAGTTAGACAAACAACTACAAAAGAAAATTTAAACTTTTTTGATAAAATTAAAGAAACAATAGATAAAAGTAAAAGACCTCTTCTAATATTTCCTCAAGGGACTAGAGTAAAACTTGATGAACAACCGCCGTTTAAGAAAGGAGCTGGTAGAATTTATAAAGCTCTAAATTTACCTTGCATTCCTGTGGCTTTAAACACTGGAAAAGTTTGGCCAAAGAATAGTTTCATGAAATATACGGGTGATATACATATTTCATTTTTAGAACCAATCATGCCTGGTAAAGAAAATGATGAATTTTTAAAAGAAATAGAAAATAAAATTTATACAGAGATAAAAAAAATTAAAGATTAGCTAAAATTGAATTAGAACATTTAATAGTATTAGCGTCACCACCAAGATCTTTAGTTCTATTACTTTTCTCTCTTAAAGATTTTTCAATAGCTTGAACGATTGAATTAGAGGCTTGTTTTTCTCCTAAATAATCTAACATCATTGCACCGGACCAAATTTGACCTACTGGGTTTGCAATTCCTTTCCCGGCAATATCTGGGGCTGAACCATGTACTGGCTCAAAGAGAGATGGAAATTTATTTTCTGGATTAATATTCCCTGATGGAGCAATTCCAATAGTTCCAGTACAAGCTGGCCCTAAATCAGAAAGGATGTCTCCAAATAAATTAGATGCAACTACTACATCAAACCATTCGGGATTAAGTACAAATCTAGCTACCAAAATATCTATATGAAACTGATCTGTTTCAATATCTGGATAATTTTTTTTCATCTGATTAAAACGCTCATCCCAAAATGGCATCGTAATTGAAATTCCATTAGATTTTGTTGCGTTTGTTAATTTTTTTCTTTTTCTTTGTTTAGCTAGTTCGAAAGCAAATTTTTGAACTCTATCTATTCCGTATGCAGACATTATTGTTTCTTGAACAGCTATTTCTCTATCTGTATTTTTAAACATTCTTCCACCAACTGAAGAATACTCACCCTCAGTATTTTCTCTAACAATTAACATATCAATATCACCTGGTTTTTTGTTTGCTAAAGGTGGGTTAATACCAGGAAATAATTTTACAGGTCTAAGATTAATATATTGATCAAATTCTCTTCTAAACTGAAGTAGCGAACCCCATAAAGAAATATGGTCTGGGACTTGATCTGGCATACCAACTGCTCCAAAAAATATAGCATCATGTTTTCCTAATTTTTCTTTCCAATCATTTGGGAGCATTTTCCCGTGTTTTTCATAATAGTCACAGGAAGCAAAATCATATTCTGTAAAATTTATCTTAAATTGATGTTTTTCTGCGGCATCTTTTAAAACTTTCAAACCTTCAGGAACTACTTCTTTTCCTATTCCGTCGCCTGGTATTGATGCAATGTTATACTCTTTCATAGATTAATTCCTGCCAAATCCAGGTTTATCCGTATCTTGACCTGCTTCAATAATTTCTTTTCTTACTTTTTTAGTTGATGAGAATATTTCTAGAAGTTTTTTACTGTCCTTGTTTTTTATAGCGGTTTTAATTTCTTCAAGATTTTTAGAGTAATTATCCAATACTTTTAAAATATTATCGCTGTTATCTATAAAAATATCTTTCCACATTAAAGGGTCTGATGCTGCTATTCTTGTAAAATCTCTTAATCCACCAGCGCTGTACTGAATAACATCGTCTTTGAATTTGTCTTCATTGTTAATAGCAGTTTTGACAATACTGTAAGCTACTGCGTGTGGTAAATGACTTGTGAGTGATAAAATATAATCATGGTCTTCAAATGACATAAATTTCACTTTGCTCCCAAGGCTAGACCAAAACTTTTCTAATTCATAAATTTTTTCTTTATTAGCTCTTTTATCTGCAGATAAAATACACCATCTATTATTAAATAAGTTCGCAAAACCGGCCTCTGGGCCAGAGTACTCAGTTCCCGCTATAGGATGCGAAGCAATCCAGTTAACATTTTTAAGATTTAAATTACTAATAATTTTGTTCACTTCTTTTTTTGCAGAGCCTGTATCAGTTAAAATTACATTTTCTTTTAAGTTAGACTGAATAGAAAGTAATATTTCTTTGTAACTACTTAAGGGAGAAGCAATGATAACTAGATCAGCATCATTTACTACATCTGAAATATTATTACAAATCTCTACTGAAAAGTTATTTTTCAAATAATCATTTACCTTAGATGATTTATCAAAGACACTAACTTTAGTTGTTAATTTTTTTTGTTCTACAGCTCTCAAGATAGAAGAGCCAATTAAACCACATCCAATTATGCTAATCTTATTAAACATTTAATATTCTTTTCATTTTTGAAATTAATTTTTTATTTTCTTCACTTTTCCCGATTGTGATTCTAAGTGAATTTTTAATACCATAAACATCCATTTTACGAACTAAAATTCCTGCTTTAGCTAGCAATTTAAAAACTCTAGATGAGTTAATTTTTACTCTGTTAAAATTTACTAATAAAAAGTTACTATAACTTCTATTAGTTTCAATTTTCATTTTCTTGAATTCATAAAACATTTTTACATTCCAATTATTAACGTGCTTGATTTCTTTATTTAACCACGCACTGTCTTTAACGGCGGCTGATGCAGCAAATAAAGCAGCTTTGTTTACGTTAAAGGGTGGCTTAATTTTATTTAGCACATCGATAATTTCTTTTGATCCGTATCCCCATCCTACTCGTAATCCAGCTAAACCATAAATTTTTGAAAATGTTCTTGTCATTACAACATTTTTAAAATTTAAAAATAATTTTAAAGCAGAAGAATAGTCTTTTTGTTTTACGTATTCAAAATAAGCGTCATCAACAACGAGTAAAATATTACTTCTTAACTTTTTTCGTAAAAATAATAAATCTTTTTTTGTAATGTAAGTTCCTGTTGGATTATTGGGATTAGCCAAAAAAACAACTTTTGTCTTACTAGATACTTTTTTTAAAATTTCTTTAACTGAAACTGTAAAATTATTTTCTTTTGAGTAAATAACTTTCGCTCCACTCATTTTACTGTAAATTCTGTAAATAATAAAACTGTACTTAGGCACTATTACTTCATCGCCTTTTTTTAGATACGCTTTACAGATTAATTCAAAAATTTGGTCAGATCCTGCTCCTAGAATTATTCTATTTTTATCTAGCTTAAATTTATTGCCTAAACTTTCTCTTAAGTGGGTTCCACTGGAGTCCGGATACCTTGCAAAACTTTTTGATACTTTTAAATATTCTCTTTTTGCTTTTGGGCTAGGCCCAAGTGCGGACTCGTTAGCTGATAGTTTTGTCCTAACGAGTCTCTTTTTAAAAAAGCTCATACCAGCTACGTATTTTTCCGCTTGTATATTATTTGGTTTAGGTAACCTCATTTATTAATGTAATATCTAAATTGTTAGAGTTTTTCTAGAAGTCTTTATCTTATATAAAATTGACAAGTTTGTGATGATCTAGTACATAGTAAACGCGCTGATTTAACCAAATTGCTAGCGCATAACAAATTTAGCTAAAAAGGGAGATGCCCAGTTTAGCTGGGCTTTTTTTTTGGATGAATAGAAAAATTGAGAATATAAATAGGATAATTGTTACTAAACCACTCAAGTTAGACTGTGGTAAAATTATAAAAGATTTTCCTTTAGCTTATGAAACTTATGGAAAACTTAATGAAAATAGAGATAACGCTATTTTGGTATTCCATGCATTAACTGGCGACCAATTTGTTACCGGTACAAATCCTGTAACAAAAAAAGATGGCTGGTGGGTAACAGCAGTTGGGCCAGGAAAAGCTATTGATACAAATAAATATTTTGTAGTTTGTGCAAATGTCATTGGAGGTTGTATGGGTTCCGTAGGACCAAGCGATATTAACAAAGAGACTAATCAACCTTATGGATTAGATTTTCCTGTGATAACAATTAAAGATATTGTCAGAGCACAAGAGTCTCTTCTTGATCATCTCGGTATAAAAAAACTTTTGTGCGCAACAGGTGGCTCAATGGGCGGAATGCAACTGTTACAATTTTGTGCAACTTTTCCAGGGAAAACTTTCTCTGCAATTCCTATAGCTTGTAGCTCTAGTCACAGTGCTCAAAATATTGCATTAAACGAATTAGCACGGCAGGCGATAATGGCTGATCCAGTTTGGGATAATGGTAAATATTTTTTGAAAAATACGCAACCTAAAAACGGTCTAGCTGTAGCAAGAATGGTTGGACACATAAGCTATTTATCAGAACAAGGCATGCAAGAAAAATTTGGAAGAAAGCTCCAAGAAAAAGCAGATTACCAATTTAGTTTTAATGCAGATTTTCAAGTTGAAAGTTATTTAAGACACCAAGGAAGTACTTTTGTTGAAAGATTTGATGCTAATTCAATTTTATATATCACAAGGGCAATGGATTATTTTGATTTATCCAAACAGTACATTGGTGGGTTAGTTGAAGCTTTTAAAAATCAATCAACAAAATTTTTGGTAATTTCATTTTCATCAGACTGGCTTTACACAACTAAAGAAAATAAAGACATAGTAATTGCTTTAAACGCATCTGGAGCCGATGTTTCTTATTCTGAGATAGAAACAGATAAAGGTCATGACTCCTTTTTGATAAATGAAACAGAATTCTTAAAAACTTTAAAGGCTTTTATAGATTCTATGTATGAAAAATTTAAAAAATGAAAAAAGAATTTAAAGTAATCGCTGACCTACTTCCGAATGACTCAAGAGTGCTTGACGTGGGTTGCGGGGACGGCTCTTTAATGAATTTTCTTGTAAAAGAAAAAAATATAGAAACAAGAGGTTTAGAGCTCGATCAGAATAATGTTCAAGAATGTCTAAATAAAGGTTTAACAGTTATACAGGGCAATGCAGAAAATGAATTATATCAATTTCCAGAGAAATCTTTTGATTACGTGTTGCTTAGTCAAACTCTTCAAGCATTTTATAAACCTGATAAAGTTTTAAATGAATTATTAAGGATTGGTAAATCAGTAATAGTATCTATTCCAAACTTTGGATACTGGAAAGTAAGAACGAGCTTATTACTGTTTGGAAAAATGCCTATAACAAAAACATTACCTAATGCTTGGTTTGATACCCCTAACTTACATATGTGTACTATTAAAGATCTATACAATTATTGTGAAAATCAAAATATAAATATTAAAAAAGTCATTGGTATTAATGAAAACAATACCTCATTAATTAAAAGAAACAATTTGGAAATAAAAAATTTATTTTCTAAATTAGGAATTTTTTTAATTGGATAATATGGAAATAGAAATCATACCATGCCTTAATGATAACTATAGTTATTTAATTAAAGACAGTCAAACCAATACAGTGGCAATTATTGATCCTTCAGAATTTGATCCATGTGATAAAAAAATAAATCAAAAATATAAAAAACTAGACTTCATACTTAACACTCATCATCATTTCGATCATATTGGTGGAAATACTGAGCTTAAAAATAAGTATGGTTCAAAAGTATTAGGGTTTGAGGATGATCAAAAACGTATACCAGGAATAGATATCCTATTAAAAGATGATAAAGAATTTAAAATTGGTGACCTAAATTTTAAAACTATATTTATTCCAGGCCATACTATAGGTCATGTTGCTTTTTATTTTGAACAGGAAAAAATTATATTTACTGGAGACACTTTGTTTTCTTTAGGATGTGGTAGGGTATTTGAAGGAACTTATGAACAAATGTTTAACTCTTTAAATAAAATCAAAAATCTTCCAGGAGATACAAAGATTTATTGTGGTCATGAGTATACAAAAAATAACTTAAGTTTTTGTTTAAAATTCGACCCTAATAATAATTACTTGAAAGATAAGAAAAAAGAAATAAATTCAAGAATAAAAGATATGAAGCCTACAATTCCATCTACGATAAAGGATGAAATTCAAACTAATATATTCTTAAGATGTGACGATCCAGATATTAAAGGTACATTAAATTTAAAAAAAGCCTCAGATCTAGAAATATTTACGAAATTACGTGATCTTAAAGACAATTTTTAGGCTCAATAATCTTGACTTGATAAAATTGAGGGCTATATTGCCCTGAAACTTAACAACGAGAATTTATGTCATTTGCAATTATTGAAACTGGTGGAAAACAATACAAAGTTACTGCGAGTAAAATATTAGAGATTGAGAAACTTAATGCAAAAGTAGGTGAAACTGTAAAATTTAAAAATGTTTTGCTTTTAAATGACGATAAAAATACCGAAATCGGAAGTCCAAGCATTAGTGGGGCGACCGTCGAGGCTAAATTGCTCGAAAACGTAAAAGATAGAACTATTTTAATCTTCCATAAAAGAAGAAGAAAACATTCAAGAAAAAAAAATGGACATAGACAGCGACATTCAAAAATTCAAATTACGAAGATTTTATCTAAAGATGGTAAAGTAATTGACGAAGCCAAGGCTGTTACTAATAAAAAAATTGCTCCAAAACAAGTAGCTCAGAAAAAAATAACAAGCAAAGAAGCTGTTACAAAAAAGAAAGTATAAAAAATAGGATAAACGAATGGCAACAAAAAAAGCAGGTGGATCATCGAAAAACGGCCGAGATAGTAAAGGTAGACGTCTTGGAGTAAAAAGATATGGTGATCAGTTAGTAATTCCTGGAAACATAATTGTAAGACAAAGAGGAACGAAAATTCACCCAGGGGATAACGTTGGCATGGGAAAAGATCACTCTATATTTTCTTTGATAAAAGGCAAAGTTAAATTCAAAAAATCAAAATTAAACAGAACTTTTGTTTCTGTAATCCCCAATTAAATCTATAAATAACCTCTGTTATTTATAATAAGCCAACAATGAAATTTTTAGATCAAGCAAAAATATATATAAAGGCCGGTAACGGTGGTTCAGGTTCTGCTAGTTTCAGGAGAGAAAAATTTATTGAGTATGGAGGACCTGATGGTGGTGACGGAGGTAACGGCGGATCAATTATAATAGAGTCAGATAGAAACTTAAATACTTTAATTGATTTTAGGTACGCGCAACACTTTAAAGCACAACATGGTAAACCTGGAAGTAAAAGAAATAAGACTGGTGCAAATGGGAAAGATTTAGTTTTAAAAGTGCCAGTTGGTACTCAAATTTATGAAGAAGATAATAATACTTTAATTTATGATTTTACAAAAAATAAGGAAAATTATCTTGTTGCTTCAGGAGGAAAAGGTGGTCTTGGCAATGTTAGATTTAAAAGTTCGACTAATAGAGCTCCGAAGAAGAAAACTAATGGTAAAATTGGAGAAGAGTTTTGGATATGGCTTCAATTAAAAGTAATTGCAGATATTGGCATCATAGGAAAACCTAATGCTGGAAAATCCAGTTTATTAGCAGCATTAACTAGGGCTAAACCAAAAATAGCTAACTATCCTTTTACTACGATAAATCCAAATTTAGGTGTTACTTATTATGATGGTAAAGAAGTAACTCTGGCAGATATCCCTGGTCTAGTTGAAGGCGCCCACAAAGGAATAGGCTTGGGAGATAAATTTTTACGCCATATAGAGAGGTGTAAAGTTTTACTGCACCTTATAGACTTATCAGAGAATGATTTGATAAGTGTCTACAAAAATATAAAGTTTGAGTTATCGACTTATGATAAAAACCTAATAAAAAAGAAAGAAATTATTTTTTTTAATAAGTCAGATTTACTTGATAGTGAGGAAATAAATAAAAAATTAAAAGAATTTAAAGAGAAAGTAAAATCCAAATATGAAATTATTTCTGTATTTTCTAATAAAGATATACAAAAGATAAAAAAACTACTTATTAAAAATGCTAATTGAAAATTCAAAAAAGATTGTTTTAAAGCTTGGATCTTCTACCGTTATAGACAGTAAGGGAGTGTTTAAAAATAAATGGGTAACTTCTCTTATAAAAGATATTAAAAAATACGGTAAAAATAAAAATTTTGTGATCGTATCATCTGGGGCAATAGCGCTTGGCCAAAAATACTTAAATATTAAAAAGAAAAAAATAAAACTAGAAATGTCTCAGGCTATTGCAGCTGTTGGCCAGATCCACTTAGCTGGTGAATTTCAAAAGTTGTTCGATAAATATAAGATCAAAACTGGTCAAATTCTAATAAGCCCTGACGATACAGAGCAAAGAAGAAGAGCAATTAATGTAAGAAGAACTTTTGATAATTTATTTAAATTAAATGCAATTCCAATTGTAAACGAAAATGACTCTACTGCTACAGCTGAGATCAAATATGGTGATAATGACAGGCTGGCTGCAAGAGTTGCTCAGATAATTGGAGCTGATATTTTAATAATTTTCTCTGATGTAGATGGCTTATACGATAAATCTAAAAGTAAAAAGATCGTAAAAAATATTGAGCGCATAGATGATAAAGTAACATCTCTTATTGAAAAAACAAAAAATAGTTACGGTTCAGGAGGGATTACTACAAAATTAGATGCAGCAAAAATCTGTATGAATTCTGGATGTCATATGTTTATAGCAAATGGAAAAATAGATAATCCAATTTCTAATATGATTAAAAAAGAGAAGTTTACTCATTTCTTTCCTAAAGTTTCGAGTTTAGACGCAAAGAAAAAATGGATTATTGGATCATTAAATTCAAATGGTACTATTAAAATTGATGATGGAGCATCAAAAGCTCTCCTTAATGGTAAAAGTTTGTTGGCTGCGGGTATAACTAGAATTGATGGTTTTTTTAAAAAGGGAGAAAATGTGCTAGTTTTAGATCAAAATAATAATCAATTAGCTAGAGGTTTGTCTTCATTTAGTTCTGATGAAATAAATAAGATCAAAGGTAAACAAAGTAAAGAAATTGAAAAAATTTTGGGTTATTTTAGCAAAACTGAAATTATTCACAAAGATGATATGGTATTACTATAAATGAATTATTTAGCAAACATTGGAAAGAATGCAAAAAAAGCTTTTGAAGATCTAAAAAACATAAAACACGCAAAAATTAAAAAAGTTTTAGAAAACTATAATAAAATACTTTTTAAAAATAAAAAAAAAATTATTAAAGAAAATCTAAAAGATGTTAAAAATGTTAAAAGAAAACATCTTGTTGATAGACTGATTCTTAATGATAAACGTATAGAAGGCATAAGACATTCGATAAACGAAATTGCAAAATTTAGAGATCCAATTGGCCAAGTTCTTGAGCAATGGCAAAGACCAAATAAATTGAAAATTAAGAAAGTCTCAACACCAATTGGAGTGATTGGCGTAATTTATGAGAGTAGACCAAATGTAACTGCTGACGTTGCAGCTCTATGTCTTAAATCAGGCAACTGTTCAATACTGAGAGGTGGATCTGAAGCTTTTAATTCAAACAAACTTTTAGCTAATCTTTTTAGAGATGTTTTAAAAAAAAATAATATCAACAAAAATTGTGTTCAGTTCATAGAAAAGAAAGACAGAAAAATTGTTGACCACATGTTATCTAAAATGAGTGCGTATATTGATGTGATCGTTCCAAGAGGAGGCAAAGGATTGGTGGCCAAAGTCCAAAAATTTTCAAACGTACATGTTATTGGTCATCTTGAGGGCCTATGTCATATATATTTAGATAAATCTGCAAATATAGATATGGCAAAAAAGTTAATTATTAATGCAAAAATGAGAAGAACTAGTATTTGTGGTGCTGTAGAAACACTTTTGATTGACGAAAAAGCAATTAATTCCCACGCAAAAAAAATAATTCAGTCTCTTATAGCAGTCGGATGTGAGGTTAGAGTAGATAACAAAATCAATAAATTGTTCAAAGGTAAACTTAAGAAGGCAAATGAAAGAGATTGGAAAACTGAGTACTTAAACGCAATTATATCAATAAAAGCTGTAAAAAATGTAAAAGAAGGAGTTAATCATATTCTTAAGTACGGAACTATGCACACAGATAGTATAATTACTAATGATAAAAAAAATGCTCAATTATTTTTAAATGGAGTAAATAGCTCAATTGCAATGCACAATGTCTCAACTCAGTTTGCTGATGGAGGTGAATTTGGATTTGGAGGAGAAATAGGAATTTCTACAAACAAACTTCCTCCAAGAGGGCCAGTTGGAATAAATCAATTGACATCTTACAAATATTTAGTTTCTGGCAAGGGAATTATCAGGCCGTAATAAATGGTAAGAGTATTAAATAAACCTATTGGAATACTCGGCGGTTCTTTTGACCCTGCTCACAAAGGACATCTAATAATATCTAAATTGGCAATTAAAAAATTGAAATTAAATAAAGTTTTATGGCTTGTAACAAAACAAAACCCTTTTAAAGAGAGGACTTTTTATTCTTTACCTCAAAGAATGGTTGAAGCAAAAAAAATATCCAAAAATATTAAAAAGATACAAGTTATTCACTTAGAAAAAACTATTCATTCTTCAAGGAGTATTAACGCTATTAATTATTTAATAACTAAAAAAAAACTTAAAAATATCTATTTTATCATTGGATCTGACAATTTAATTAAATTTCATGAGTGGAAAAGTTGGAAAAAAATAGTAAAATTGACAAAATTAATTGTTTTTTCTAGAAGAGGATATGATAATAAGAGTAAGAAATCAATAGTGGCTAAATATTTGAAAAATAAAATTACTTTTGTAAATAATAAACCTATAATAATCTCCTCTACAAATTTAAGAAGCCAAATACTAAAAAATTATTAATGGAAATTATAGATATTAAAAAAAATATTGAAAAGATTCTTGATAATAATAAAGCTCAAAGTATTACTTCAATCAATTTAAAAAATAAATCTTACATAGCTGATTATATGATAATTGCTTCTGGGACTTCATCAAGACATCTTCAATCACTCTCTGAAATTCTGGTTGCTGAATTGAAAAAGATTGGTTTAGAAAATTGTAGAATTGAAGGTAAAGATAGTAAGGACTGGAAGTTAGTAGATGCACATGACGTAATTGTGCATATATTTCATCCAGAAAAAAGAGAGTTTTATGATTTAGAAAAAATGTGGTCTGAAGAAATTCCAAAAGAAAAAGCGATGATATGAAAAAGTTATTTATTTTATCAATATTAATTTTTACTATTTCCAAAACATCCATTTTCGCGAAAAATCAACTTTATGAAAAAATTGATCTTTTTGGAGAGGTTATAGAAAACATAAAAAAAGATTATGTAGATGATGTTGACCAAGCTGAGATGATGGACTCTGCGATTAATGGTGTTTTACAATCTCTTGATCCTTACTCCGCTTATATGAGTCCTGAGCTTTTTAAAGAAATGCAAACAGATACCAGAGGGGAGTTTGGTGGATTAGGTATTGAAATTGGTATGGAGGCAGGAGTTGTTAAAGTAATTTCTCCTATTGATGATACTCCAGCGGCAAAGGCTGGAATAAAAGCAGGAGATTACATCGTTAAAATTGGAAAAGATCAAGTGCAAGGTAAATCATTGATGGAAGCTGTAAAATTAATGCGAGGACCTGTTGGTACATCGATAGATCTTACAATTCGAAGAAAAGATGTAAAAAAACCGCTAGAATTTACAATAACAAGAAAAATAATAGAGGTTCGTTCAGTAAGTTCTAAAGTAATTAGTGACGAAAAAAATATTGGATATCTAAGATTAAAATCTTTTAACGAAAATAGTGATAGTCAATTTTTAAAATCTATAAAAAAATTTGAAAAAAATTCAAAGATTAAGGGCTATATAGTTGATTTGAGAAATAATCCGGGCGGCTTACTTACACAGGCTATAAATATAACAGATTTTTTTTTAAACGATGGAGAAATAGTATCCACTAAAGGACGTAAAATCTCTGAAACACGAAAATTTTTTGCAAGAAAAGGAGATGAGGTTAACGGAAAGCCAATAATTATTTTGATTAATAATGGATCGGCGTCTGCTTCAGAAATTTTTGCAGGAGCTTTAAAAGATCATAAAAGGGCAATCATAATCGGTGAAAATTCTTATGGAAAAGGTTCAGTTCAGTCAATTATACCTTTAAGAAACGGAGGTGGAATGAGATTAACGATTTCTAAATATTACTTACCTTCAGGTAACTCTATTTCGGAAGTAGGAGTAACACCTGACATAATGGTGGAGGAAGTTGGTGGAGATTTCAAAATTAGTTCAGATAAAGATAACCAGCTAAACTACGCTATAAAACTTTTCAATTCTTAAATAATGAAAAAACAAAGTCTTCCTATGCGAATCGGAGTAGGAATAATTGTTTTAAATAATCAAAACCAAGTATTAGTTGGGAAAAGAAAGGATAACCCTGGTAATAACTGGCAAATGCCTCAAGGCGGTGTTAACAAAAATGAGGATTTTACTGCTGCAATGAAAAGAGAGTTAGCGGAAGAAACAAGTATAAAAAATATAAAAATTCTTAAAGAGATCGAATGTATGTATGAATACGAATTGCCTGAAAGTCTAATTGGTATTATATGGAAAGGAAAATTTAGAGGCCAGAAGCAAAAATGGTTTATTGCTAGATTTTTGGGCATTGATGATGAAATAAATATAAATACAAAATATCCTGAGTTTATTGATTGGAGATGGATTGAACCAAAAAAGCTCCCTGAGGTAATTGTTGATTTTAAAAAGAATTTATATAACAGTCTCCTTAAAGAAATTAATTTGTTTATTGGTTAATTTCATTAAGCGTATTTATTTTATAAGATAGAATATATTTTTCTTTGTCTGTTGAGCTGCTGTCTTGAAGTTTTTTTTCTGTTTCTTGAATTAAATTTTTGATATGGACCTTATCAAAATTTTTTAAATCTATAACAGTTGATGTTAAAATTAAAAGATTATTTTCAGCGAATTCAACTGTTCCTTCTTCCACAAAATATTTTTTTTCATCCCGATCTTTGATATTAATATAACCAGGTCTTAAAAAAGTTATTAGTGGTATGTGGTCTTTTAAAATACCCATTTGACCTTCGTATGATGGAATAGTTACCTCTTCTGCCTCTGACCTAAGAATTGATTTTTCTGGTGTAATTATTTCTACTGTAAATTTTTCAGACATTATTTATTGTCTTTTGATAATTTATCAGCTTTTTCTATAACTTCATTAATGCCGCCCACCATATAAAAAGCTGCTTCTGGCAAATGATCGTATTCGCCTTTACATATTGCATCAAAACCTTTTATTGTATCTTTCAGATCCACTAATTTTCCAGGAGAACCTGTAAAAACCTCAGCAACAAAAAAAGGTTGGGAAAGGAATCTTTGTATTTTTCTTGCTCGCGCTACTGTAAGTTTATCTTCCTCTGACAGTTCATCCATTCCTAAAATTGCAATAATATCTTGTAAAGATTTATAAGCCTGTAGAATTCTTTGAACGTCCCTAGCTACTCTATAATGTTCGTCGCCGACTACTCTTGGGTCCAAAATTCTTGAGGTTGAGTCCAAAGGATCAACAGCTGGATATATTCCTATTTCTGCAATTTGTCTTGATAATACTGTAGTTGCATCCAAATGAGAAAATGATGTTGCTGGAGCGGGGTCTGTTAAATCATCAGCTGGTACATATATCGCTTGAACTGATGTAATTGAGCCTTTGTCTGTAGAAGTAATTCTCTCTTGAAGGTTACCCATATCTGTAGCTAGAGTTGGTTGGTAACCTACTGCTGAAGGTATTCTTCCTAATAAAGCAGATACTTCTGAACCTGCCTGAGTAAACCTGAAAATATTATCAACGAAAAATAAAACATCTTGTCCTTCTTTATCTCTAAAATATTCTGCAACTGTTAAACCTGTTAGTGCGACTCTTGCTCTAGCTCCAGGTGGTTCGTTCATCTGCCCATAAACAAGAGCAGCTTTTGACCCTTTCCCGTCTGTTTTAATTACTCCTGACTCAATCATTTCATGATACAAGTCATTTCCTTCTCTAGTTCTTTCACCTACACCTGCAAATACTGAAAATCCACCATGAGCTTTAGCAATATTGTTTATCAATTCCATAATTGTTACTGTTTTTCCTACTCCAGCTCCTCCAAATAAACCAATTTTCCCCCCTTTAGCGTATGGGGCTAAAAGATCTATCACTTTTATTCCGGTTACTAATTGCTCCGTTTCAGTCGCTTGATCTGTAAATTTAGGAGCTGCTCTATGTATCGGCCACTTTTCTTTTGTTTTTACATCGCCTTTTTCATCAATAGACTCTCCAACTACGTTTATAATTCTTCCCAATGTTTCAGGACCAACTGGTACGCTTATCGGAGCGCCGGTATTATTTACTTCGTCTCCACGTTTTAATCCTTCTGTTGCATCCATTGCAATTGTTCGAACATCGTTTTCTCCTAAGTGTTGAGCAACTTCTAAAATTAATTTATTACCAGAATTATTTACTTCTAACGCTGTATAAATTTCAGGTAGATCAGTATCAAAATTTACATCTACTACCGCTCCGATGATTTGAGTTATTTTTCCTTTTTTACTCATAATTATAAACTTTCTGCTCCTGATATGATTTCGATTAATTCTTTTGTAATAGAAGCTTGACGGCTTCTGTTATAATTGATTGTTAATTTATCAACTAAGTCTCCAGCATTTCTTGTGGCATTATCCATTGCAGTCATTCTTGAGCCTTGTTCACTTGCGGCATTTTCTAATAAAGCTTTAAAAACTTGAGTTGAAATATTTTTTGGTAATAAATCTTCTAAGATTTCATCCTCGTCAGGCTCAAATTCATATGAAAAATCTTCAGTATTACTTTGTTTTTTTATATTTTTTGTCTCTGCCGGAATTATTTGTTGAGCTTGTGGAATTTGTGTGATTACATTTTTAAAATTATTATAAAAAATAATACATTTATCAAATTCATTTTGATTAAATAAAGATAATATTTCACTGCCTACAATATCTGCTTCATTGAATGTAATATTTTTTTTGTCTTTAAAGCTAAATTTTTTAATTATATATTTTCCATACTCTCTTCTTATTTGGTCATGTCCTTTTGAACCAACTGTAATAATTTTAAGATCTTTACCTTCATTTAAAATATTTTTAAAATTACTCTTAGCTAGTTTACATATATTAGAATTAAATCCTCCGCATAAACCCCTGTCAGCGGTTAAAACCACACACAAATATTTTTTATCTTCCCCAGTACCAACTAAAAGTTTTGGAGCATTTTCTGGATCGTTTATGGATTTTGTTAAGTTTAAAATTATATTTTGCATTTTTTGACTATATGGTCTCCCTCTCTCAGCGCTTTCCTGAGCTTTTCTCAATTTTGCTGCTGCTACCATTTTCATTGCTTTTGTAATTTTTTGTGTAGATTTAACACTTTTTATTCTTTTTTTTAAGTCATCTAAACTAGGCATAATCTATTTTTTGTATGCCTCAATAATTTGTTTTAATAGGTCTTCTGTTTCTTCTTCTAATTTTCCTGAAGTTTGTATTACATCTATTATTTCTGGCTTATCAGATTTGATTTTTTCTATTATATCTTTTTCAAATGTTTTGATTTTATCTAGCTCAACATCATCCAAATAGCCTTTTACACCAGTAAATACTGATATAACTTGCTCCGCAACTGTCATGGGCGAGTATTGATCTTGTTTTAAAAGTTCAGTTAATTTTGCTCCACGATTCAACAGTTGTTGTGTTGATGCATCTAAATCTGATCCAAATTGTGCAAAAGCTGCCATTTCCCTATATTGAGCAAGTTCTAACTTAATAGAGCCTGCTACTTTTTTCATTGCTTTAGTTTGAGCGGCAGATCCAACACGGGATACTGATAAACCTACATTTACAGCAGGTCGTATTCCTTGATTAAATAATTCAGTTTCTAAAAATATTTGTCCGTCTGTTATAGATATTACGTTAGTGGGAATGTACGCCGAAACGTCTCCTGCTTGCGTTTCAATAATTGGTAAAGCTGTTAATGATCCACCACCATTAGCCTCGCTTAATTTTGCTGATCTTTCTAATAGCCTGCTATGTAAATAAAATACATCACCAGGGTAAGCTTCTCTACCTGGAGGTCTTCTAAGTAAAAGAGACATTTGTCTATAAGCCACAGCTTGTTTTGATAGGTCATCGTAGACAATTAAAGCATGCATTCCATTATCCCTAAAATATTCACCAATCGTACAACCGGTATAAGGGGCTAAAAACTGAAGCGGAGCTGAGTCTGATGCCGTTGCAGCTACAATTGTTGTGTACTTTAAAGCTCCAGCTTCTTCAAGAGTCTTTGCTATTTGAGCAACAGTGGAACGCTTTTGTCCAATTGCAACATAAACACAATAAAGCTTTTTCTTCTCATCTGTAGACTCATTTATTTTTTTTTGATTAATAATTGCATCAATAGCAACTGCAGTTTTACCTGTTTGCCTATCGCCAATAATCAGTTCTCTTTGTCCTCTTCCAACTGGAATAAGCGAGTCAATAGATTTTAAACCCGTTTGCATTGGCTCACTTACTGATTGTCTTGGAATTATTCCTGGAGCTTTTACTTCAACTCTTTTTCTTTCTTTAGAAGATATAGCTCCTTTTCCATCAATCGAATTTCCTAAACCATCAACTACTCTTCCTAAGAGTTCTTTGCCTACTGGTACATCTACAATAGCGTTTGTTCTTTTAACTGTATCACCCTCTTTTATTTTTCTATCATCTCCAAAGATTACAACACCAACGTTATCATTTTCTAAGTTTAGTGCCATGCCTTTAGAGCTATCTTCGAATTCTACCATTTCTCCAGCTTGAACATTGTCCAAACCATATACTCGTGCAATTCCATCACCAACTGATAGAACTTTTCCGATTTCAGAAACTTCAGCCTTTTCACCAAAATTTTTAATTTGATCTTTGAGCAGTTTTGTTACTTCTGAGGGATTTATAGACATATTAACTTTCTAACATTTTTTTTTCGTATTTATTTAATTTATTTTTAATTGAGGTATCAATCATAAAACTTCCTAGCTGAAGTTTTAATCCTCCAATTAATTCTTTATCAACTTTATAGTCAAACCTTATAGTTGAGCCCATTGAGGATGATAAATCTTTACTTATACTTTCAATTTCATTTTCAGATAATTCTTTTGAAGAAATTAATGAAGCTTTAATTTCACCTCTTTTTTGTGAGCACAGCTTTAAAAAACTATCAATAATCTTTTCTACAAAAAATATCCTTCTTTTCTCTATTAGTAAAAACATAAAATTTTTTAAATTTTTTGAGAAATTTAGTTTTTCAGCCAATAAATTTATTGCATTATTTTGATTTTCTTTACTTTGTGTTGGATTGTGTATAAAATTTTTTATATCTAAGCTGCTATTTAGAAGAGTTTGAAAGTTTTTTATATCCCTCTCTATTTTCTCTAAATCTTTAGCCTCTTGAGCAACTTCAAAAAGGGCGCGCGAGTATCTCTCTGATGTTTCTGTTGAGAAAGATTTATTTGTGGTCATTTTTGTTTGAAATTATTGTGAAATAATGAGCGTTTCGTACCATAAGAGTTTATGTTGTTCAAGTTACCAATTAAAGGAATTATCCGAAATTTACAGGATCAACATCAACCGTAAGTTTAATTTTATTTGAAATTTTCAAGGAATTTAGAAGTTTTGAAACCAGTTTTTGCTTCAAACTTTTCTCCTTAAATCTAATTAATAATCTAGATCTATATTTCTTTTTAATCTTTAATAAAGGAGAGTCCACAGGGCCCATAACTTCTAAATCATTAATTTTTTTTAGGTGTTTTTTAATTTCTCTTGCTCCATCCATGCTTAAATTTTGTGAGTCAGCCGAAACAATAATTGCGATTAGTCTACAAAAAGGTGGTAAAAAATTTTTCTTTCTTGAAATGAGTTCTTTTTTTAAAATTTCATCAGGATTATTTTTTATTAATTCATTTAAAATAATATTCTCTGGTGATAATGTTTGATAAATTATTAGTGACTCGGAGCTAAACCTACCAGCTCTTCCACTTAATTGATGGTACAATTGAATATTTTTTTCTGTAGTTCTTAAATCGTATCCTCTTCCAGAAAAATCTGCGTCAATCACAACTATACAATTTAATTTAGGGAAATTAAAACCTTTTGAGATCATTTGTGTCCCTATTAGAATATCTATTTCATTATTAGCAATTCTTTTAAATAGAGAATTTGTATGATTTTTTTTTTTCATGTAATCACTTGAAAAGATCTCTACTTTGCTGTTGGGAAATAATTTACTTACTTCTTCATAAATTTTTTCAACTCCTGGACCAAACATGATAAAATCACAATTCTTTCCATCTTTACATTTATTGGATATTTTTTTTTCTGAAGAACAGTGGTGGCAAATAGCTTTATTTCCATTTTTATGATAAGTCAAATACATCGAACAATTTGCACATATATGTTTATAACCACAATTTTTACAAATTAAATAAGGAGCGTACCCTCTTCTATTTAAAAAAAATAAAATTTGTTCTTTTTTTTCAAGAAATTTTTTTACAATCTCAATACTTTCTTTTGATACATAGCTATCTTTAATTTTTCTTAAATTCAAATTCACGATCTTTGTTTTTGGCAGAGGGTAATCATTGTATCTATTGTTGATTTTAAAATGTCTAAATTTTTTATTTTGAATATTGTTAAAAGTTTCTAGTGATGGAATAGAGCTTACTAAATGAATAGGAATTTTTTCAAATAATGCTCTAGCGATTGCCATGTCTCTTGCGTGATATATTACACCTTCATCTTGCTTATATGAGGTGTCATGCTCCTCATCAACTATTATTACTCCAAGATTTTTAAACGGTAAAAGCAAAGATGATCTTGCACCAACCACTAATTTTATCCTATTGCTTATTATACCTTTCCAAATAATTCTTTTATTTTTTGGCGTAATTTTAGAGTGCCATATTGCTGGTTCAAATCCGAAAAAATCTGAAAATCGCGATTTAAACTCATTAGTTAAAAATATTTCAGGTAGTAAAACCAAAGCTTGTTTTTTTTCTAAAATTATTTTCTTTATCCTCTCAAAATATACTAGCGTTTTACCTGAACCAGTTGTGCCCTGTAGAACTGAAACATCAAATTTATTACTATTTAAATTTAAAAAATTTAAAGCATCAATTTGCTCTTTGTTTAAATTATATTTTGTACTTGTGGTTAATAATTGGTTGAAATCTTTATCATCTTTGACAAATAAATTTTTTTTATTTCCAATAGCCATTTTCAATACTAGACCTAATGGCATCATATTGTACATTGCAAACCATTTGATAAAATCTATTAAACTTTTATCTATTGAAAATTTATCAATTTTTTTATTAATACTTTTAATTTTAATTTTTTTTAATTTAGAACTTTCTCCAGGCCAAACAACGCCAATCTCTTTATTTTTTCCAAAAGGAACTTCAACAACATCTCCTAGATTTAATTTTTTTTTATTACTATTGTAGGTAAAAGAAAAATCAAATACCTTAGGTAGCAAAACTTGAGCTCTCATTGTTTAATAGTAGTTTAATTTTTATTTTTTAAAAATGAATTGGTCTTTTATCAACAGCTAAAGCTGCCTCTTTTATCGCTTCCGTATGCGTTGGGTGAGCATGGCAGGTTCTAGCAATATCTTCAGCGCTCGCACCAAATTCCATTGCTAACGCCATCTCTGCAATCATATCTCCACAATGAGGTCCGATAATGTGAACCCCCAAAACTTTATCTGTTTTACTGTCAGCTAGTATTTTAACAAAACCCTCAGTTTCATTGTTAACTTTTGCTCTTGAGTTAGCAAGAAAAGGAAATTTTCCTGTTTTATAAGATTTTTTTTCTTCTTTTAATTGCTCCTCTGTTTTACCGACAGTAGCTACTTCTGGAGATGTATAAACAACTCCAGGTATTACATCGTAATTTACGTGTCCTGCTTGTCCCGCAAGTATTTCAGCTACTGCTATACCTTCCTCTTCAGCTTTATGAGCTAGCATTGGTCCTTTAATTACATCTCCTATGGCGTAAATATTGCTTACCGAAGTTTGCAATTTCTTATTAACTTCTATTCTACCTTTGTTGTCTTTTTTAATTCCAACTTTTGAAAGATTTAATCCTTCAGTATAAGGTTTTCTTCCAACAGATACTAAAACCTTATCAACTTCTATAATTTCTTTTTTTGAATTCTTAACGTTAGTGTAAGAAATTAATACAGACTTACCTTTATCTTCAACGGACTCAACCTTTGATCCCATTTTGAATTTAATTCCTTGCTTAGATAATATTTTTTGAAATTCATTTGAAATTTCTCTATCCATTCCAGGAGTGATAAAATCTAAGTACTCTATGACAGTTACATCAGACCCTAATCTTGACCAAACTGATCCCATTTCTAAACCAATGTAGCCCCCTCCAATTACAGCTAACTTAGTTGGTACTTTATCGAAAGATAATGCACCAGTTGAGGAAACAACATTTTTTTCATTTATCTCAATACCAGGTAATGAAGATACGGTTGAGCCTGTAGCAATAACAATGTTTTTAGATTTGATGTTAGTTCTTTTGTTGTTACTTTCATAAACAACAATATCATTTTTTGAAAAAAGAACACCTTTACCTTTGAAGTAGGTAACTTTATTTTTCTTGAATAAAAACTCTACTCCTTTCGTTAGTACCTGGATCGATTTATTTTTATTTGACATCATCTTCTCAATATTTAGTTTTATCCCATCGATTTCTATACCTTGTTGATTGAAATCTTTTTTTGCTTTGTGATAATTTTCTGACAAATTAAGTAAGCTTTTAGATGGTATACAACCAACATTAAGGCATGTGCCTCCAAGAGCACCTCTAGATTCTACACATGCTGTTTTTAGACCAAGTTGTGACGCTCTGATTGCGCAAACATATCCACCAGGCCCTCCTCCAATGACAACTAAATCAAAATTATTTTCCATTATCAAATATTTAAAAAAAGTCTTTTTGGTTGCTCTAAAGATTCTTTAACTATTTTTAAAAAAGACACTGCTTCTTTACCGTCAATTATTCTATGGTCATAAGATAAAGCTAAGTACATTACAGGTCTAACCTCCACATTGCCATTTACTACAACAGGCCTTTCAATAATATTGTGCATTCCTAAGACAGCAGATTGCGGCGGATTTAATATTGGAGTTGAAAGCATTGATCCATAAATTCCGCCATTTGTAATTGTAAAAGTTCCACCTTGTAAATCCTCAATGGTAATTTTACCGTCTCTAGCCTTTTGACCCAGCTCACCAATATTTTTTTCTATATCAGCAAATGACATTTCATCTGTTTTTCTAAGAACTGGAACTACTAATCCTCTGTCTGTTCCAACTGCGATACTTATGTTGTAATAATTTTTATAAATAATTTCTTCACTTTGAATTTCCGCATTTATTGCTGGATAGTTTTTTAAACCAATTACACATGCTTTTACAAAAAAAGACATAAACCCTAACTTAACTTTATATTTATTCTGGAAATCTTCTTTGTATTGACTTCTCATTGACATTACCTCGCTCATATCAACTTCGTTAAAGGTTGTTAGCATAGCTGCGTTTTCTTGTGCTTCTTTCAATCTTTTTGCAATTGTTAACCTTAATCTTGTCATTTTGACTCTCTCTTCGGGACCATATTTAATTTTTCTTTCAGAAGGAGCTGGTTTTACTCCCATTAAGCTCATAACATCTTCTTTTAAAATTAATCCATTTTTTCCAGAGCCCTCTATGTTACTTAAGTCAACTTTTGACTCGTTTGCCATTTTTCTGGCGGCCGGGGATATCTGTTTTTCTTTTTTTTGAATAGGTTTTTCTTCATGAATATTCTCTAAAATTAATGGCTCCTCATCCTCTAATTTTAGTTCGGGTTCTTTAATTTTTTTTGTTTTTGTATTTTTTGGTTTTAATTTTTTTTCTTCAACAAAGATTTTAGGATTAACTTCATCATTTACTTTTTTTGGAGGATTATAATTGTTTGCTTCTTTAGTAGTTTCTTCATTTGAAGCTGATTTATCTACTGTGCCTAATAATGATCCTACATTTACAGTCTCGCCCTCTCCTACAGCTATACTGCCTAGTACTCCATTTATAGGGGACGGGACTTCTACATTAACTTTATCTGTTTCCAATTCTACAATTGGTTCATCTGCTGAAACCTTTTCTCCTTGTAATTTTAACCATTTAGATACTGTGGCTTCTGAAACTGACTCACCTAATGCTGGTACTGTAATTTTTTCTGACATTTAATCTTTAAGTATCTTTTCTAATATTTCTTTTTGTTGTGCAACATGTTTGTTGAAATTTCCGGTCGCAGTTGAAGAAGAAGCGTTTCTGCCTACATATTTAACAGATTTATCACCAAAATTTACCATTTCTAAAGTTCTATCAATGTAATTTCTAACAGTATTCCAGGCTCCCATATTTTTAGGTTCTTCCTGACACCATATAAATTTTGCTTTCGTATATCTTTTTAAAATATTCGCTAAAGTTTTAACTGGAAACGGGTAAAGCTGCTCTATTCTAACGAAAGTTACTTTATTATTTTTATATTTTTCCCTAGCTTCAATTAAATCATAATAAATCTTACCTGAACACATAACTACTTTTGTGATCTTATCATCTCTTTTTTTTAGTTCTAAGAGGTTATTAATTTTAGAGTATGCATCGTCCTCTAAAACTCTATGGAAAGTACTTTTTTTTGAAAATTCTGAAATACTTGACACACATTTCTTATGTCTTAACAAAGATTTAGGTGTCATTACAACGAGTGGCTTTCTAAATTCTCTGTGCATTTGACGCCTTAGGACATGAAAATAATTTGAAGGAGTTGTACAATTAACTACTTGAATATTTTCTCCTGCACAAAGTTGAAGAAATCTCTCTAATCTAGCAGATGAATGTTCTGGCCCTTGACCTTCGTATCCATGAGGTAATAACATTACTAAACCACTAGCTCTACCCCATTTTGACTCTCCAGAAGAGATAAATTGATCAATAATAATTTGAGCTCCATTTGCAAAATCACCAAATTGAGCTTCCCATAAAACTAATGTTTCAGGCTCGGAAATCGAGTAACCAAATTCAAATCCTAGAACAGCTAATTCAGACAATAAGCTATCAATAATTTCAAAGTTTTTCTGATTGCTGGAAATATTATTTAAAGGAATATATCTTTGATGACTCTCTTGATTTCTTAACACTGCATGTCTTTGACTAAAAGTTCCTCTACCAGAGTCTTGGCCAGATAATCTTACTGAAAAACCTTCAGTTAGGAGAGTTCCAAAAGCTAGACTTTCAGCAGTTGACCAATCAATAGTCTTTCCCTCATTTATTGCTTTCATTCTCAAATCAAGTATTTTTTTTAAGGTTTTGTGAATATTAAAATCTACTGGCACTTTTGAGATCTTTTTACCGATTTCAACTAATTTATTTTTATCAACTCCGCTAACTCCTCTTTTGTCTTTGCCGAGACCAGGCTTAAATCTAGACCAGGCCCCATCGAACCATTTAAGCTCTGACTTATAGTTTTTTGAGGACTGGAACTCATTTTCTAAAAAAGCTTTAAATTTTACTTTTTCATTTTGTAACTCCGTTTCAGACGTCAAGTTTTCTTGACTGAGTTTTTTTCCATAAATTGATAGAGTTGTTGGATGTGATTTGATTTTTTTATACATGATTGGTTGAGTAAATGACGGTTCGTCTCCCTCGTTATGACCGAACCTTCTGTAACAAACAATGTCTATCACTACATCTCTATTAAATTTTTGTCTGTATTCAGTAGCAATTTTTGCGCAATGAACTACTGCTTCTGGGTCATCTCCGTTAACATGAAAAATTGGAGCTTGAGCAATTTTTGCAACATCAGAGGGGTATGGTGAAGATCTTGCAAATCTTGGTGCAGTTGTAAAACCTATTTGATTGTTAACAATGATATGAATAGTTCCACCAATATTATGGCCTGGTAGACCAGACATAGCAAAACATTCAGCAACAATACCTTGGCCTGCAAATGCAGCATCTCCATGCATTAAGACTGGAATTACTTTTTTTCTGCTTTTATCTTTATGAAAAAATTGTTTTGCACGTACTTGTCCTAAAACTACTGGATTAACTGCCTCTAAATGAGACGGATTATCAGTAAGACTTATATGAACAGAGTTACCATCAAATTCTCTATTAGATGAAGCGCCTAAATGATACTTTACGTCTCCCTCAAAATCTTTTCCAGAACTTAATGACTTTCCAAAAAATTCACTAAAAATTGCTTTAAATGGTTTACCCATTACATTTGCTAAAACATTTAATCTTCCTCGATGTGGCATGCCTATTTTTATTTCTTTGGCACCTAAGTTACCACCTCTCTTAATTATTTGTTCTAAGGCAGGTATTAAAGACTCTCCTCCATCTAATCCAAATCTTTTTGTTCCAACAAATTTTACATGTAAGTACTTTTCAAAACCCTCTGCTTGAATAATTTTATTTAATATTGCTTTTTTTCCATTCTCTGTAAATTTGATATCTTTTTCTGGGCCTTCAATTCTATCTCTAATCCAAGATTTTTCATCTGGATCTCCCATGTGCATAAATTCATAACCAATATTTGAGCAATAAGTTTTTTTTAAAATTTGTAAAATTTGATTCAAGTCTGCGTACTGAAGACCCAGGACACCATCTAAAAATATTTTTCTATTATAATCACTTTTTTTAAATCCATAACTTTCTGGTTTTAATTCTGGGTGTTCTTCTTTTTTTTGAATCGATAGTGGATCAAGATTGGCAATTAAATGACCTCTAATTCTAAATGCTCTAATCAACATTATAGCTCGTACAGAATCTTTTGATGCTTGTTTAACTGACTGTAAGTTTAATTTTGACGATGTTTCATCTTTATGTTTTTCATTTAAAGAAATATCTGATGGTCTTTTAATTTTTTTTTCTGGAGACCAGCTGGGACCATTTAAATCTTCATAAACCAAATTTTGATCATCACTTAGTCCCTCAAAAAATTTTCTCCAACTTTCTGGCAAGGAGCTGGGATCAGAAATATAATCTGCATAAAATTCTTTAATAAACTCAGAGTTGTTACCTGCCAGGAAGGATGTTTTTTTATATACTGTGTTGTTGTTAGAAGATGACATTTACAAAATTATTTTAACATAAATAAATAAAAATCAACCATTAAGTTTTTTGTAGAGTGTTTTGCCAATATCAGCTGGTGATTTTGAAATGGTGATATTGGCTGATTTCATGATCTCAATTTTGTTTTCCGCTCCTCCTTTTCCTCCCGAAATAATAGCTCCAGCATGTCCCATTCTTCTTCCTGGTGGTGCAGTTAAACCAGCGATAAAACCAACCATTGGTTTTTTAATCTTCTCTTTTTTTAAAAATTCCGCAGCTTCTTCCTCTGCTGATCCCCCTATTTCTCCAATCATGACTATAGACTTTGTTTCATCATCTTTTAAAAAAAGTTCTAAACAATCGATAAAATTAGTCCCATTAATAGGATCACCTCCAATGCCAATACATGTTGATTGCCCTATGCCATTAGCAGTTGTTTGAGCTACTGCTTCGTAAGTTAATGTTCCTGATCTTGATACAATACCAACCGTTCCTTTTTTATGAATATTGCCTGGCATAATGCCGATTTTACATTCTTCCGGAGTAATAATTCCAGGACAATTAGGTCCTATTAATCTTGAAGAGCTTTTGCTCAAAACTTTTTTAACCTTTAGCATATCTAAAATTGGTATGCCTTCCGTTATACAAACAATTAATTCTATTTTAGACTCTATTGCCTCAATAATTGCGTCACCAGCAAATTTTGGTGGAACATAAATCATAGTAGCATTAGCTTGAGTTTTTTCTTTTGCTTCTTGCACTGAATTGAAAACTGGTAAACCCAAATGTTTTTGGCCTCCTTTTTTGGGAGTGACCCCACCGACTAGGTTTGTACCATAATTAATTGCTTGTTCTGAATGGAAAGTTCCGTGTGTTCCAGTAAAACCTTGACAAATTACTTTTGTTTTTTTATTGACTAAAACTGACATTATTTTATTACCTCTACAATTTTTTTTGCAGCATCATTCAAGTCTGATGCCGATAGCAATTTCAAATTAGACTCATCTAATATTTTTTTTCCCTCTTTAAAATTTGTGCCTGCCAATCTAACAACTAAAGGAACTGACAAATTAATTTCTTTTGCAGCATCTACAACTCCTTGTGCGAGAACATCACATCTCATTATTCCTCCAAATATATTAATTAAAATACCTTTTACATTTTTATCTGATAAAATTAATTTAAAGGCTGCAGACACTTTTTCTTTTGATGCACCACCTCCAACATCTAAAAAATTAGCTGGTTCTTTTCCGTAAAGTTTAATTATATCCATAGTGGCCATTGCTAAACCAGCACCATTAACCATGCAACCAATAGAGCCATTAAGTTTAATATATGCAAGATCATGCTTGCTAGCCTCAATTTCAGCTGGGTCTTCTTCGTTTAAATCTCTTAATTCTAATATATCTGGCCTTCGAAAGATTGCATTATCATCAAAGTTCATTTTAGCATCAAGGCAAATCAATTCATCAGATTTAGTAATAATTAATGGGTTTATCTCAATTAAACTTGCATCTTTCTTTATTATTATCTCGTAAAGTGATTGTATAAGTTTTGAAGCAATACTTTTTTGTTTATCACTAAATTTAAAAACTGAAAGTATTTTATTTATTTCATCTTTACTTGGCCCATCATCTTTTAGATCTAATTTATTTGTAATGATTTTATTTGGTGTTTCTGATGCAACTTTTTCAATATCCATGCCGCCCTCTGTGCTACTAATAAAAGCTATTTTTGAAGTTTCTCTGTCTATAAGACAAGATAAATAAAATTCTTTGGAAATATCAGAAGCTTCTTCGATGTATAATCTTTTTACTTCCTTGCCTTCGGGGCCAGTTTGATGAGTCACAAGAATTCTCCCCATCATTTTTTTTGCCTCAATTTGAAGCTGTTCTAAATCTTCAATTAATTTTACACCACCTGCTTTTCCTCTACCACCTGCGTGGATTTGCGCTTTCAAGACAAATTTTTTTGATTTCAAGGTTTTGATTTTTTCTTGAATGTCTTTTAAAGATGTAATGACCACTCCATTCGAAACCGGGGCGCCAAACTCTTTTAAGATTTTTTTTGCTTGATGCTCGTGAATATTCATTGTGTTTATTTAATGCAGTTTTTAATATCATGTTTTGTTAAAAAATCATTAATTTCTTTCGTATTTCTGCAATTTTTTTCAAAAATTTCTTTAAAAATATCCTCTTTGTTATCTTTGCTGGAATAAAGAGTTTCAATTTTTTTTGATATTATTAAATTTTTAACAAATCTTTTATAAATTCCATAATAAGGGTTTTCTTTGTCTGGATTGCTAGCATCTTGTAATGATGGCCAGCGACTAGGATTATTAAGATTTTCATTTAATGCAGCAGAAAAAAACAAATATCCTGTTAAAATCATTTTTTTAGATTTATCCTGCTCTATCTCTGTCATACTTTCTTTTATCAATGCAATCTCAGCTGATGGTTCATTTTGATAATCATAAGTGATCCATTGTAATCCTTTCAGACTAGGATGTATTAATTCTGCATCTATATTTTTTTTGAGATTAATATTTTCTAAATTTAACATTTTACGTTCTTCGTTGAACCTTAAATGATATTTGAGCGTAAGAAAAAAAGTGGAAATAATTAAAACAGAAATAGCTAAGTTTCGATATTTATAAGAATTTGGGATGTTTAATTGTATCAAACTGGCTAGCATGGGTATTAAAAAAAATATGAAAATGAAGTTTTTTGTAACTACCTGGTGAAAAATTAACACTACAGTTAACATAATCAAAATTATTGAGTATAAAAATTTATAATTTTCTTTGAATAATTTTTTAGACGTAAATAAAATTATTAATAGTAAAATAAAAAAAATATAGATGAACTTAAACTGTAGAAATATTCCATTAAAGGTTGTTTTGTAACTGTCAATTCTCTCAGCAGCTATTGTTTGGGGAAATAAAATATACTGATAAATAAACTGTTCTAAATTAATTTTATTAAAATAAAAAAAAACAAATAAAAATGATAAACAAAATAATGAACTTATAAAAAAATATTTAATAAAAGATAAATCTCTCGAATATTTTGCATAAATTATCATTGAAATTAATAATGTTAATAAAATATAAGATGACGGAGATTGTTTTGATAAGAAGCCAAAGAAAAAACATACGGGTACTAAAAACCAAAATATTTTTTTTTGTTTTTTAATTGCTATTAAGAAAAAGAAAATTCCCATTAAAGATAAAAAAGTTGAATAATGGTCAGGGAATGGAGTTCCCATCGACGGATTGGCTAAAATTGAGAAACATAACGCATAAAAAAGGCTATGCAAACGATCTTGATTAAAATTTCTTATTGTATAAAAAAAAATTATAGTAATTAAAGTATTAAGTACAGAGCCATTGATGATATAAGTTTTCCAACTAATTCCAAAAATATAAAAAATTAGTGCCTGGAAATAATCTATAAATGGTCCACTTACAGTCCAATAATCTTTAAAAGGAACTGAACCGTCTAAAATTCTGTAAGCTGTATCAAAATAAGCAAAGGTGTCTTGTGGTAAAACACCAATACTTGAATAATAGTAATTTATAGAAAAAGAAAAAAATATTAATAGCGCATAGTCTACAAAAGGATGAGTATTTATTTTTTTAACCATTTTTCTTTAGAAAAACTATATCTGAAATATTATGATCATTCACTACCATTTCTCCTCTTTCAAAAAAGTATTCTGATATATTTTCTTTTAAATAATTAACATCTTCCTTTGTCATAAAATTTGAATCAAAATTTTTATCGTTTTGAATAAATTTTAAAATTTTTAGTGGAGTTAATTTTTCATTTGTTGGGTTCAAATTCTTAAAGACTTCAAATTGATTTACATCTTCTATTACATAGTATCCACCAGGATTTAATTTTTTAAACAAAATTGGTAAAGTAATTAAAATATCTCTAAGGTTATGACTTGCATCATCAATTATTATGTCAAAATTTTTGTTAATATATTTACTAAAATTTTCCAGAATTTTTTTGGAGGAAACGTCAATAAAAATTTCCTCTATCCTATTTGAACAAAATTTCATTTGAAAGGGATTTATATTTGCGCCAACTAAAAAAGCATTTTGGAAAAAATAGTAAAATGCAGCTAGCGCTTTTCCTTCATGAGATCCTACCTCCAAAATTCTTAATTCCTTATTTCTCAAAACCTTAAAATACTTTTCGTAAAAAATTGCATAATTATGTGATTTAATCTCTTTGTTATCATATGTTTTAAGAGATGGTCCTTTATCACTGTTGAAAATTAGAAATAACTTATCTAATGATAAATCGCTATTTTGGTTATTAGTTTTGTTATCTAAATTTTTTATAAGGCCAATTTTCCTTTTAGCAAAATTGATAAACAGCTTATAAAATAAATTAAAAATTTTTCTTACGAAAGTGAAATATTTTTTTTTTTCTATCTCACGGATTAATAAATTTGTATATGAAAATACAAAATGTTTTTTTATCATTATTTTTATGCAACTTATAAAGAACTATCTATCTTTTTTGCAGCTTCAAATAAATCTCTAACTGATTGAATTGATTTATCAAAATCATTTTTTTCTGTTTCACTTAAATTTATTTCAACAATTTTTTCTACTCCATTTGATCCAATTATAACTGGCACACCAGCATAAATATCCTTAAAACCGTACTCTCCATCTAAATGAGCCGCACAGGGTAGTTGCATTTTTAAATCTTTAAGATAACTTTCTGCCATTTGTACGCCGGAAGCTGCAGGTGCATAAAACGCAGATCCTTTTTCCAGATATTTAACAATTTCAGCTCCACCTTTTTTTGTTCTATCAACTATTTGATCTAGTTTGTCTTGAGATAGCTTACCCTCTGTTACTAAATCTTTGACTTTTTTTCCTTCAATCTTAGTTGACTCCAACATTGCAACCATACTATCTCCGTGTCCTCCTAATACAAAAGACTCAATTTTATTTACTGGCACTTTAAGTTCTTGTGATAAAAAGTAGATAAATCTAGAAGAGTCTAATATTCCTGCCATTCCTACAATTTTATTTTTTGGTAAACCTGAATACTTTTGCAAAGCCATTACAATTACATCCAAAGGATTTGTTATACATATTACAAAAGCGTTTGGTGAAGATTTTTTTATTCCTTCGGCTACTTGCTTAATAATTTTCAGATTAATTCCTAATAGATCATCCCTTGTCATGCCTGGTTTTCTTGGAACGCCAGCGGTTATGATTATTACATCTGAGTTTTTTGTATCCTCATAATTATCCGTACCTGATAAATTTACGTTAAATCCATTTACTGGTGATGATTGCGCAATATCTAAAGCTTTTCCTTTAGCAATTCCTGCGGCTACATCGAATAAAACAACATCGGCTAAATCTTTTAGGGCAATTAGATGAGCTAGAGTTCCGCCTATTTGACCGGCTCCTATCAGTGTAATTTTTTTTTTCATTTTTTATTCCTTTTATTTCATGGTTGGCATCACAAATTCTGGATCTGATCTTAAACCTGACGGCCATCTAGATGTGATAGTTTTTAATTTTGTATAAAATCTTACTCCTTCAGGACCATGCATATGCTGATCGCCAAATAAGGATCGTTTCCATCCTCCAAAACTATGAAACGCCATTGGGACTGGTATTGGTATATTAATTCCTACCATTCCTATCTTAGCTTTACTCGAAAAAGTTCTTCCAGCATCTCCATCTCGCGTAAAAATGCTTACTCCATTCCCAAATTCATGATCATTTACTAATTTTAATGCTTCATTGAAATCTTTTGCTCTTACAACAGATAAAACTGGTCCAAATATCTCTTCTTTATAAATTCTCATATTTTTTTCAACATGATCGAATAAAGTT
>NTJK01000020.1 GCA_002457475.1 Pelagibacterales bacterium MED-G43
TTTGTAACCATTAACATTAAAATGTCCTTTTAATTTAAAGGGAAAAAGATTAAGTGGATTTTTCTCTTTTTCAAATACCTCAGCATGAATATCAATGAAAGGTATTTGTAATTGTTTTACTATTTTTTTAACCTCATGATAATCCGTATTGTCATAATCACTTTTGTAACGACTATATTCAGGTAAATAAACAAAGTAAAATTTAGAATTATTTTTTAATGTTAAGTTTTTAGCTAATCTTAGAATTTCATAAAATTTTTCACCAGCCTTGGGTCTGGACTGTTGCTTGGGCCTATATTTATCAGGTACATAATTATAAAGCAGAGTTCTTACTGCACTTAATTTTAAGATGTCCAGTTTCTTGTAGATATTTCTATTTTCTAGTGTTGTAAATTCTTTTTCTATAGCGATATTACACAAATCATCAATTTTCTTTTGTTTATTCTTTAGATCCTGAGAAAAGTTTGAATTATCTAAGTATTTATTTAAAATTGTACTTTCCAACTCGTTATTTAAATTGATTAAATCATTTCCCTCATAATAAAACCATAATACGTTCTTTACGTTTTTACTTAAGTATTCTCTGAGACCTGCGTATTGTAGCAAAGGTCCATTACCACCATATCCTAAATTCAAAGCAGATTTATTTGATAGAGTTCTCAAAACAGATGTGATGTCATTTGGTCTATTAACACAAGCGCTGTGCGTATAAGAATCTCCTACCAATAAATATTCTATTTCTTTTTCATCCCACTCACTATCTGGATTGTTAAAACCATACCGATCACTTTGGTAAATTGAATAATATCCATTTTCGTTACAATGTATAGTTTTTGAGTTTGATGCTCCAGATAATGCAATTAATTTATTATTTGTTAAGTGAAAATTAGGTGCTACAGTTAAAACTACACTTTCATCATTTTTTTTAAAATCACTATAAATCTCAAATGTTTCTCTTTCATCGTATATTTTCTCATTTCTATCTTTGTAAATTTTACTTTTAAGATTAATTTCTAACGAATTAACATAAAATTCAAAAATGTATAAAGCTGATAAAAAACTCAGAAAAATAATAAAAATATACTCTTTAATCTTATGATTTATAAAAAAAATAAAAATAGAAAAAACTAATAGAATCCAACCTAATAGATAATAAAGTGTATAATAGTCTATACGTGTTCCTTTCCAAACAATTTCAGATTTATAAAATGTATAAAGAAGTAAAAATACAGATAAAACAAAAAATATTTTTGGAAAAATTCTACTCATGAGCTTCATTTGCTATTTTTTAATTTAACGTTTTATAATATTAAAGCAACTATTGTTGGTAATGGCGGAGAGAAAGGGATTCGAACCCTTGATACGATTGCTCGTATACACGCTTTCCAAGCGTGCGCCTTCAACCACTCGGCCACCTCTCCTAATTAAAATCATCAATAATTTTGATGAATTTATCTATAAACTCTTTGTTGGTTGGTAGCTTATTTTTTTTCATATCCTTTTGAATTTTTTTATAATTTTTTTTAATATTATTAAGAGTACCTAAAAAACTTAAAAAATTTCTTTTTGTAACAAAAATCCCTTTTTTGTCTCCTATCACATGTTTTATTTCTTCAAATATAACTACCGGCCTTCTTCTGGCTAAAGCTTCTAACAAAACCATTGGATGACCTTCGGTAAAAGAAGGTAAAACAAAGATATTATGATCATCATAATGTTTAATTAATTTAGTTTTATTACTTTGTGTGGGAAAAATTTTTATATTACTTTGATTTATTTTATTAGAACTCCCTTTTTCTGCTCCAATAATTGTCAAAGCAATATCTCTCTTATTTCTAATCAACTCAGACAGGGCAAAAATTCCCTTTTCAACTCTTAATCTTCCAACATATAACAATTTAAAATTTTTAACTTCTGCATTTTTCGGTTGTCTTAACCAAACAGAATCTAATTGGGATGGGCTTAAAAGTTTTCCCTTTTTCCCGCGAAGTATATAATCCCTGCAGCTAATTAAATTTGAAATTGTCCCTGTAATATTAAACATAAAATGGTAGATAAGAAGACCCATCTTTCCAAGAATAGCTTTATACTCTCCAAAACCATCACTTCTCAAATATACTATGGGTTTCCCTCCTAAAATTTTTATGAATAAAGAAACTAAAAAAGTATAAGGAGAAATTGAAATTATCAAAAACTTAGAATCTTTATTTTTTGTAGCTCTCTTCACTTCAGATAAATAAGAAAATATATTGGTAAATACTTTGATCCTTTTTAACTTTATTTCATGAGATCTTTTTTTTAATGATTTTCTACCTAGAAGATTAACTTCAAATTTTTTATTTAAGCCTTCTGGAGTTGATTTTAAATCTAAATTATCACAATAATATTTATTGTCTTCGATAGAAATACTTTCATTTGAGAAAATAAATAATTTTTTTTTCATTATGCGTCTTTATTAATTTTTAAAACACCAATGAAAGCCTCTTGAGGAATCTCAACTTTACCAAACTGTTTTGATCTTGCTTTACCTTTTTTTTGTTTCTCTAAAAGTTTTCTTTTTCGATCAGTAGCTCCTCCACCATGTATTTTTGTCAAAACATCTTTCTTAAAACCTTTTATAGATTCTCTGGCAACAATTTTTCCTCCAATAGCTGCTTGAACAGGAATCATAAAATTGTGTCTTGGTATTAAATCTTTTAATTTTTCACAAACTTGCCTGCCGGTAGTTTGTGCAAAATCTTTATGAATAATCATTGCTAATGCATCAACTGGTTCTGAGTTTACAAGAATGCCAAGTTTAACTAAGTCTCCTTCCCTGTAGCTAGAAATTTCATAATCAAAACTTGCATAACCACTTGAGATAGATTTCAATTTATCATTAAAATCAAATACGACCTCATTTAATGGTAAGTCATACGATAGAACAGCTCTTTTACCTGAATAGCTCAAATTAGTTTGTATTCCTCTTTTGTCCTGACAAATTTTTATAATTGATCCCAAGTATTCGTCTGGCGTTATGATTGTCGACTTGATCCATGGTTCTTCTATTTTTTCAATTTGGGATGGATCGGGCATATTCGATGGATTTTGCAAATCTATAACTTCTCCTTTAGATTTATGAACTTTATAAATTACACCTGGAGTTGTTGTGATTAGATTTACGTCAAACTCTCTTTCAAGTCTTTCAGTAATAATTTCTAAATGTAGTAAACCTAAAAAACCACACCTAAAACCTAATCCTAATGCACTTGACGACTCCGGTTCATAAGAAAAACTTGCATCATTGAGTTTTAATTTTGCTAAACCATCTTTAAGTTTTTGATATTCAGAGCTATCTACAGGAAATAATCCGCAAAATACTACTGGCTTGCTTGGCTTAAAACCTGGAAGAGGTTTATCAATAGGTGCACTTGCATCACAAATAGTATCACCAACTTTTGTTTCGGAAAGCGATTTAATTCCTGTAATAATAAATCCAATTTCACCTGAGCTTAATTCCCCTATATTATTAGGTTTAGGTGTGAATACTCCAACTTTTTCAACTACATACTCTTGATCATTGGACATTAATCTGATTTTCATATTTTTTTTTAATTTACCGTTGATGACTCTGACAAGAATTACTACGCCAAGATAACTGTCATACCAACTATCTACTAATAAACATTTTAATTTTTCATCAATAGCCCCATTTGGAGCAGGTAATTTGTTTATAATTGCTTCTAAGATTTCGTCTATTCCTTCTCCTGTTTTTCCAGAACATGAGATAGCATTAGTTGTCTCTATGCCTACAACATCCTCTATTTCTGTTTTTGTTTTTTCAACATCTGATGCTGGTAAATCTATTTTATTTAAAATTGGTATGACTTCATGATTAATTTCTAAAGCCTGATAAACATTTGCTAATGTTTGAGCTTCTACCCCTTGTGTACTGTCAACAATTAAAAGAGATCCTTCACATGCTGATAAAGATCGGCTTACCTCATAACCAAAATCTACATGACCAGGCGTATCGATAATATTTAATATATAATCTTTACCATCTTTTGCTTTGTAATTGAGTTTTACGGTTTGAGCTTTAATTGTAATTCCTCTTTCCCTCTCGATATCCATTGAGTCGAGGACTTGTTGTTTCATTTCACGATCAGTAAGCCCACCACACTTGTGTATAATCCGATCTGCAATAGTTGATTTACCATGATCAATATGCGCAATTATAGAAAAATTACGTATTCTTTTTATATCTGACATTAGGACCTAATTGTAGCTCCAGCTTTTTTACTTACCGTATCGATAATTCTTTTACTTATATCCTCTAAATCATTCTCTGATAAAGTTTTATCGAAAGCTTGTAAAGTAACATTAATTGCAACTGACTTTTTATCTTTTGGAATATTTTCTCCCTCAAAAACATCAAACGTAGATACATTTTGAATTAAGTTATCATCTACTTCTCTTATAATTTTCTCTAGCGTCCCTATTTTAAAAATTTTATCTATGATAAAAGCGAAATCTCTTTCAGATTTTTGATAATCTGAAGCTTGAAAACTTTTTTTGCTTTGTCTCAATTTTTTATTCGGTTCAGGGATATTTTTTAAAAATATTTCAAATCCAAAGATATTTTTATCTTTACAATCTAAGTTCTTAATAATTGCAGGATGTATTTCTCCAAAATAAGCAAGGTGAGGTCCTTTTTCTGATTTTAATGTTATCGATCCTGATCTACCTGGATGATAACTGTGCTTTGTATTATCACTTACAAAAAGGTTTTTTTCCTCTATTCCAAGTTCGACCAAAGTTTTTATAGCATCACTTTTAATATCAAAGACATCTACATTTCTCTCCTTGTCTAGCCAGCTTTTTCTGTTTATTTTCCCAGATTTTAAACCACCAATAACAATCTGTTGCTCACCTGGATTTTTTCCAAAGAATGTTGGGCCAATTTCAAATAAGGATAAGTCTTCGTATCCTCTATCTTGATTTTTTTTAAGGTAAATAGCTAAATTAGAAAAAATTGAACGTCTTAGAACATCAAGATCAGACGAAATTGGATTGTATATTGGAATTTCTTTTTCACCTTTAGAAAATTGTTTATCAATTTTTGAATCTGTGAAAGACCACGTAACTATTTCCATATAGCCTTTTGATGCCAAGGATCTCTGTGACAAATGGAAAAGTTTTTGCTTAAAGTTGAGAGTATCTTGGGTTCTGTTTTTACTTGGTTTGATTAATTTTATATTATTGAATCCTTTGATCCGAATTAACTCCTCAATCAAATCCTCATCCAAACTCACATCTGGCCTCCAGCTTGGCACCTCTACTTTTATAGCTTTTTGATTTTTTTTACATTTAAAACCTAAAGAGGATAAAATTTTATCAATTTCATTAGCGGTGATTGAAATGCCAATTAGTTTTTCAAATTTTTTCACTTGAAAGTTAATTATCTTATTTTTTTGGTTCATCTTTCCAGTAATTTGAAACTTACTAGCTTCCCCTCCGCAAATTTTTAAAATTAGTTCAGTTGCAAGCTCCAATCCCTCTTGAATAGAATTGGGGTCAATTCCTCTTTCAAATCTGTACTTAGCATCTGTATTTATATTAAGTATCCTAGCTGTTTTTCTTATTGAAGATGGGCTGAAATAAGCAGCTTCTAAAAGTATATTTTTCGTATCTAATTCGGTAGAGGTAGATGTTCCTCCAATAATTCCGCCTAACCCAAGAACGCCAGATTTATCAGAGATGACACACATGTCTTTTTTTAATTTATATTTTTTATTATCTAATGCCTCAAACATCTCGCCTTCTTTGGCGTTTCTAACTATAATTTCTTTGTTGATTTTATCTGCATCATAAGCATGCAATGGTCTGTTAAGGTCAAACATTACATAGTTAGTTATATCAACTACAGCAGAGATAGGTTTAAGACCCAGTGCGATTAATTTATTTTTAAGCCATTCAGGACTTTCTTTATTAGTAATGTTTTTAATGTAACAGCTTCCAAAGATATTGCACCCTTGATTCTTTTCTTTTGTAATTGATGTTTTAATTTGGTGTTTTGTATTTTGTTTAATTTTCTTTCTATTAGTAGGTATTAATTTTCCAACTCCTGCAGATGAAAGATCTCTTGCAATCCCTCTAACACCTAAACAATCAGCTCGATTAGGGGTTATAGAAATATCGATAGCTTTTTGAGAGCTACTTTTAAAATAGCTTTTTCCTATCTCTTTCTCTTTATTTTTAAGTTCAATAATCCCTTCACTTTCCTTAGATAAATTAAGTTCACTTTCGGAGCAAAGCATCCCTTTCGACTCAACGCCTCTTATTTTAGCTACCTTTAATTCAAAATTAGTTTTAGGTATTATGGCTCCAGGAGGAGCATAAATTGTAATTAGACCTTCTCTGGCATTTGGAGCTCCACATACAACTTTTAAAATCTCTTTCCCGCCGATAGTAACGTCACAAACTTTTAACTTATCAGCATTAGGATGTTTTTCTGCTTTTAAAACTTTTGCAATTTTAAATTTACCCATCCCTCCAGAGTTTTCCTTTATACCTTCGACTTCAAGTCCGATATTAGTAAGACAATCAATAATCTCTTTTTCTTTAGCTGATGTTTTAAGATGGTCTTTTAGCCAAGGGATTGTAATGATCATTTACTCAACCCTCTATAATTAGTTGGAACATCTGATGGATCAAAGCCAAAATGACTAAGCCATCTATAATCTGCCTCAAAGAAAGCTCTTAGATCATTAATTCCATATTTTAACATTGCTAAACGATCAATACCTATTCCAAAAGCAAATCCTTGATATTTTTTTGTATCTATTTTTACATTTTTTAAAACATTAGGATGAACCATCCCACATCCTAAAACTTCTAACCATTTATCCCCTTCACCAATAACAATTTTTCCTTTTTCAATTTTATATCCAATATCAACCTCCGCTGATGGCTCGGTAAAAGGAAAATGACTTGGTCTAAATCTCATTTTTACATTTTTGACTTCAAAAAACTCTTTTATAAAATAATCTAAGCATCCTTTAAGGTGACCCATTGTGATACCTTTATCTATGTGTAAGCCTTCAAGTTGATGAAACATTGGAGCATGAGTTTGATCACTGTCACATCTATAAGTCCTACCTGGAACTATTATTTTAAATGGTGGTTTACTTGATAACATCGTTCTTATTTGAACTGGCGAGGTATGTGTTCTTAACAGCAATTTTTTATTTTCTTCTAAATAAAAAGTGTCATGCATGTCTCTAGCAGGATGCTCTTCCGGTGTATTTAATGCTGTAAAATTATTATATTCAGTCTCAACGTCAGGACCTTCAGCCACTGAAAAACCTATTTCTGAAAAGATAGATGATATTTCATCTATAACTTGAGAAACTGGATGAATTTTTCCTTGACGTTCAGGTCTAATTGGCAAAGTAACATCAACTTTTTCATTTTTAAGTTTTTCATTTATTTCAATTGTTTCGATTTCAATATTTTTTTGCTCCAACTGATTGTTTAAATCGTCTTTGATTTTATTTAAATTTGAGGCAAACTCTTTTCTTTTCTCAGGTTCTAAAGATCCTAGAGATTTGAACTGTTGAGTGATTTGACCGTTTTTTCCAAAAAATTCTGTCTTTATATTTTGAAGATCTTCTTTTGTTTTAACAGAGTCAATCTTTGCATTAAATACTGAACTTATTTTATCTAAATCACTCATTAGGTAATTGATTTTTTATATTAAGTTGAGATTAAATCAAAGACCCTTTTAAGCTAGGGAGGATTGAACCTTTTTTACTACTGATTTAAAGACTTCAGGATTATTGTAAGCAAGCTCTGCTAGAACTTTTCTATCTAACTTAATTTTTGATTTAGCCAAACCATTGATAAATTTTGCATAGGTTAAACCTTCAGCTCTTACTCCGGCATTAATTCTTTGTATCCATAAAGATCTAAATTCTCTTTTTTTAGCTTTTCTATCTCTGTAAGCATATTGCATTGCTTTTTCCATTGCTTGACGAGCAATACGAATAGTATTTTTTCTTCTTCCTCTTTGACCTTTAACAGATTTTAAAACTTTATTATGTTTTGCTCTACTAACTACACCTCGTTTTGTTCTAGCCATATTATCCTCTTAAGTTATATGGCATATACGATTTGACAATTTTTGAATCTTGCTTTGTCATAATTGTAGTGCCTCTTTGTTTTCTAATTTGTGAATTTGTTCTTTTAATCATACCATGTCTTTTACCAGCTTGGGGCATCTTGATCTTGCCTGAAGCAGTAAATCTAAATCTTTTTTTTGCAGAGCTTTTTGTTTTAAGTTTTGGCATAAAATATTTCGGACTTATATAGGCATTAATATATCTTTACAAGATGCTATTATTGGCGATTTACAGAGGTTGAATTATCATTACCATCTGACGGCCTTCAAATTTTGGCTTGCTTTCAACTTTGGCAACATCTTTCGTCTCTTCTATAATCTTATTCATCAGGTCTTTGCCAAGCTCAGTATGTTGCATTTCTCTACCTTTAAATTTAACGGTAAATTTTACTTTATTTCCTTTTGTAATAAATTTTTTTGCGTTTTTAATTTTGAAGTTATAATCGTGAGTCTCTGTACCGGGTCTTAATTTTATTTCTTTTAGAGAAACAGTTTTTTGTTTCTTCTTTGCTTGATTAGCTTTTTTTTGTAAATCATATTTATATTTACCCATATCCATAATTTTACACACGGGAGGGGTTGCGTTTGGAGAAATTTCAATTAAATCAAGTCCTTCTTGTTTTGCTAGTTCAATTGCTTTTTTTAAAGGCATAGTACCTAAGTTTCCGCCATCGCTTCCGATTACTTGAACGTCTAGAGCTCTTATTCGCTCATTAGCTTTAGGTCCTTGAGGTTTACTTCTTCTCTGAAAATAATTAGGTTTAAAGTTTGACACTTAATTTAAAGGCAACTTATTTGAGGCAAGCATATTTTTTATTAAATCTTCTCTTTTCATTATTTCTTGTTTATCAGAACCTAACTTTCTAACTGTAACTGTGTTTTCTGCAACTTCTTTTTTTCCACAAACAATAATAAATGGGATTTTTGCTAGAGAATGTTCTCTAACTTTATAATTTATTTTCTCATTTCTTAAATCCATTTCACATTTTATACCTTCTTTAAATAAATCTTCAAATAACTTTTTTACATAGTCATTGTTCTCTTCAGCTATAGGACACACAACAGCTTGTGCCGGTGACAGCCAAAAAGGTAATTTGCCGGCATAATTTTCAATTAAAATTCCTATAAATCTTTCTAAAGATCCAAATAGTGCGCGATGCAACATAACTGGTACTTTTTTATTACCATCTTTTGCTACATAAGATGCGCCTAATCTATTAGGTAAATTTAAATCCACTTGTAAAGTTCCACATTGCCAGTCTCTTCCAATAGCATCTCTTAAAACAAATTCAATTTTAGGACCATAAAAAGCTCCCTCTCCCTTATTAATTGTATACTCAAGTTTTGATTGCTTAATTGCAGACAAAAGTGCTGCTTCAGATTTATCCCACACGCTATCATCACCAACTCTTTTTTCAGGTCTATCAGAATATTTTAAAATTACATTTTCAAAACCTAAATCTTTATAAATTTCTAAAATCAAATTTGTTACTGATAAGGACTCTTGTGTAATTTGATCTTCAGTACAGAAAATATGTGCGTCATCTTGTGTAAAAGCTCTTACTCTTAGTAATCCATGCAATGCACCAGAGGGTTCGTACCTATGTACTTTGCCAAACTCAGACAATTTTAATGGTAAATCTCTATAGCTCTTTAAGCCTTGATTAAACACCTGAACACATCCAGGGCAGTTCATAGGCTTAACTGCAAAAGTTTTTTCATCAGGTGTTTCAGATGTAAACATGTGCTCTCCAAACTTATCCCAATGACCAGATTTTTCCCAAAGAGTTTTGTCAAGTAACTCAGGTGTATTAATCTCTTTATATCCAGCAAGTCTTTGTTTTGCTCGCATATATTCTACAAGCCTTTGAAATAGTAACCAGCCTTTTTCATGCCAAAAAACTGCTCCTGGACTTTCTTCTCTAAAATGAAAAAGGTCCATTTCTCTTCCTAACTTTCGGTGATCTCTTTTTTCAGCTTCCTCCAAACGGTGAAGATAATCATCTAGCTCTTTTTTTGTAGCCCAGCAAGTGCCATAAATTCTTTGAAGCATTTCGTTGTTGGAGTCTCCTCTCCAATATGCTCCAGATACTTTAGTTAATTTAAAAGCTTTACCTATTTTTCCAGTTGAAGCTAAGTGGGGTCCTCTACATAGATCGTGCCACTTGCCGTGATGATAAATAGATACATCTTCTCCGGAGGGAATGCTTTCAATAATTTCTGCTTTATATTTTTCACCAATCTTTAAAAAATGTTTAACCGCGTCATTTCTTTTCCAAACTTCCCTATAAGTTTTTTCATCACGGTCAACTATCTCACCCATTTTTTTTTCAATTTTTTTTAAATCCTCTTCAGTGAATGGTTCTTTTCTTGAAAAATCATAATAAAAACCATTTTCTATTACTGGACCAATTGTTACTTGAGTGCCTGGATATAGTTCTTGAACCGCCATTGCTAAGATATGAGCAGCATCATGCCTAATGACTTCTAAACCCTCTTTGTCTTTAGGAGTAATAATTCTTACCTTAGCATCTTCAGTGATCTGATGACTTAGATCTTTTAGATTACCATCGACTTCCATTATTAACGCTATTTTTTCAAGTGACTTACTAATTTTTTTTGTTAAGTCAAAACCAGTAATGGACTTTTCGAAATCTATTTTTTTTCCGTCTAATAATTGAATTTGCGGCATTAATTTTTAATTAATCTTTTATATTCTTTTAAATTAGATTGACACATTGTTTCAACATCAAATTTTTTTGTGATATTTTTTCTGCCCTCATTCCCTATAGATCTTAATTCATCTGGTGATAATTGAATAACAGTATTTAAAATTTTAGCAAGCTCTCTAGGGTCATCGTACTGATATAAAAAGCCGGTTTTTTTATTAATAACTGTCTCTTTTGAACCACCAATGTTACTGGCAATAATTGGTTTACCCATGGATTGAGATTCTACTGAAACTCTGCCGAATGCTTCGGGCTCTACTGAGGTAGAAACTACTACATCAGCCAAAGAATAAGCTAATGGCATCTCTTTACAATGTTGGATAAATTTAACTTTTTTATTCAAGCTGTATCTTTGAACAAGATTAATTAATTTTTTCGAATAAACTTTTCTTCCTTGATCGGATCCTAGCATAACTGCTTGAAAGTTAGTAAGGTTATAGTCTTCAATTAATATATTTAATGACTCAATAAACTTTTCTTGTCCTTTCCAATAAGTAAGCCTGCCTGGTAAAAGTATAGTAAATTTACTTGAGGAAAGACCCCACTCTTGTTTAAGTTTTTCTTGTTTAAGGGCTGATATATTTTTAGGATTAAAGTA
>NTJK01000021.1 GCA_002457475.1 Pelagibacterales bacterium MED-G43
CTGTAAGGAAAAATCTACGTCAAAATCACCTTTCTGATAAACTTGTCCATCTACAGTAACAATAGAAATACCAAATTGATCTGGATCAACTTTAGCTAGTGGCGGTATATAAGACGCAAGTTCACCTGATTTATTTTTAATAACCTCTTTAAACATTTCATCAATATTTTTAGAAAAATCACTAAAATCAGGTAAAGCTAATTCCCCACGTAAAGTTTTCTCAACTAGTAGACCTGCTGAACTAATAATTTTGATAAAATCATCATAATAAATATCATTTCCACACGTATCCAACATTTGAAAAAGACTATACAATCTGTTATCATTACTTTTTAAGCCTGATTTTAATAAAATATTTTTAAAATTTTTTGTTTTAATGACATCATGATTTTTATCACACAAAGAATAAAATAAATCTTTTTCACGTTTTGAAGAATGTTTAGATTTATGACTATTAATTGGCTTATTTTTTTTTTGCATTGCAAATTTGTAACAAATTAATGATCACAAATCGATCACACTTAAAATGTTATTTCTAAATATAATTTATTGGTAATACTGGTTAAATAGAGCTTATGGCGGTCCCAAGGGGAATCGAACCCCTCTTTGTTGGATGAAAACCAACTGTCCTAACCGATAGACGATGGGACCGTATTTTTGAAAGTCTTATTAACAGAAATATCATCGATAATAAACTCTACATTTGATTGCCCCTTCCACTCATTTAGGGATAATTTTCCAGCAATATTAAAAGATTTTTTATTCTTTTTAAGCAAATATGCACTTAAGCCATTTTCTAAAGCATTAAAAGCAATTGATTTAATAGTCGAACCATCTTTACCAATTAAGATTGATTTTACATGTTTTTCACCAACAATTTTTCCATTAATTGTATTAAGATCTTCAATCATGAATCTAGGCTCAGGATTGCCAGAACCAAAAGGTGATAGCAAAGATACACTTTTATAAAACTCTAAATTTACTGCCGAAGGAGAAATTACACTATCAAGTAATAGAGGTCTTTCAGCTGTTAAATCTTGATTTATATTTTTAAATTTTCTGAAAATAAATTTTCTAAATTTATCTATATTCTCAATTTTGATGGAAAAACCACCTGCCATTTTATGCCCTCCTCCTTTTAAAAGAATATTTTCTTGTGTAGCAGCGATGATTACTGATCCAATATCAAAACCAACAATCGATCTTGCTGATGCTTTTCCTAAGTTTCCATCAATAGAAATTATTATAACTGGTTTATTAAATTTATCTTTTAATCTAGCAGCAACAATTCCAATTACTCCCTCATGCCAATCTTTGCCAGTAAGTATCAAAACAGGATCTTTAAACATATCCTCTGTTAGATTTAAAATTTTTTGTAAAAGGTTTTTTTCAAGTAATTGCCTTTCTTTGTTATATTGATCTAACTCAGAGGCTAATTTAAAAGAATTTTTTGGATCTTTATTAAGCAATAGATTTGCACCATGTGAACATTTGCCAACACGTCCACCGGCATTTATTCTAGGACCCAACATGTAACCAAGATGATAAATAGAAGGATTAGAGTCAATATTACATATATCTATTAAAGTTTTTAAGCCTAAATTTTTTTTTGACTTAATAATTTTTAATCCCTGTTTAACAATTGCTCTATTTAACCCAGTGAGGGGAACAACATCACAAACCGTACCTAGTGATACTAAATCAAGATATTCTAAAAGATTAGGTTCAATGATTTTATTATTAATAAACCAATTTGTTTCTCTTAATGATTTATTTAAACCAACAAGAAACATAAAAGACACACCTGCTGCGCATAAATATTGTAAATTTGAATTATCATCGAGACGATTAGGATTAATAATAGAATAGGCATTAGGTAGTTTAACTTCAGATTGATGGTGGTCTAAAACGATTACATCAACATTATTTTTTTTGGCATAATTAATTGCATCAAAAGACAACGTACCGCAATCAACAGTAAAAATTATACGAACGCCTTTTTGAATTAATTTTTGAAAGCTATTTATTGAAGGCCCATAACCCTCTTTTTTTCTATCTGGAATATAAATATCAAAATTAACTCTAAGTTCTGAAAAATAATTTCCTAACAAAGCTGTAGAGGTAGCCCCATCTACATCATAATCACCAAATATACCTACTTTTTCTTTTTTTGAGATAGCTTGCGTTGTTCTAGATGTAGATCTTTCCATATCGACTAAAATATTAGGATTAGGTAAAAAATTTTTAATTGATGGATCTAAAAATGACCTAATATCTTCTCTATTAATTTTTCTTATCGACAAAAGCTTTGAAGTGATTTCATTTAAAGAAAAATTTTCTTTAATATAATTAACTTCATCCTGATTAAAATCTCTCAAAAACCAATTTTTTCCACTTATTGAAAGTGAGTTCATTTATTATAAATGTTTGTGACCGATTTTATTATGTTTTTACTCTTATGAAGTGAAAATGTGTTAACCTCAAATTCATTACCTAGATCTTTAACACCTTTAGCTAGATCACCAGACGTTACCCCTGTTGCGCAAAAAATTACATCTCCTTTTACCATATCTTCAATATTATATTTTTTATCAAAATCAGTTATACCAAGTTTTTTAGCTCTTATTTTTTCTTCCTCGTCTAAAACCAGTTTTCCTTGAATTTGCCCACCGTAACAGGAAAGAGCAGCAGCTACTACAACACCTTCGGGAGCTCCTCCTGTACTATAATAAATATCATTAATTGGGTTTTTACCTATAACACTTAGCGCTCCAGCTATATCTCCATCAGTAATATAATTTATTTTTACATTCATTTTATTTAGCTCTTTAACAATATGATCATGCCTCGGTCTTTTTAATACACACGCACGTAAATCAGAAATTTTTTTATTTTTAGCCTCTGATAGTAATTTAATATTTTTTTCTACACCATTATCAATATCCATTAAATTTTTTGGTAGATCAGAACCAATAACTATTTTTTCCATATAAGAATCTGGAGCGGAAAGTAAACCTCCCTCTTCTGAAACAGCTAAAACAGAAAAAGCATTTGATTCACCATTTGCAGTAAATTTAGTTCCCTCTAGTGGATCAACAGCGATGTCGAACTTAGGACCATTTAGAGTTCCAAGCTTTTCACCAATATAAAGCATTGGAGCTTCGTCCATTTCGCCCTCACCTATTACAACTGTGCCCTCCATATTAATCTTATTTAATTCTCTTCTCATTGGATCAACAGCTCCTTTATCAGCAGCAATTTTATCTTTTTTTCCTATAAACTTAGAGGCTCCTATTGCAGCTTTTTCTGTAACTTTAGTGAATAAATTTAAAAATTTTTTATCTATAGACATCTAGCTATTATCAATTCTTATTAATTTAGAATTATTTTTAATATATTTTTTTCTAGAGACTTCTTTTAAAACTTTTTTTAAAAATTTATCTTTAGACTCATGGGTAATAATTATGATAGAGGAGGATTTTTTATTTCTATCTGGATTTTGAACTAATCTTTTAATTGAAACTTTATGTTTTGAAAAAATTCTTGTTATATTTGATAATATTCCAGGCTTATCCAATACTTCAAATCTCAAATATGCAGAAAAAAATCTTTCTTCAATATCAGTAAATCTTAATTTTTTTCGTTCTTTACTAGATAATGAAAAAGGAAATTTTATATTCCCTCTAGAGATTGATGATATATCTGAAACTAATGCGGATGTTGTAGCTGCAGGACCAGCTCCTTCTCCTTGTATAGTGCTTTGGCCTACGGGTTTACCGTCTACTATAACTGCGTTTAATACACCATCTATGCTTGCTACATAAGACTCTTTTTTGATTAATGTAGGATGTACTCTTTGATAAATCTTATTATCCAGTAATTCTGCAAAACCCAATAATTTGATTTTATATCCAAGTTTATTTGCATTATCTATATCTACTCTATCTATATTTTTAATACCCTCTACATAAATATTGTTATTAAGAAAAGAACTGAAACATAATGACGATAAAATTTTTAATTTTGAAGAAACATCATCTCCGTTTAGGTCTGCTGAAGGATTTGACTCTGCATAACCAAGTTTTTTTGCATTAGATAAAACATCATTAAAAGATTTTTTTTGTTTATCCATAGAAGAAAGAATATAATTGGAAGTTCCATTAAAAATTCCATAAATTTTTGAAATTTTATTTGCTATTAGACTTTCTTTTAAGGATCTGATTATGGGAACCCCGCCGCATACGGAGGCTTCAAATTCTAGATTAACTTTATTTTTTTCAGCTATTTTTGCAAGTTGATCTCCATATTTGGCTATAAGAGCTTTATTGGCTGTAACAACATGCTTTTTATTATTTAGAGCATTAAAAACTAATTTTTTAGCTGGTCCCTCTGCTCCACCTATTAACTCAACGATTAAATCGATATCTTTATATTTAGTTGCATCAAGATAATTATTAAGCCACTGTTTCTTTTTTATTTTTATAATTCTTTTTTTCTTACGATTTTTTGCAGATACATATTTTATAATTGGCGAACAATTATTTTTTCTTGTTAAAATCTCTTTATTTTCTTGAAGGTATTTGAATAAATAACAACCAATGTTGCCAAGACCGATAATAGCAATATTTAATTTTCTCATAATATATTTATTTTCGCATTGTTATATCTGGAAAATCTTTATTTTTTCCTTCATCTAACAAGTATTTTGATATTTCATCAATACTACATTTTTTTAAAATTTTACAAACATCAAAAAATTCTTTTTGATCTTTATTCACATTTTTTTTACTATTATCAATTGTTTTTTTAGGTTTAATTTTTTTTAATTTAGTAGATTTAGTTTTTTTCTCAATATCTTTATTTATAATAATTTTTTTTGACAATTTTTTTTTTTCTTTCTTATTTTTTAAATTCTTTTTAATTTTTGATATTTCTTCATTTGAAAGAATTTTTAATTCTTTATTTGAACTATTTTTTGAATGAATACTTATATTTCTTTTTCCATTTATATTTTCTAATAAATTTAGCTGGACTAAATCTACTTCTTCTTTAATTTTTTTATCAACTATTTTAACCTCAATAATTAAATTTTCTTCAAAGTACTGTTCTGCTTCTGATTTATTTACACATACATGATCACCACATAATAATACTGCTTTAGGTTTGCTACAATTTGTAAAAAAAATTAAAATAAATATAGATATTATAATTTTCATTTTAATCCTAATTTTTCAGGGAGGTCATATAATAAGTTCATATTCTGAATAGCCTGGCCAGAAGCTCCTTTAACTAAATTATCAATTGTTGAAAAAATAATAAACTTATTTTTAATTCTAGTCTCGCATATAGATATTTCACAATTATTTGTATTTAAGACATTTCCAGAACCTAATGGTGTATTAAGTTTTAAAATCTTAATAAATTTAGATTTTTTATAGAAATTAGCTAATGAATTTCTTAAAAACTTTCCTGAATTATTTTTAGAGTAAATGTAAATTGATGTTAGTATACCTCTAAATGTGGGTAACAAGTGTGGGTTAAAAGAATAATTTATCTTTTTCTTAGTTAATTTAAAGATTTGTTCGTCTATTTCACAAATGTGTCTATGATTTTTTGTGCTATAGGCGTATGTTGAATCATACAAGTTTTTATGCGTAAATTTTTTTTCTAAATTCTTTCCTGCTCCAGAATAACCAGATTTTGCATCGATTGTTATATCATTTATTTTAACCAAATTTTTTTTGATTAAAGGAATTAGAGGAATCTGAATGGACGTAGGATAACAACCAGGATTAGCTATTATTCTATAGTTCTTGATTTTATTCTTAGTAAACTCTGGAATTGAATATAGAGAATTTTTAATTAGGCTTATAGCTTTATGTTTAATTTTATAATTCTTCTCATAAATTCTGACATTAGATATTCTAAAATCAGCAGATAAATCTATAAATTTTAAATTTTTATTATTAAAGTATTTTTTTTTGATAATTTTTTGTGCTTCTCCGTTTGGTAATGATAAAAAAACCAAATCAAGATTTTCCCATTTAATTTTATCTACCTTTGTAATTTTAGGTAATTTTTTTTTTATTCTTTTATCGAAAAAAGTTATACTTTTTCCAATATTTTTAGTGGCACAGAGATTGCTTATTTTTACCTTTGGATGCTTTGACAGAATCAAGATTAGATCCAAACCTGTATAACCAGTGGCTCCAATAACTGCTACATTTATTTTATTATCTATAGACATAATTTCTTATATCATCGTCCTTTATAATAGTTAAATTTAAAAGATTATCTTTTAGAAAATTGGAAGCTTCTTCTTGCTTTCCTGTGACCGTATTTTTTACGCTCAACAACTCTAGAGTCTCTGGTGGTAAGTTTATCTTTTTTTAAATTAGATTTTAAATTTTCATCATGAGATATTAATGCTTTAGATATTCCTAAAATAATTGCACCCGCTTGACCTGAAAGGCCACCTCCTTTAACTGAACATTTGACATCAAAATTTGACGCTACCTGAGAAATCTCTAAAGGCCTAGTTACTATTATTTGATGAACTGGTCTTTTAAAATATTCATTCATCTTCAGTCCGTTTACATGAATATTTCCAGAACCTTTTTTTACCCAAACTTTAGCAATTGATCTTTTTCTTCTACCAGTGGCATATTTGCTATCTTTAAAATCTAATTTAATTTTTTTATTTTTTACAGTATTTTGATTTACTTGATCCATTATTTTACAATATTTTTATTATTTAATTTTTCAAAATTGATTATCTTTGGGTTTTGTACTTCGTGCGGATGTTTTTCTCCATTATAAATTTTTAATTTAGTTAATTGTTTTTTTGCAAGTGGACCACCAGGCAGCATTCTTTTTACAGCCAACTTTAAAATTTGTTCAGTTTTATTTTTTTCTTTTAAAAAAGCTGGAGTTGACACCTTTATTCCCCCCGGGTGACCAGTGTGTCTATAATACTTTTTGTTAGAAAATTTTTTTCCAGAAAACTTTATCTTGTCAATATTCGTTACAACTACAAAATCACCATTATCAATATGAGGATTAAATGTAGGTTTATTTTTTCCTCTTAATACTTTTGATATAAAAGCAGCAAGTCTTCCAACTGCTGCATTTTGAGCGTTTATCAAGTACCAATCTTTTTTTATTTCCTTTTTTTTTATAAATGGTGTCATATAGATGGGCGATAGATACAAAGAATGAGTAACAAAGTCAATTTATTTAGTTTTGAAATAATATAGATTTAACGCGCTAAATATTAATAACACGCTAGTTATTTGATGGGCTGATGCTAAATAAATATTAAGACCACTTATCAAAGTGTAAATACCAAGAAATATCTGTAAAAATAAAATTATTAATAAAATATATAAAGGTTTATATAAAAAAATAATTTTTTTTTTATAAATAAATAAAGTCATAAGAGAAACGTATAGAATTGTAAAATATGCCAAATTCCTATGATAAAATTGTACTAAAGAATGATTATTAAAATCAATAATATTTTTGGAAGTTAAAATAGTTAAATCATTTGGAAAAAAATTCTTACCCATTAAAGGCCACGTCTGATAAATTTTACCCGCATCCAATCCTGATACAAAGGCACCCATTATTATCTGTATAAAAATTATATAAATTAAAAATTGAAAAAATATATTACTAATACTAAATTTAAAAAAAAACTTTTCATTATTTGAGATAACATTCCTAATAAGCCAAAACATTATTGACATTATTAAAATAGCTGTCGAAAGATGAAGTGATAATCTATAATGACTAACTGTAGTATCTTTTACTAAACCACTTTTTACCATATACCAGCCAATAACACCTTGAAAAACAATCAATAAAAGTATTACCAAACAAGTATTAAGATATTTTTTTTTAATTTTTTTTGAAAAGTAAAAAAATATCAAAGGTATCAAAAAAAATAAACCTATAATTCGCGCAATTATTCTGTGAAAATATTCCCAGTAAAAAATAATTTTAAATTCACTTAAGCTCATATTGAAATTTAATAATTCGTATTGTGGAATCTTTTTATATGCTTCAAAATATAAATTCCAAGATGTGTTAGTTAATGGTGGCAAAATTCCCTTAAATAACTCCCATTCTGTAATTGATAAACCAGAATTTGTTAATCTAGTTAAACCACCAATTAAAACTGCAAAATACACTAACAATAAAGACATACAAAGCCAATAAATAAAAAGTTTATTAATTTTTTTTTCTTTTTCCAACATGTTATGTAATATATATTTAATTAATTAATCTTAAATTTTAAAATTGTCGCTATGGTAAACAAAAATATACTTAAAGTCAGAAAGAAGTTAGATAAGTTAGATAATAATTTGTTAGATATAATAAAAAAAAGAACTAAACTTGTTGATATTGTTATAAAGAACAAAAAATTTAAAAAAGACATTATCGATAAAAAGAGAATATCGATTATACTTAAGAATATTTCAAAAAAATCTAAAATAAAAAAAATTGACCCAAAAATTACTAAGAAGATATGGATTTCGATGATAAATGCTTTTATTGATTATGAGTTTAGAAATTTTAATAAAAAGTAATTATTTGCTGTGTGGTGGAAGCTTTTTTTCAACAAAGAATTCATGTTTACGAGTATTAGGATTATATTTTTTAAGCTTAAGTTTATTTTTAACTTTTTCCCCTTTTGTAGGTTTTTTTGCGTAGTAAATAAATTTGCTATCAGGATTGCTTTCCGGAACCATGCGTACTTTAAGATGTGTTTTTTTTGCCATATTTTTTAATTTTATTAATTTTATTCAATAATGATTTACTTTTAAGTTTTAAAGAACTTTTATAATATTCAGCTTTTAAACTAAGTGCGTTAGTATCGTCAAGTTTATTTATTTTTTTGTCTAAAAATTTTTTTGCCCCTAAAATAGTTAATCCTTTATTCTTAAGTAAAAACTTAATCAATTTAATGATTTCAACCTGTTTTAAGGAATAATACCTTCTATTATTTATCTTTTTTGGTCTTATATCTTTAAATTCTCTCTCCCAATATCTAAGAGTATGATTCAAAGGTTTTTTACTTGTAGGATCGACTAAATTTAATATTTTTGATAATTGAGTTATGTTTATTAATTTCGTCATAAAAATTTATCTAAAATTTTAACTAATTTTTTTGACGGAGTAAAACTAATAGATTTTCTAGCAATAATTTTAAACAATTCTTTTGTTTTTGGATTTCTGCCAATTCTTTCAGCTTTATTTATAGTTTTTATTGATCCTAAATTTTTAATGATTAATTTTTCAAATTTAATAATTGAAATTGAAACATCAATTAAATCATTAATAATTTTTTTTGATAAGTTAGTTGATAATCCTGATTTACTACTTAATTCATTTATTAAATCAATCTTTTTAAAAGTATTTTTATGCACTATTTGAATGTTTTAAATTTTTTTTAATTTCATCCATTAAATTACCTTTAATAATCTTATAACATAAATCTATCGAATAATAAAAACCTATCGAGTCAATACCCCCATGACTCTTTACGACTGGTCCATTTAAACCTAAAAAAATCGCACCATTGTATTTTCTTGGATCTAATTTATCTTTAAATTTTTTTAGTGAAAAATAAGAAAAAAGTAGAGATATTTTAGTTAAAAAATTTTCTGTTAAAGTCTTTTTTAGGTTTGTTGTGATAAATTTTGCTGTACCCTCAGCGGTTTTCAAGGCAATATTTCCAGTAAATCCATCTGTAACAATAACATTAGACTCACCCGTCATAAGATTGTTTCCCTCTATATAACCTTTGTAAGAAAAATTTTCATCACTTGATAGATCTTTTAGTCTTTTGGAAGCTAATTTTAACATTTCTGTACCTTTAATTTCTTCTGAACCAACATTTAATAAAGAGACTTTAGGTTTTTCAGTCGGAAATAAAGATTTGAATAGAGCAGATCCCAATTCAGCAAAATCTATGAGATTTTGATCATTGCATTCAATATTTGCACCCAAATCTAATACAACGTTCATACCATTTTGACTGGGCCACAACCCTGCTAATGCGGGTTTGCTTACATCATTCATCATTTTTAAAATCATTCTAGAAATTACTAATAGTACACCTGTATTTCCTGCGGATAAACTTATATCTGATTTACCTTCTAGCTGATGATGTATACAATTCCACATACTTGTATTTTTAGAATTTTTTACTGCTGTCATTGGAGTCTCTTCATCTGAGACTATTTTATCTGAATGAATTAGATTTATTAAATCAGAATCGATATTATATTTTTTAATCTTTTCATTTATTTTTTTTGAGTCTCCAAAAATGTTAAGAAGAAAATCACCATTAGATTTATTTTTATCTAAAAAAATTTTTATACCCTCGATAGTTTTATCGGGAGAATTGTCACCCCCCATTGCATCAATCGCAATAGAAATTTTTTTTGACATAATTATGAAATTAAATATCTAGTATTTTTTTTCCGTTATAATAACCGGATTTGAGGTCAATGTGATGGGAAAGTTTGTATTCACCACTTTTTTTATCTTCCACGATATTAACTGATGAAAGTTTATGATGAGATCTTCTCATCTTCTTTTTAGATATTGATGTTTTTCTTTTAGGAACAGCCATAATATTATTTAAATTTTTTGATATTTATTAGCACGTTTTCAGGAGATAATTCAAAGCAAAAATTGTAAAATCTTTCTAAATAATCCTTAAATAGCTCATATTTTTGATTTTTATTCAAAGGAGTAAAATACTTTTGTATTAATTTATCATTAAGCATAAATGAACCCTCTTCTTTATTAATTTTAATCTTAAGCAAAATATCATATAAAATTTTATTAAAATCTTTCATCTTTTTATTTACAGAAACATCACCAAAACCCAATTCTCTTAAATTATTTTCTATATTATGAAATAATAAATCATATGACTTTTGACTATATTTTTGACCTTTTTCTTTGAAAATAATCATTATTATTGAAAAATGAATAAACATTAAATAAATTCTTGTTTCAAAATTATCTGGCAGTTTAATGATATTATAAAAAAAAATGTTCCTAGATAACAAAAGCAATATATTGTACAAATCATCTTTATGTTTATTTTTCATAATATA
>NTJK01000022.1 GCA_002457475.1 Pelagibacterales bacterium MED-G43
CCACTTTCTTTATCAATATAAGACTCCCATTCTTTTAATTCTTTTCTAGATTTTTGATGCCAACTATCATCAGCTTTCCAACTTCCTAATGCTTGTGATAGTTCCATTAGTGATACTTTTGCATCTCCAACAATAGCTTGAGCCATATGTTTATTCGCATCAAATCTTGCAGCATTTATAGAAACTAACTTAAAACTAGGGTTTTCAAAATTTGCCCAAGAGCCTGTAGTAAAATCTGCAAGTTTAGTTCCAATAGCAATCGCTGTATCTGTTTCTTTGCTTAAATTGTTTGCAGCTCTTCCGCCTAAACCACCAATAGTTCCTAAATAATGAGTATGATCTTTTTTCATTGATGAATATCCCATTACAGTTTGTGTTACAGGAATATTATGCTTTTTTGCAAAATCACTTAACTCATCTGTTGCATCCGAATAAAAAACACCTCCGCCTGCAATAATAATAGGTTTCTTAGATTTTTTAATAAGTTCAGCTGCCTCTTTAATTTGAAAATCATCTGGTCTAGGTCTTCTAATCGTATGAACTCTTTCTTTAAAAAATTCTTCTGGATAATCATAAATTTCACCTTGAACATCTTGACTTAATGAAATGCATGCTGGACCACAATCCGCTGGGTCTAACATAATTTGAATTGCTTGTTGTAAACTTGAAATGATTTGTTCAGGTCTAGTAATTCTATCAAAATATCTCACAACAGGTTTAAACCCATCATTCTGAGTTATTCCTGGGTTATTAAAGTGCTCAACTTGTTGTAATACAGGATCTGGCATTCTATTTGCAAACGTGTCACCAGGTAAAAAAAGTATTGGAAGTCTATTGCTCATTGCTACAGCTGCTGCTGTAATCATGTTTGTTGATCCTGGTCCAACTGAAGAAGTTGCAATGAAAATCTGTTTTCTTCTTTTTGCTCTTGAGTAAGCAATTCCTGTCAGAGCCATATTCTGCTCATGATGTCCTCGCCAAGTCGGAAGCTCTTTTTGGTTTTCTTGTAGTGCTTGACCTAAACAAGCAACATTACCATGACCGAAAATTCCAAACACACCTGGAAATAAAGGCACTTTTTTTCCATCTATAAGAGTTTTCTGAGCAATTAAGAATTTAACTAAAGCGTGAGCACAAGTAAGTTGAATGTTTTTCATAAATTCAATATAAACTATTTAATTAATATTCTTTATTCAACAATAATATATGTACGATAAATACGGACAGTTCATTGATGGTAAGTGGCAAAAATCTGCCAGCGGTGAAACTTACGATGTTATTAATCCTGCTACTGAAGAAGTAATAGGGAAGGCATCAAAAGCAAATAGTTCAGACATACAGAAAGCTCTTAAATCAGCTGAGAAAGGCTTGCAAATTTGGAAGAATACGTCTCCTTGGGAGAGATCTAGAATTATAAGAAAGATATCAGATTTAATAAGAAAAAGAGTTGACGTTCTATCAAAATGGTTAACACTTGAAGTTGGAAAACCGATATCAGAAGGTCCTGGCGAAATAGGTGGTGCGGCTGATATATTTGAATGGAATTCTGAGGAAACTAAAAGAATTTTTGGAGAAATAAATCAAAGTCGATTTCCAAACACACAAATTCACGTCATGTATCAACCGGTTGGAGTTGTTGCGGCTTTAGTTCCATGGAACTTTCCAGTTATTCTTGCTTCAAGAAAAATTTCAACTGCATTAGCAGCAGGTTGTTCAGTCATAGTTAAACCAGATGTAATAACACCCGGTAGTGTTATGGAGATAGTTGATATTTGTAGAGAGGCAGGTGTTCCTCCAGGAGTAGTTAATTTATTGTCGGGAGACCCAGCTGGAATATCCGAAGAATTAATTAAGTCAGATATAATAAAAAAAATTTCAATAACTGGATCAACAAGAGTCGGAAAATTAATACTTAAACAAGCTGCAGACAAAGTTCAAAGAGTAACTATGGAACTAAGTGGACATTCACCTTTTATAGTTTTTGATGATGTTGATTTGAATAAAGTAACTGATATGGCAATAACTTCAAAATTTAGAAATAATGGTCAAGTGTGTATCTCTCCAAATAGATTTTATATCCATGAAAAGAAAAAAGATGAATTTGCAAAATTAATGGTTGATAAAACAAAAAAATTAAAAATTGGAAATGGTATGGACAAAGATACTTTACTAGGTCCTTTATGTACTCAACAAAGATTAGAAGGAGTAGAAAAATTAGTTGAAACTACAAAAAAAGAAGGTGGCAAAGTTTTGCTTGGAGGTAAAAGAGCTGCAAACTTTAATAAAGGGTATTTCTACGAACCAACAATATTTGACAATATTAAAGATAATTTTACTGTAATGAAAGAAGAACCATTCGGGCCAATTGTTCCTATTTTAACTTTTAAAGATTTTGATGAAGTTATGGATAGAGCGAATAAAAATGACTTAGGTTTATGTAGCTATGTTTATACAACTGATTTAAAGAAAGCTAATAAAGCTTCTGAGCTGCTAGAGAGTGGCTGTGTAGCGGTTAACACACCTGTTGTTGCTGTAGCAGAAGCACCTTTTGGTGGTATTAAACAAACTGGGTACGGAAGAGAAGGTGGTTCAATGGCAATTAAAGATTATTTAAACATCAAATATACTCATTTTGGCATCTCTTACGAATGAGAAAAAATAAATTAAAACAAATGTTTGTTGAGGGAAAACCTATAATTAATGGTTGGTTACAAATTCCTAGTGCATTTTCAGCTGAGGTAATGGTTCATCAGGGTTGGGATTCATGCACTATAGATATGCAACACGGAGTTATTGATTATCCTGATGCTCTAAATATGCTTCAATCAATATCAACAACAGCTGTAACTCCATTAGCGAGAGTAAATTGGAATGAACCAGGTCAGATAATGAAAATATTAGACGCTGGATCTTATGGAATTATTTGCCCTATGGTCAGCAATAGAAAAGAAGCAGAAAATTTTGTGCAAGCATGTTTATACCCATCTAAAGGTTACAGAAGTTTTGGGCCAGTAAGGGGGCTATTGTATGGTGGATCTGACTATGCAAAACATTCTGACAATGAGATATTAAAACTAGCAATGATTGAAACTAAGGAAGCCTTGGAGAAATTAGATGAAATTTTAGATACACCTAATCTTGATGGAATTTATATTGGTCCAGCTGATTTAAGTTTAGCTTTGGGAGAAGAACCAGGCTTTGATAAACCTGAAAGTACAAAGGCATATAATGAAATTTCAAGAATTTTAGAATCAGCAAAAAAGAGAAATCTTTTTGCAGGAATTCATAATGGTACAGCTGAATATGCAAAAAAAATGATCTCAAAAGGTTTTAATTTAGTAACTGTTGGTTCCGACCAAAGATTTATGAGCGCTGGAGCAAAAGCAGCTATAGAATATATTAAAGGAATAAAAAAAGGCAAAGAGTCAAAAGGATATTAGTCTTTGTGATTTACTATGTTTATATGCTCAAATCTAAGAGCGTTAAACCAGTTACTTACGTTGGTTATACAAATAATTTGAAAAAAAGAATTGCCCTCCATAACACTGGAAAAGGAGCTAAATTTACAAAAGGTAGAAAATGGGTGCTTGTATATAAAGAAATTTTTAAAACTAAAAATGAAGCAATTTCTAGAGAATATTATATAAAGAAAAATAAAAAATTAAGAAACTTTATAAAAAATGAAAATAGCTATCCTATTACCATTTAAAGATACTTATACAAAAGATAAAGCAGGATCAGCTTCTATTTGGGTAAAAGATTTCATTAAGAAATCAAAATTTAGAGATAGAATATCTGTATACGGATATATTAAAGACTTATTTAAAGTAAATTTAATTAATAAAAAACACTATATAAATATTAATTATAATTTTGACTATTTTATAGGGAGTAAGAATAAAAAATATGTTCAAATATTTAATAAATTAATCAAGAAAAAAAAGTTTGATATAGTAGAACTTCACAATAGACCAAATTATATTAATTATTTAGATAAAGATTTAAAAAAGATTTTAATATTTCATAACAATCCTCTTAAGTTAAGCGGGTCAGTAAAGTTAGAAGAAAGAAAAAAAATACTGGAGAATTGTGAAAAAATATTATTTGTGAGTAATTGGGTAAAAGAAAGATTTTTTGAAGGTTTTAAAACTAAAAATAATGAAAAATGTGAAGTTGTATATCCAAGTATAAATAAATTAAAAAAATTTCCAAAAAAAGAGAACTTAATAATTTTTGTTGGAAAATTAAATAAGTCAAAAGGTTATAATTTATTCGGGACAGCGATTATTAAAATATTAAATGAATTTAACAATTGGAAATGTATAGTTATTGGTGATGAACCTAGGGAAAGTTATAATTTTAAACATAAAAACTTAAAATTACTCGGGTGGATAAATCATGATAAAACCCTAAAATTTTATGAGAAATCGAAAATTGCTGTAAGTCCGTCTACGTGGGATGAACCTTTCGGCAGAACATCAATGGAAGCTGGATCAAGAGGTTGTGCTACAATTATATCAAATAGAGGAGGCATAACAGAGACTAACTTAAATTCAATTATACTAGAAAAGCTTAATGAGACTGAGATATATAAAAAAATCAAATTTTTAATAAGAAACAATGAAAAAAGAAAAAAAATTCAAATAGAATCTTTTAATAACGTAGTTCATGATCTTGAAATTAACACGAAAAAAATTGACTTAATCAGATCTGAAATAACACAGATAAGTAATTTTAATATTATTAAGAAAAGAAACTTTAAAATAATTCATGTATCTAATTTTGGACAAAGACAAGCTAACAGACTTTATAATATTTCAATAGCAAAAAAAATTAGCAATGGACTTGTAAGAAACGGACACGATGTCATAAATATTAGCGATAGAGATGTAGTGCGATTAAATAGAGGATTAAAAAATATTTCTAAAGGTCTCGACTATATTAACAATTTATTAATAGAAACTATCGATAATTATAAGCCTGATGGACTAATTATAGGGCATGTAAATAACTTAAATCAAAAAACATTCGAGATTATAAAAAAAAGAAATAAGCACATTAAAATTGCTCAATGGTTTGAGGATAATCTATCTGAAAATGGACCCGACCCATACACAAATAAAAAAAATTTCTCTAAATATATTGATTATTTAGATCACAATTTTGTAACATCCAATCCTAAAAATTTAAATTTAGACAAAAAATTTAATTATAGTTATTTACCTATACCAGTTGACGAAAATATTGAATATTTAAAATGTTACCAAAATAAAAATCCTATTAAAGATATTTTTTTTACAATGAGCCACGGTGTAAATAAGGGAGTTTTAAGAAAAAATAAAATTGATGTAAGAGAACCATTTGTTAAAAAATTAATTGAAAATAATCCGAATATTATTTTTGATATTTATGGCTATAAAAATAAACAACCTATATGGTCTCAAGATTTCTATGAAGCAATATATAAATCTAAAATGGCATTAAATTTGAGCAGGATCAATAATGTTAAATATTACACGAGTAACAGAATTGCATCACTTGTTGGAAATGGGATTTTAACATTCGTGGATGAAAATACTAAACTTAATGATTTCTTTACAAGTAATGAAGTTGTTTTCTACAACAGTCTAAAAGATTTGTCAGAAAAAATAAATTTCTTTAAAGAAAATAAATTTAAAAGAAATTTAATAGCAAAGAATGGTAAGGACAAATATTTTAGAATTTTTAATAATAAGATAATCTCAGATTATATTTGCTCACGCTTATTTGGTAAAAAGCCAATTAAAAATCTTTCTTGGATGAAGTAATTAATGAATTTTTCAATTATTATTCCAACTTTAAATAATCTAAATTATTTGGAATTATGTATAAAAAGTATTAGAAAGAATTCTTCTTTTGATCACGAAATAATTATCCATAACAATGGTGACGAGGAACCACTAAAGTCATTACTAGAGAAATATAAAATAATTTATTCAAAAACAAATTATAACGCTGGAATATGTGAGGGCGTAAATAGAGGCGCCAAACTGGCAACAACAAATTATATTGTTTACGCTCACGATGATTTTTATTTTCTGCCGGGGTGGGATACAGCTTTAAAAAATGAAATTGAAAATCTAAATCATAATTATTACTATTTTTCTGGTACAATGGTTCAAAATGGGCAAGTTAATTTTGATTGTGGAGATACAATTGAAAATTTTGATGAAAATAAATTACTTAAAAATAATGAGTCTATAAATTATTTTGATTTTCAAGGATCCACTTGGGCTCCACATGTAATACATAAAGATCTTTGGGATAAAGTGGGGGGCTTTAGTGAAGAGTTTTTTCCAGGTACAGGCTCAGATCCAGATTTAAATATGAAGCTATGGAATGAAGGTGTAAGAATATTTAAAGGAGTAGGTAAATCCAAAGTTTATCACTTTGGATCAATTGTAACTCGAAAAAAATTTAAAAAAAACAAAAATATAGAAACTGAGTCTGGAAGTAAAGGTGGAAAAATTTTTTTAAAAAAATGGGGTTTTTCAATTAAATTTTTTACAAGATTTTACTTACGTGGCTGTAAAACTACAAAATTTAAAAAAATTATTTGTAATAAATATGATGGTCCTCTAAAAGAACCTTATAAAACCCTTAGCTACTTTACAAGTTTGCTCATAGATAAAACAAAAAGATTATTAATATCAGATAAAATTTATAAAAATAAGTAAATGAACAAGGAATATATTTTAGTAACGGGTGGTTTGGGCTACATAGGGTCCAACACAGTAGCTGTCTTAAAAAAAAGTAAATTTAATATCATTATTCTAGATAATCTATCAAATTCTAACAAAACTAGCTTAAGTAATTTAAGAAAAATACTTAATAAAAAGATAATATTTTTCAAAGCTGATGTACGAAGTAAAAAAATAAATAATATATTTCAAAAATATAAAATTTATTCAGTGATCCACTTTGCTGGATTAAAATCAGTGAAAGAGTCTGAAAGAAGAAAAAAAAGTTACTATGATAATAATATCAATGGGACTAAAAACTTGCTAAATTATATGTTTAAAAACGGATGTTATAAGATAATATTTAGCTCATCTGCGTGCGTATATGATGAAAAATCAAAATCACCTTTAAATGAAAACAGCGGTTTAAGACCTAAAAGTTATTATGGTATTACTAAATTAAAAATTGAAAAAATCTTAAAGGATTATAAAAAAAAATATCCTAAATTTAGTTGTATTATTTTAAGATATTTTAACCCTGTGGGCGCTGATAAAACCAATACTTTAAGAGATAATCCTAAAAAAGCTGAAAATATTATCCCTAATATATCAAATGTAATTAATGGGAAAAGAAAGATATTTAATATTTTTGGTAATAATTATCCAACTAAAGATGGCACTTGTATGAGAGACTACATACACGTAATAGATTTGGCTACAAGTCATGTTAAATCTTTGTTTCTAATAAAAAAAAATGTTTTTGAAATTATTAATGTAGGAACTGGGAAGCCTTATTCTGTAAAAGATATGCTAAACTGTTTTAATAAATACTTAAAAAAACCAATTGCATTTAATTTTTCAAAAAGAAGAGTAGGTGATGTGGCCATATGCTATTCTAATATTAAAAAACAGCGTAAAATTCTACATTTTAGACCAAAATATGGGCTTAATGAGATGGTTAAATCCGTAGTTAAAAGCTTGAATATTAAATCTAAATGAAAAAATTAATACGTAATATTTATAATTTATTATCTATTTCAACTCCTTATTTTATAATCTTTAACTATATAAAAAATTATTTTCCAAACTATAGAAAAAAAAAACAATGTTTAAAAATAGATGAGAAAATTTATCAAAATTTTAAATCAGTAGATATAACTAAAAAATGGTTTACAAATAACCTTTATTTTCTCTCAAAAAACCTTTCCACACTGAAAATTAAAAATTTATTAGAAATTGGTTCATACGAAGGTCGTAGTGCTATTTTTTTTGCTGATATATTTAGAGATTCCAAAATATCTTGTGTTGATACTTGGTCGGGCAGTGATGAACATGAAAACATTAATTTCAAATCAATAGAAAATAACTTTGACCAAAATATTAAATCTTTAAAAGACAAACTATCGCTTACAAAGTTTAAAATGACATCGGATAGTTTTTTTAATCAAAATAATGCAAAGTTTGATTTTGTGTATGTTGATGGTGATCATTCAAAGGAACAAGTTCTAAAAGATTTAGAAAATTCTTGGTCTGTTCTAAACAACAATGGGTATCTTTTAATTGATGACTATATGTGGTGGTACTATAAAAATTTAGAAAATAATCCTGCTTCATCGGTAAACATTTTTATAAATAAAAATATCGATGAAATATCAAAATTTGTAATTTGGCATCAAGTTTTAATTAAAAAAAAATAGTTATTTATTTGATATTTTATTTAAAGCGTTATTTTTAAATAAGTCAGCTTCTTTGATATATCTACGAACCATGTCTACAGACTTATGACCAGTCATAGCCATTATATTCCTTTCACTGGCCCCATATTCAGCTGTTGTAGTAGCAAAACCTGATCTAAGACTGTGTCCAGCATATTTTTTTTCATCTAAACCTGCTGTAAGAGCGTGTTTTTTAATTATCAAAGCTACATTCTTATCTGATATTGGAAAAACTAATTTATTTTTATTCTCAATCATCCAATTTTTAAGATGATCTACAGGACAATACTCAACGTATTTAAAAGAGGGGATTGCTTTAGTCATTCCCTCCCCGGATTGATCAGATTTAGATTTTTTAACAAATATTTTTACTCCTTCGTTAACAAATTCAACATCATCTCTAGTAATGGCTACAAGCTCTGATCTTCTGAATCCACCTGAGAAACCCACTAGAATTAAAGATTTATCCCTTAATTTTTTGAATTCACTTAATGATGAATTATTAATTACTTTAACTATTTTCTTTAATTCATTGAATAATAACGGTTTTTTTCCTTTTTGATGAACGCCTATTTGTCTTTTAATACCTAATAAATTTTCAACTATAATTGGATGTTTAGTATCTAAATAATGTCCTTTGTATCTATGCATGACATTTATAGATGCTAAGCGTCTTTTTAAGGTACTGTATTTAGACTGTTTCGATAAATGTGTGAGATAAAGAGATACTATCTTTGGGTCTGTAGGCATACTTTTCATCCCATGTTTTGAGCAAAATAATATAAAGTCATTAAAATCTGATTTATAAGCTCTAATAGTATTTTTAGCTTTCGAGAGCTTTAAATTATCTAAAGTCTCAATTTCAAGTTTTTTAATTTCAGTTGTTAAATCATTCATAATTTCCGATAACCATTAATTATCGGAAATAATATATTAAGTGATTTTAGATGTCAATACCTATAATTTAAAAGCCAATGATTAAATTTGTTCTTCCAATAATAGTATTTATAGCTGCGGTTTACGGAATTTCGTACTTCTGGACTAATTCAAGTTCAAAAGGTAAAAAAATGATAGCTATAGGCTTAATAATGACCCTTATAATAGGCATAACTCTAACCATTTACCTCATATTTGACTAATGAAGCTAATAGGCACTGAATTTCAACTAAAAGTATGGGCTTATTTGAGGAAAATACCTCGTGGAAGCGTTAAAACCTACTCTCAAGTGGCAAAAGGCATAGGAAAACCGCTTGCTGTACGTGCTGTAGCCAATGCAATAGGAAAAAACCCCTACGCGCCCAAAATACCTTGCCATAGAGTTATAAGATCTGATGGATCGCTTGGAGGCTATTCAGGCAAAGGAGGCATAAAAACAAAGAGATTTTTACTAAAAAAAGAGGGTATAAGGCTCTAGAATTGTTATTTGACGGGCGATCGGGTCTATTGGCCCCTATTTCACTGTATTTTTTATCCACACATCAGTCAGTTGTACTCTAAAATCAATGATTGCAAAAAAAACACCCTCTACGGCCGTTTAAACGCTATATTCAGTACACGCAATGCTTGTAGAATTATTGATTATAGCCTATTTTAGAATAGTCTAAAACACCCTATTTTCATGGATTTTAGCCTTTCAATCTTTAATATTTAAAAATTTTTCTTGTAAAACCTAAATTTTTATCAACTCCTTAAATCTATTTTTTAGTTTTTTTATCTTAAATGAGCGTTATTTTTCAATGTTTATTTACATTTTTTATTATATATATAAATAATACTTACCTATTACTTCATAAATTACTTTAATAAATACTTTTAAGGTACTGTATTTATTGGAAATATTTAAGACTTAAATAAACTACAATTGGAATAGTAAAAAATGACATAACTGTAGAGGTTACAATAACACTAGCTACGCTATCAACCACCTTTCTCTCTGAATACATTGAACCCACCAAATAGGTTAAAACTGCACTTGGCATACATGATTGAATTAGAAGAACGCCAGCTGCAAAACCATTTAAATTAAGAAATTTAATTAATCCAAATCCTATTAAAGGTCCAATAATTACTCTAACCGCTCCTAGAATTGATGCATGTGTCCAAGAAACTACTTTTAATCTTGATAAAGCTATACCTAAAGACATTAAAACTAAAAATAT
>NTJK01000003.1 GCA_002457475.1 Pelagibacterales bacterium MED-G43
CGTCACCTAATTTAACTGCAGATGCGAATATAATATCTATACCTTGATTACTAGATCCTACGTTAGCATTAAGCACGGTAGATGTTGCAGTGAAAGTTAATGTACCTGGTGATGATGCACCATCGTAATCTATTTCGTTGTTTACTGTAATTGTATTGTCAGCCTCGACTTCAACATTAGCAGAAGCTAAAGCACTTACATAACTAGATGCTTCTGATGATCCAACTGTAAGATTGGTTGGGTCAAGTAACCATAATCCTAGACTTCCACTTTTTGAACTTGCATCAACTTTTATATTGTTATAAAGCAAGGAAGCTCCTGAAGTTTCAATTTGACCACCATCACCATCTATTCCTTTTGCTGAAAGTGTTCCACTGACTTTTGTTAATGAATTTGTGTTTTTAATGTTGGACCAAGCAACAATTGTACCTCCTGACCCACTTATTAAAGCATCAGCTGATATTTTAGTTGCTGCATCAATATTTAAATAAGTTGCTTGAAGTAAATTACCTGAACCTTGCCAGTCACCTCCAATTAATACTTTTCCGCCACCTGTTTTGCCATCTGCAGAAATAGTTGCAGTGTTAACATCGATATCTTTTGCGGTAACTTCAATTGTTCCGCCATTTGAAGTGTTTGAATTTGAATTTAATTTTCCAGATATTTCAGATGAACCTTTAGATCCTGCATCAATTTTAATATCTTTTGCTTCGATCGTTCCCGTATTTGTTACTAATTTTACAACTCCATTTTCAGTAACTAAACCTTTAGCTTTAGCATCATCAGTTTTTACAATCTCATCAACAACTGACTGAGCCACATCTGTTTTAAGAGTTACTATACCATTCTGTGTTTTAATGTTTCCTTCATTTTTTATTGAAGTTTTTAATTTTGAAGGATTAACTGCAACAGTTAGTAAATTACTATCACTAATACTTAATCTAACATCATCTCCTGCAGCTAAAGCTGTTGCAACGTTAGTTGTAATTTTACCTTTATTTGATATCTCTGCAGAAATTAATGCAACATACTCACCATTAATATTTCCTTTAGTAGTAATACTTGAGGCAGAATTAGTAGAAAAATTAAAATTATTATTTAAAAAATTGTTGTTGGTAATTTTTAAAGTTGATAAAATCGCTCCTTCAGCTCTGATCGCAGAGGTTGGTCCTGTTAAAATTCCTGTTGGGTTAACCAAAATTAATCTTCCATTAGAAAAAATGGAGCCATGAATAATTGAAGTTCCGCTTAAAACATTATTTAATATACTTGATTTTACGCTTGGTTGATTAAAATGAACTGAAGCGCTTGATCCAACGTTAAATGTATTCCAATTAACAATTCCTTGATTAGAAGTTTGGTCGACATTCATCTTGCCGACCTCTGGAGTTGTAATAGTAATGTTACCACTTACAACATTACCGCCAGTTGGTAAGGTATCTGGAGCAATGTCTGCAAATAAATATAATGATGGGCTTCCTAAGCTTAAAAAACTTATTAAAAAGTATGTGCTTAAAATTTTAAAAAAATTTATCATTTTTGAGAGTAAAAATGTATAATTATTTACAAAATGTATCTTTAGTTAAAAAAATCAGTTTTTTTTGATAGTAAATTTTAATACTAATAATCTTGCTTTAAAAACCCTCTATTATTGACGTTTTAAATAATTGCTTTTTTGGTTGTATTTGTAATGGACATATTAGTTATGTCATTTTGTCCGTATCATTTTTTCAGCCAAATTTTATTATCAATAATTATTATTAAATTATGAATAAAAATTTTTTAAAAATAGCAGAAAATTTAATAGCTCACTCAAAAGATAAGAATGCATTGGCTTTTATTTTTAAAACCAAAGTGCATGCGATTATGGTGTTTTATATATATGGATCAAAAAAAATTACATTTGAAAACTTATGCTCTGCTATAAATGGAACTGCCAGTAGATCAACTATCCAATCAATTTTAATAGAAGGCGTAAAAAAAAATTATATTTTTAAGGCCACAGATGAAAAAGATAAAAGGCAAAAATATTACAATTGTAACAATTTACATACTATACTCGAAAAATGGTTTCTCGAGAATAAAGCTATTTTCAATTTAAAATAAATATATTAAATTATTTTGATAATTCTGCCTGTGCAGCAGCTAATCTTGCTACAGGTACACGAAATGGAGAACAAGAAACATAATTAAGTCCCGTTCGAGAGCAAAACTCAATACTCTTTGGATCACCACCGTGTTCGCCGCAAATTCCTAACTTAATATTTTTATTAGTTTTTCTACCCCTAGAAGATGCAATTTCTACTAACTCTCCTACTCCATTTTGATCAATGCTAACAAATGGGTCTACATCAAAAATTTTATTATCAATATAATCATTTAAAAATTTTCCAGAGTCATCTCTGCTTATTCCAAAAGTCGTTTGAGTTAAATCATTTGTTCCAAAGCTAAAAAAATCAGCATGTTTTGAAATAGACCTCGCTTGTAAAGCAGCACGTGGCAATTCTATCATAGTGCCTACCATATATTCTAATTTAGTTTTATTTTCTTTTTCTATTTCTTTAGCAATTTTATTAACTAAAGCTCTTAAAATTTTTAATTCTGACTCGGTTGATACTAAAGGTATCATTATTTCTACAAAAGCTGATTTGACTTTTTCTTTTTTAAGTTGAACTATCGCTTCAAAAATTGCCCTACATTGCATTTCATAAATTTCTGGAAAAGAAATACCAAGTCTACAACCTCTATGGCCTAACATAGGATTTTCTTCGTGAAGTTCAGCTATTCTATCTTTAACTTCTTTTGCTGATAAATTTAAAGATCTTGCGACTTCTTCAATATCTTTTTCTGTTTTAGGTAAAAATTCATGAAGCGGTGGATCTAGTAATCTCACCGTAACGGGTAAACCTGACATTACTTTAAAAATTTTTTTAAAATCGTCTTTTTGATGAGGTAAAAGCTTTTCTAGAGCACTATCTCTATCTTCTTTCGATTTAGATAAAATCATTTGTCTAACTGATAAAATTCTTTCTTCATCAAAAAACATGTGTTCTGTTCGACATAAACCAATTCCCTCTGCCCCAAACTCTCGAGCAGTTTTACTGTCTGCCTCAGTTTCAGCATTCGTTCTTACTTTAAGTTTTCTAAATTCATCAGCCCATTTCATAATTGTGGAAAAATAACCTGAAATTTCAGGTTGAACTGTTGGGACTAAACCTTTCATAACTTTTCCACTACCGCCATCGATAGTGATGACATCACCCTCTTTAATAATTACGTCCCCGGCTTTAAATTGTTTTAATTCATAATCAATTGTTATTTCACTAGAACCTGAAACACATGGTCTACCCATACCTCTTGCAACAACGGCAGCATGACTCGTCATTCCACCTCTTGCAGTGAGAATTCCTTTTGCAGCATGCATTCCGTGTATATCTTCTGGTGAAGTTTCTAATCTTACTAGTATTGTATCTTGCATCATTCCATTTAATTTTTCTGCTTCATCAGCGGTAAAAACAACCTTTCCGCTCGCAGCTCCTGGGGATGCAGGTAAACCTGAAGCCACAACCTCTTTTTTAACTTTATCATCTAACGTAGGATGCAATAAAGTATCTAAACTGTTGGGATCTATTCTTTTTATTGCTTCTTTTTTTGAAATTAATTTTTCTTTAACCATGTCTACTGCAATTTTAATTGCAGCTTTAGCAGTTCTTTTTCCAGATCGTGTTTGAAGCATCCAAAGTTTATTATTCTCAACCGTAAACTCTATGTCTTGCATATCTTTATAATGTTTTTCTAATTTTAAAAATACTTTTGCTAATTCTTTGTAAACTTTTGGCATAGCTTCTTCCATTGAAGGATCTTTTGAGCCAGCATCCTGTTTAGCCTTTTTGGTTATGTACTGAGGAGTTCTTGTGCCTGCCACAACATCTTCACCTTGTGCGTTAATTAAGAACTCTCCAAAAAAAGAATTCTCTCCTGTTGAAGGATTTCTTGTAAAGGCTACACCAGTTGAACAATCTTTACCCATATTTCCAAAAACCATTGCTTGAACGTTTACTGCTGTTCCCCAATGATCTGGAATTTGATTTAATTTTCTATAGATTTTGGCTCTTTGACTATCCCAAGACAGAAATACAGCATTTATTGCTCCCAATAACTGTTCTTTAACATCTTGAGGAAATTTAATTTTTTTTTCTTTTTTTACTAATTCTTTAAAATTTAAAATTAAGCCATCCCAATCACTTTCATCTAGGTCAGTGTCTAATAGAACACCTTTGGTTAATTTATAATTATCTATTAACTCTTCGAACAAGTGACCTTCAACGTTAAGAACCACATTACTATACATCTGAATAAATCTTCTATAACTGTCTTTGGCAAATCTTCCATTTAAAGTCTTCTTCTTTAACGCTTCAACAGTTTTATCGTTTAAACCTAAATTTAAAATAGTATCCATCATCCCGGGCATTGAAATTCTTGCTCCTGATCTAACTGATACTAGTAATGGATTTTTAAGATCACCAAATTTCTTTTTAGTTTTCTTTTCAATATTTTTTAATTCTGCCTCGATATTTTTAATTACTTTTTGAGGTAATTTTTTTTTATTTTTATAAAAAAGATCGCAAACTTCTGTTGTAATAGTGAATCCTGGGGGGACAGGTAAACCTAGTCTGCCCATCTCTCCGAGATTAGCTCCCTTACCTCCTAGAATATTTTTTTTATTCTTTAATTTTTTTGCTGATTTATCATCAAAACTAAATACTACTTTTGCCATCACAGTCCTTCTAATTTTGAAAAATCGATAAAGTTATCAAAAGTGTTGCAAAACAATTTTAACAACTCTAATCGATTATTTTTAATATCTTGATTTTCATCATTTACTACGACGTTGTCAAAAAAATTATCTGTAGATTCTTTAGTTTCTGATAGCTTTATTAACAAGTTTTCGTAGTCTTTATTATCATCTTTAACGGTAAAGGCTTTTCTTATTTCGTTAATTTTTTCATGAAGTATTTTTTCTTCTTCTTTTCTAAATAATACAGCGTCTGGCCTGCCTGTGATTCCTTTTCCAGCCTTGTCTAGAATATTTGAAGCTCTTTTATAAGAACCAATTGCGTTAAGACCGATGCCTTTATTTTTATACTTGTTCATTAAAATTGTTTTTGCATAAAGTGCTAAAAAATTATCTCCTGCATGAGAGCTAACAGAAGCTTCGATGATATCTGGTTTTATATTTTTTAATTTTAAAACATTTCTCATTCTCTCTTTAATAAATTCAAGAACTTGTTGTTCTGTTTTTTCGTTAATTATTTTAACACCTTGTTCTTGATATAATCTTATGGCGTAATTAATTAAATCTCTAAGCTTAAATGATAATTTATTTTCAATTATAATTCGTAATAATCCTATTGCTGCACGTCGTAATGCAAATGGATCTTTAGAACTAGTAGGTTTTTCATCTATAACAAAAAAACCAACTAAGGTGTCTATTTTGTCTACAATTGAAATTGAATAGCTAAAAGGTTTCTTTGGCAGCACTGAGGTTAGACCTGTAGGTAAATAATGATCACTAACTGAGTTAGCAACATCTTCTTCAAATCCTTGCGCTAAAGCAAAATATTTTCCCATTACACCTTGAAGCTCAGGGTACTCTCCAACTAAATCAGAACATAAATCAGATTTTGAAATAGAAGCTGCAACTTGAACCTTTTCTTTATTGATATTCAAATCATCAGAGAGTAGTCCTGCCAATTGTCTTAGTCGCTGTGTCTTATCGTAAATTGTTCCAAGTTTTTCATAAAACGTAACAGATTTAAGATTAGCGATTTGTTTAATTAAATTTTTAGATCTATCTTTATCCCAAAAGAATTTAGCGTCGGCTAACCTTGCTTCTACAACTCTTTTATTGCCTTGTGTAATAAATTTTTTTTCATCTTTTTTATTAGCTACGATAAAGAAATAATTTGTTAACCGATCTCTGCTATCAAAAATTGGAAAATACCTTTGATGTTTTTCTAAAGTGGAGATTATTATTTCTTGAGGAATCTTTAGATAGTCTTTGTTGAAACTAACGTGAAGTAAATTTGGATCTTCTACAATATTAACAACTTCCTCTAAAAGTTTAGGATTTAGGTGCTCTTTATATTGTTTGGATTGTGAGAATGAATTTATTTTTTTTAAAATAATCTCTTTTCTTTCCTGATGATTAACAATAATTTTATTGCTTTTAAGAAAGCTTAAATAATCTTCAAAATCTTTAATTTTTCTAGTTTTAATAGTTAAATCTTGTTCAATTATAATTTCATCTGTTGTCTCTAAATGATTAAATTTAAATAAAAGTTTCTTATTATTAAATCGGGCAAAGATTGATCTCAAGGGTCTTCCCCACATCAAACTATGGTCTGACCATTTCATTGATTTTTTCCAGTTAATTGAGCTAATTGCTTTTGGAATTATTTTAACTAATAAATCTTCAACTAAAATTAACTGAGGCTGCGTTTTAACAAAGTAAAAATTTCCTTTTTCAGTTTCTTTTTCAATTAAATCTTTTTCTGAAACATTTTTTGCTTTTATAAAACCTTGTAAAACCTGATCAGGAGAGCCTACCTTGGGCCCTTTAACTTCTTTAGTTTCAATTTTAATTTTTTCTGATAAGTCCTTAATAAGTAAAGTTAATCTAGTGGGTGAAGAATAAACTAATAAATCTCTATACTTTATATTGTCTTCTTTAAGTGGTTTTTCAACAAATTCTTTTAGTTGATTTCTTGCTCCAATTTGTAATTGAGGAGGAATTTCTTCACTATAAAGTTCCAATAAAAGTTCTGCCATAATCTAACTTTGCGTACTTAACCATAGTGCGCCACAACCTTTTGCAAGTTCTCGAATTCTAGTTATGTAACCCGTTCTTTCTGCAACACCAATAACTCCACGGGCATCTAATAAATTAAATATATGACTAGCTTTTAAACATTGATCGTAAGCTGGAAGTGAAAGTTTTTTTTCAAGTAAAGACTTACATTCCATTTCCGTGCTTTCAAAATTTTTTAATAAAGTGTCTGTATTTGCAAATTCAAAGTTATAAGCTGAAAACTCTTTTTCAGCTTGAAAAAAAACTTCCTTATATTTAATTCCTTCATCGTTCCAATCTAAATCAAAGACATTGTTTTTGCCTTGGACGAACATGCATAATCTTTCTAGACCATAAGTTATTTCTACAGGTACCGGTTTACATTCTATTCCTGTCATTTGTTGAAAGTATGTGAATTGTGTAATCTCCATTCCATCACACCAAACTTCCCAACCTAATCCTGCTGCACCTAAAGTTGGACTTTCCCAATCATCTTCAACAAATCGGATATCATGATTTTTTACATCAATTCCAATCGTTGCTAAACTTTTTAGGTAGAGTTGTTTTATATTTTTTGGCGATGGCTTTATAATGACTTGAAATTGATAATAGTGTTGTAAACGATTTGGGTTTTCACCGTATCTTCCATCAGTAGGTCTTCTCGAAGGTTGAACGTATGCAGCTTTCCAGTGTTTAGGGCCAAGAGATCTTAAAGTTGTAGCGGGATGAAAAGTTCCTGCTCCAACCTCTAAGTCATAAGGTTGTAATATTATACATCCATTCTTTCCCCAAAACTTTTGTAAGTTCATTATAATATCTTGAAATGATAAAAAGTTTAATTTTTTTGAGGCTTTTGTTTTAACTTTTTTTTTTGTCGGCATTTACAAACCAAATTTTTGCCACATCGATTTTTCTTCTATAATATTGGCTAGTCTATCAACGGGATCTGTGATTGAAGAAGATAGTTTTCTTGCAATAAATCCTTTTGGTTTTTCAAAGTTTTTAATAATAACTTTATCACCAAATTTTTCTTTTAAAATTTGATCAGCATTTCCAATACCATCAATTAATCCAAGGTCTAATGCTGATTTACCTGTCCAAAATTCACCAGTAAAAATATTATTTTTTTCCGGATCTTTAAGTTTAGAACCTCTACTTGTTTCAACAACTTTGATAAAATCAGCGTGTAATTCTAATTGAATACTTTTTAATCTTTTAACATCCTCTTCTTTTTCCTCCACAAAAGGATCTAAAGTACTTTTGTTTTTTCCTGCAGTATAAACTCTTCTCTCAATACCAATTTTTTTTATTAAATCTTTAAAACCAAATGAAGCAGAAATAACTCCAATTGAGCCTATGATTGAACTTGAATTTGCATAAATTTCATCACCTGCGCATGAAATTAAATAACCGCCTGATGCGGCAACATCTTCAGCAAATATAATTACTTTAACTTTGCTTTTCTCAGCCAACTGTCTGATGTAACTGTAAATCAAATGAGATTGAACTGGGGACCCCCCAGGAGAATTTATTGATACTGCAACATGTGTAATTTTCTTAAAAGAAAACGCTTTTTTTAAAATATCTTTTTGACCCGCGAGATCTATACCTTTATTAAATCGACCAGCAGAGCCAATTACTCCAGTTAGTCTTACATGAGGTACTACTTTTTTCTTTTTAAAAATTGAAAACATAATTTAGATGAACTTTCTAACTCTTATAACAGTAAAAAATTAAATTTTAATATTAAATTACGCTACTTATAGTTGAATTATAGGTGCGTCACCGCGTTTCCAATTAAAAATTTATTATTGAAAAAATCAATTATAAATAAAGCTATGGGATCAGTAATACCACTAAAAAAATCGGCCAACTCTGCTTACTTAGAGCTTAAAAACTTGCTTGGAAATAAGCTTCAAAAAGTTGAAGATTTAATTGAGCAAAGATTAAAAAGTGAAGTCGATTTAATTGAAAAGATGAGCGATCATCATCTTAAATCTGGAGGAAAAAGATTAAGAGCTTTATTAACTTTAGAGTCTGCAAAATTGACTGGCTACAAACAGTACAATAGAGACATTAATCTTGCAGCTTGTGTAGAGCTAATTCATTCAGCAACATTATTACACGATGATGTAATTGATGAGAGTTCTTTAAGAAGAGGAGTTAAAACTACAAATTCAATTTGGGGTAACCAATCATCAATTTTAGTTGGTGATTATCTTTTGAGTAGATGCTTTGAAATCATGGTTCAAGATGGTGATTTAGAAGTTTTGCAACTTTTATCCTCTACTTCTGCAAAAATTGCTCAGGGTGAAGTTCTTCAGCTTCAACATAAAGGTGAAGCTGATCTTTTAGAAGAAACATACATTGATATAATAAATTTAAAAACAGCAGCATTATTTTCTGCTGCAACAAAAACAGGCGCTTGCATCTCTGGAAGTAATGATAAAGAAAAAAAAGCTTTAGAATCTTATGGAAGAAATCTAGGTTTGGCTTTTCAAATTGCAGATGACGCGCTTGATTATTATGCAAAAGAAAAATTTTTTGGCAAACAAATAGGGAAAGATTTTTATGAGGGAAAAGTTACTTTGCCTTTAATAACAGTTTTTCAAAAAGGAAATGAAGAAGAAAAAGAGTTTTTAACTGAAATAATGAAGAAAGAAAAAAGAACTGAAGAGGATTTTAGTGAAACACTTGCGTTAATTAATAAATATAAAGCAGTTGAGACAAGTTTAAAAAAAGCAGAGTATTTTGTTAATGTGTCTTATGATTCTCTAGCAATTTTTCCTGATAGTGAAGATAAAAGAATATTGCAAAGTTTAACTAGCTTTAGTTTAAATAGATCTTTTTAAGGGTACAACAGTTCCTTTTCCCATTTTCCATTTTTATTTTTATAATTCAATCTTTCGTGAATTCTACCTTCTCCATCAACCCAAAACTCTATTTCAGCTGGTAAAATTCTCCAGCCTGACCAGTGTGGTGGTCTTGGAACTTTATTTTGATCAGGATATTTTTTTTCAAATTCTTTAATTTTTTCCAAAAAAGTTTCTCTTTTATCTAAAATTGAAGATTGAGAAGATGCCCATGCACTAATACGGTTTTTATACGGTCTTGAATTATAATAATCATCAGCTTCTTTTTCTGAAACTACCTCTACTTTTCCAATTACTCTTACTTGACGTCTTAAACTTTTCCAATGAAAACACATTGAAGCTTTTTGATTTTCTTTTAATTCTCCACCCTTTTTACTATTAAAGTTGGTATAAAAAACAAAACCTTTTTCGCTTAGGCCTTTTAGTAAAACCATTCTTACATTAGGTTGATTGTCTTTATTTGCAGTAGCTACTGCAACAGCATTTGGGTCGTTAATTTCAGTCTCTTCAGCCTTAGCAAACCACTTTTTGAATAAATCTATTGGATTATCCAAGTCTTCAAAGCAGCTATCTAAACCAAGTGAATTTTTGCCATTTTTTTGATTCATATATTTATTAAAATAATCTATACATTAAATATCTATGTCTTTTAATACTTTTGGAAAAATATTTAGATTTACAACTTGGGGAGAATCCCACGGTCCCGCTATAGGGTGCGTGGTAGATGGTTGTCCGCCAAATATTCCTTTATCGGAAAAAGATATCCAGGTAGATATGGACAGAAGAAGACCTGGACAATCTAAATTTACCACTCAAAGAAAAGAACCAGATAAAGCAATTATTCTGTCTGGTGTCTTTGAAGGTAAAACAACAGGTACACCTATTTCAATTATCATTTACAATGAGGATAAGAAATCTAGAGACTATGAGTCCATCAAGAATAAATTTAGACCTGGGCACGCTGATTATACTTATTTTAAAAAATATGGTATTCGAGATTTTAGAGGTGGCGGTCGCCAATCAGCTAGAGAAACCGCTAGTAGGGTAGCGGCGGGTGCTGTGGCTCGTATTGTGCTGAAGAAGATTTTAGGTAAAAAATTTAATGTTATAGGTGCTGTGACTCAATTAGGTTTAATGTCATGTGATAGAACTAATTGGAACAACGCGGAGATAAGAAAGAATCCTTTTTTCTGTCCGGACAAAAAATCTGTTAAGATATGGGAAAAATATCTTTTAGCAGTAAGAAAAGCAGGATCGTCATGCGGTGCAATAATTGAATTGAGAGCTAGTGGAATTCCTGTTGGTTTGGGAGCACCCATCTATTCAAAACTTGATACTGATATTTCAGCTGCATTAATGAGCATCAATGCAGTAAAAGGTGTAAATATTGGATCAGGAATGAATGCAGCTTTTTTAAGCGGTGAAGAAAACTCTGATGAAATTAGAAAAAGTTCTGGAAAAATAAAATTTAAAACTAATCATGCTGGAGGAATTCTAGGAGGAATTTCATCGGGTCAAGATATTGTGGCATCTTTTGCTGTTAAGCCAACTTCATCCATATTAACAAGCAGAGAAACCATAGACAAAAAAGGAAAGAACACAAATATTTCTGTTAAAGGACGTCATGATCCATGTGTAGGGATTAGAGCAGTACCCATTGGTGAAGCAATGATCAATTGTGTTTTACTAGATCATTTATTAATGCACAGAGCACAGTGTGGTTAATTTGAAATTTTATTTCTATTTTTAGCTAAAATAATATTTGAGTTAAGTGTCTCCTCAACTTTATGAGCTATAGAAGAGCTATCTAAGCCTGCAGTTTCATACATTTTCTCTGGTGTATCTTGATCAATGAAAATGTCTGGTAGGATCATAGATCTAAATTTTAAACCTCTATCAAACACACCTCTATCTGACAAAAACTGCATTACATGAGATCCAAAACCACCTATTGACCCTTCTTCAATTGTTATTAATACATCATGATTAGATGCTACTTCCATGATTAGTTTTTCATCTAATGGTTTTGCAAATCTTGCATCTATAATTGTACAATCAATTCCTTTCTTTAAAAGATCTTCAGAAGCTTTTTTACATTCTTCTAATCGTGTTCCAAAATTTATTAAAGCTACTTTTTTTCCTTCTTTGATTATTCTTCCTTTTCCAATTTCAATGGTTTCTTTAATAGAGGGTAACTCAACCCCAATTCCATTTCCTCTAGGGTATCTAAAAGCAGATGGGCGGTCGTTTATATTGACTGAGGTATTTATCATTTTAACTAATTCAGATTCATCGCTTGCTGCCATAACAACAAAATTTGGTAAAGTTGAAAGATAAGTAATGTCGAAAGAACCAGCATGTGTTGGTCCATCTGCACCAACGAGACCTGCACGGTCAATAGCAAATCTTACTGGTAATGATTGTAAAGCAACATCATGAACTACTTGATCGTAAGCTCTTTGGAGAAAAGTAGAGTAAATTGCAGCATAAGGTTTATAACCCTCTGTCGCCAATCCTGCTGCAAAAGTTACAGCATGTTGCTCGGCTATTCCCACATCGAACGTTCGCTCTGGAAATTTTTTTTCAAATAGATTCAAACCTGTGCCAGATGGCATAGCTCCAGTAATGCCAATAATTTTTGTGTCTTGCTCTGCATGTTTTATTAAGGTTTCAGCAAAAACCTTTGTATATGATGGTGCATTTGACTTAGATTTAGCTTGTTCTCCAGTAGATACATTAAATTTTGATACCCCATGGTATTTATCTCCCGACTCTTCAGCTGGTTTATATCCTTTACCTTTTTGTGTCCTAACATGAATTAATACAGGTCCTTTATGATTAGAATTTTTAACATTTTCAAAAATTTGAACTAAATTTTCAACATCATGACCATCTATTGGTCCTACATAATAAAAACCTAACTCACTAAATAATGTTCCGCCAGTAACAATATTTCTCAACACATCTTCAGCTTTACCAGCTTTTTGACTGAACCTTTTTGAAAAAGATGAAATAATCATTTTTAATGTTTCTCTAAAGCTAAAATATAATTTTCCCGATAAAAGTTTCGCTAAATATTTGCTCATAGCTCCAACAGGTCTTGCTATGGACATATCATTATCATTTAAAACAACTATTAGTTTTGATTTAAGTGCACCAGCGTTATTCATTGCCTCGTAAGCCATGCCTGCGCTCATCGCTCCGTCACCAATGACCGCTATTACATTATTGTTATTATTTGATAATTTTTTTGCAACTGCCATTCCAAGTGTAGAGGAAATAGAGGTAGAACTGTGAGCTGCACCAAAAGGATCGTACTCGCTTTCAGTTCGTTTAGTAAATCCAGAGAGACCCCCTCCTTTACGAAGTGTTTTAATTTTATCTCTTCGTCCAGTAATAATTTTATGCGGATAGCACTGGTGACTCACATCCCAAACTAATTTGTCTCTAGGAGTATCAAAAACAAAATGTAAAGCTACAGTCAACTCAACTACTCCTAGACCAGCACCTAAGTGTCCCCCTGTTTCAGAAACAACATCTATAAGCTCATCTCTTAGTTCATCTGAGATTTGTCTTAAATTATTTTTTTTAAATTTTCTTAAATCCGCAGGAAAATTTATTTGTTTAATAAGTCTACTCATTAAAATTTTCTCTCTAAAATAAACTCAATTGTACTAATTAATTCTTTCGCTTTTTTTCCATGTTTTTCTAATTTAAGCAATATTTTTTTCTTTAAATTATTTGCATACATATAAGCTTTTTTTTCTCCCATTAATTTTAATAAAGTTGATTTTCCTTTTTTGTTATCTTTTTTAACCGGTTTACCTACTAAATGTTTAGAACCTTTTTTATCTAAAAAATCATCAGACAATTGAAATAATAAACCTATTTCTTCTCCTAGATTGCTTAAATATTTTTTTTCTTTTGTTGTTTTGTTAGCTATTACTCCTACTGCGTATAAACAAAAATTAAATAATTTTCCTGTTTTTTTCTTTTGCATATCTATAATTTTATTAATTTTTATTTTCTTATTTTCAAACTTCAAATCCAATTCTTGTCCGCCAGCTATTCCAGTATGACCGGAGCAACTAGCTAGAAATTTAATTATTTCATTTTTCATTCTTGAGTTAAGAAAATATTTTTTTTCTGTTATGATTTCAAAAGCCAATGTAAGTAAAGAACTTCCCGCTAACACTGCTGACGCTTCTCCAAATTTAATATGTGTTGAAGGTTTACCTCTTCTCATGTTGTCATTATCCATACATGGTAGATCATCATGAATTAATGAGTAAGAATGAATGCATTCAACAGCTGCACAAATATTTATAAGTTTTTTTTCACTTATCTTAAATATTTTCCCAAAGTCAAAAATTATAGTTGATCTGATTTTTTTGCCTCCTGATATAACCCCATACTTCATTGGTTTAACGAGTAAAGTTTTTTTTTGTTTTTTTAAATAATTGATTAAAAATTTATCAACTTTAATAGCATTTTTTATTAATTTTTTTTTGATCATTTTTTTTCTGAAATTTCCTTAAACTTCTTCTTAAATAGTTGATCGATATGTTTGTTAAGAAGTATTAATCTTTGATAGTCACCAATGGTGTGGCCTAAATTAGTCTCTTCATTTTCTAATTTAGTCAAAATTGTATTAATTTCCTCTCTAGTTTCTTTTATTGATTTACTTTTTATATCAGCTGGAATATTTTCAGTTTTCATTTAATAAATAATATTTACATTATGAAAAATAGCTATTCAAATATATTTTCTTTTAATAAACAAATTCTTAAAAAATCTATTATAAATTTAAGCAATGGCGATGTCATTGGGTTGCCAACTGAGACTGTGTATGGCTTGGGTGGAAATGCGTATTCAAAAAAATCAATTCAAAAAATATATAAATTAAAAGGTAGACCTAAATCAAATCCATTAATTGTGCATTATTTCAATTTGGAGGATGCATCGCAAGACGTTATTATTAATGATAGGTTTAAAAAACTATACAAGCGATTTTGTCCAGGTCCAATTACTTTTATTCTTACAAAAAAAAATGGATCCAAAATTAATTCACTTGCTTCAGCTAAGTTGAATACAATTGCTATAAGATTTCCAAAACATAGAGCTATCAGATCTATATTAAAAAAGATTGATTTTCCGTTGGCCATGCCAAGTGCAAATAAATCTAATAATGTAAGTCCAGTCACAGCAGAAGATGTATTTGATGAATTTAATAAAGAGATTAAATTAATTATAGACGGGGGTAAATGTAAAATTGGAATTGAATCAACAGTTGTTGATTTAGTAAGTGTGCCGAAGATTTTGAGGCCTGGTATAATTGAAAAAAGTTCAATTGAAAAAATATTAAAAAAGAAAATCAAAAAAAATATTAGAAATAAAAAAATAATTTCACCAGGAATGATGAAGAAACATTACTCACCTGGTATACCAGTACTAATCAATCAAAAAAAACACGATGGTATAAGTGCTTTTATATATTTAGGAAATAATCATAAAAATAAGAAAAAATTTTTTAGCTTAAGTAAAAAACTCGATCTAACTGAAGCTGCGTCAAATTTATATAGATTATTTAGATTAATAAAAAAAAAAGGCTATAAAAAAATTCAAATAGGTAAAATTCCAAATCTTGGTTCTGGTATAGCTATTAATGATAGGATACAACGAGCGTCAAAATCTTAAATGAAATTAGAAGTAAAAAACCTTATAAAAAAATTCAAGACTACAACTGCTGTAAACAATATTAGTTTTGAAATTAAAAATAATAGTACCTTGGGTCTTCTTGGTCCTAATGGATGCGGGAAAACAACATCGATTGGGATGATGTTAGGCTTAATCACACCTACTAGTGGTGAAATTTTTATAGATGGAATAAAATTGAACTCTAAAAATAGAATAAAACTTTTAAGTTTAATGAATTTTGCATCTCCCTATATAGAATTACCAAAAAAACTTACAGTCTTACAAAATCTAGAAGTTTATGCCAGATTATATGGTGTAAATAAAAAAACTGAGAGGATCGAAGAGTTAGTCGAAGACCTTAATCTAATTAAATTTCTAAATAAAAAGACTGGAGAGTTGTCATCTGGGCAAAAAAATAGAGTTTCTTTGGCCAAATCTTTAATTAATAAACCCAAATTACTTTTTTTAGATGAACCAACGGCAAGCTTAGATCCAGATATAGGGGATTTTGTAAGAGAATATTTGGAAAAATATAAAAATAAAAATGAATTAACTATGTTGCTTGCGTCTCATAATATGAGAGAGGTGGAGAGATTGTGTAATAAAATTGTTATGATGAAACAAGGTAAAATTGTAGATGAGGGAACATGTAAAGAATTAATAAAAAAACATGGTAGAGTAAATCTAGAGGATACTTTTCTTAAAATTGCGAGGAGTAAAAATGAGTTGGAATAAAATATACGCATTAAGTTTAAGACATATTTATCTTATAAAAGGATCTTTTCCGAGGATTCTTGACTTGATTTATTGGCCTACTATTCAAATTTTTCTTTGGGGATTTATTTCAAAATTTTTTACCTTAAGTTCTTCTTATTATGAAAATACCGTAGGCATAATTTTAAGTGCTGCAATACTTTACGACTTTTTATTTAGATCAAGTATAAGTTATAATATGATGTTCCTTGAGGAAATTTGGAGCAGAAATTTTACCAATCTATTCATCGCTCCAATAAAGATTAGCGAGATTATCGCTGCATTAACATTTACCGCAATATTTAGAACTTTAATCGGCTTAGTGCCTGCTGCTCTATTAGCGGTGCCATTGTTTGGTGTTTCGATTTTTAAAATTGGCATTCCATTAATATTCTTATTAGTTTCTTTGTACATTTTTGGTGTAACCTTAGGTCTACTGGTAACTTCTGGTTTAATTCGATTTGGCCCTTCTTTTGAAAACATTGCATGGGCTAGTCTATTTTTTTTAGCTCCGCTCGGATGTATCTACTACCCAATTGAAATATTGCCAGAGTGGCTTCAATACATTGCAAAATTATTACCTTTAGTTCATTTGTTTGAGGAAATGAGAAACATATTAATTTATGATCTAATTAGTTATTATGCAATATTAAAAGGATGTGTGATTTCTTTACTTTACTTTATAGCAGGCATATTCATTTTTTATTATTCATATAGTGGTGCAAAAGATCGAGGGACTTTAATCAATATGGGGGAATAATTGCATAAATTTATTGACAAAATTAAAAAGTTTGAGAGCAAACCATTCATCGTAAGCAATTTTTTAAATAAAGATGAAATTGACTCGTTTCAAAAGCTATATGAGGAACTTCCAATAGAAATTAATAACAAAAGGCAAAATATAATTAAGAAAAAGTGGAATATTAGACATAAAAAAGAATTACAAAATAATTACATTCAAAAATTAAAAGAAATAATAGATGATTTTGAAATGGACAATCCTGATACAAAAGATGGATCAAAAAGTTTAGGATTGTTTCAAGAGAGCTGCAGGCCTGTAACATTGCATGTTGATACGGGATTTGACTTCGAAAAAATAATTTTTAAACAAACACTGCTACCTTTATCCAATATAGGAGAAACTATTATCTTTAAAAATCGATTTTATGGTTGTTCAACCACGTTTTCTATTGATCCTGAAGAACTTACGGCAAAAGGCTATAATAAAAGATCATCTGAACACTTAGATCTATATGGTAATAAGGATTTTGATCAAGATACGTATGAGAAATATTTAAGACATGAGGACATCAACAATCTAAAAGGTTTAGAGGTTGAAATGATTTTTGAATGGAAATTAGGAGATTTACTTATTTTTGATAGATCAAATTTGCATTGTTCCTCTCAAAATATTAACAAAAAGAAAATTGGTTTTACAAGCTCAACAATAAAATTATGAAACTAATCGATTGCTTTATGTACTTTGATGAAGATGTGGTCTTAGATATAAGACTGAATACACTTTATGAAAAAGTCGATAAATTTATAATAGTGGAAGCAACGAAAAATCACGCTGGTCAAGACAAGAAATTGAATTTTAAAATTGAAAACTTCCCAAAATTTAAAGATAAAATCAATTATATCGTAGTAAACGATATGCCTAAGAATGTTAAATCCCCAAAAAAAGGTTGGCATGAAAATCATGTCAGAGATCAGTTTCAAAGGAATGCAATAGAGAGAGGTTATAATAAATATAGTGAAGATGATTTAATAATGATTTCTGATATTGATGAAATTCCTAATCCAAAAAAAATTGAAGAATTCAATATTAAAAACAAATTCGCCTGCTTTTTGCAAAAAAATTTTCAATCAAAAATTAATTTACAAAATGTGAGCGATGGTGAATGGCCTGGAACTAAGATATGTCAGAAAAAAAATTTAAAATCTCCTCAATGGTTAAGAGATATTAAAATTAAAAAAAAACCTTTCTGGAAAGTATTCAATAATAAAATTCAAGTTATTAATAATGGTGGTTGGCATTTTAGTTTTTTAAAAGATCCAGAGTCTATAAGAAATAAAATTAAATCATATTCACATCAAGAATATAACACTGAAGAATTTACTGATACTAATTTAATAAAGAAAAAAATCTCTCAAGGAGAAGATTTGTTTCAGCGAAATATTAAATATAAAAAAATTACAATAGATAATACTTTTCCCGAGTATATAATTAAAAATAAGGAAAAGTTTAAAGATTGGATTGTTTAGTTATGGTGCGCCGGATAGGAGTCGAACCCATAACCTCCGGAGCCGAAATCCGGCGCTCTATCCAGTTGAAGCTACCGGCGCAATATGGATAATTTAAATTAATTTATGGATAATACAATTAAATTTTCTGTAAACTCTAAAAACAGTGGAAAAAGATTAGATATTTTTTTATCAGAAAACATAAATCAATTCACTAGATCATTTTTAAAAAAATTAATTGAAGAAAGACAAGTTAAGCTAAATAATAAAATCACCTTATCACCATCAACTAAGGTAAAGTATAAAGATCAAATTACAGCCAATCTTGTTGAAAAAAATACAAAAGATATTATTCCAAAAAAGTTAGATTTAGACATTATTTTTGAGGACAAAAGCATTTTAGTTATTAATAAACCAAAAGGTATGGTTGTTCATCCAGGTGCTGGTAATTACGAAAATACTCTAGTAAATGCACTAATGTATAAATATAAAAAAAATTTATCTGATTTAAATGGAGCGCTTAGACCAGGAATAGTACATAGAATTGACAAAGAAACCAGCGGTTTGCTAGTAATCGCAAAAAACAATTTAGCACATGCAAATTTAGGAGATCAATTCAGTAAGCATACTATAGAGAGAAAATATCTTTGTCTTGCATGGGGGGTGATAAGACCTCTTAATGGAAAGATAAATACTTTAATTGCAAGAGACAAAAAGAATCGACAATTGATGACAGTAAGCGAAATAAACGGAAAAAAAGCAATTACAAATTATAAAACGATTAAAGTTTTTAATATAAAGGATATTCCCAAAATAAGTTTAATTGAATGTAAATTAGAAACTGGAAGAACACATCAAATTCGTGTTCACTTAAAATATAAAGGCACTTCTCTGCTAGGAGATAAACAATATGGGAAAAAAAAATTTAAGTTTAAAAAAATTAATGATGAATTTTTCACCAAATTAAATAAATTATCCGGTCAGGCTTTACATGCTAAAACATTAGTATTTAATCATCCGGATACAAAAAAAAGGATGATTTTTGACTCAAATTTACCAGATGGATTTAAAAAGATATTGAGTTTGCTTGAAAATTTAAGCAGTTGAAATAATTAATTTCATATATAAATAAATAATTATGAGTAAAAAAAATCAAATTAGTAATTTTCCAGTTCCATCTGTTGGTGGTTTATCAATTTATTTAGCCCAGATCAAAAAATTTCCAATGCTAGATGCTGAAGAAGAATATATGTTAGCAAAGAACTGGAGAGAAAATGGAAACTTGAAAGCAGCTCATAAATTAGTTACTAGTCATTTGAGACTGGTTGCCAAAATTGCAATGGGATATCGTGGCTACGGTTTACCTGTGAACGAATTAATTTCTGAGGGAAACCTAGGCTTGATGCAAGCTGTAAAAAAATTTGACCCTGATAAAGGTTTTAGACTTGCTACCTACGCAATGTGGTGGATCAAAGCATCTATACAAGAATATGTATTAAGATCATGGAGCTTAGTAAAAATGGGAACCACCACAGCTCAAAAGAAACTTTTTTTTAATTTAAAAAAACTAAAAAATCAAATTGCGCCTGGACAAGAAGGAGATCTTAAAGATGATCAAGTTAATGAAATATCGAAAAAATTAGATGTTGAGTCTCATGAAGTTGTAAATATGAACAGAAGAATGATGGGTCAAGAAAAATCTCTAAATGATCCTATTAAAAGTGGTGAGACTGATGAATGGCAAGATTGGTTAGTTGATGACAGTTTAGATCAAGAATTAATTATTTCTCAAAAACAAGAGTACGATGATAAAAAGGAATTATTAAATAATGCAATGAAAATTTTAAATGATAGAGAAAAAGAAATTATCGTTGCTAGAAGACTTTCAGAAGAACCCAAAACACTGGAAGAATTAAGTAAAAAATATAAAATAAGTCGAGAAAGAATTAGACAAATTGAAACAAAAGCTTTTGAAAAATTACAAAAATCAATGATTAATGCAAGTAAGTCAAAAAATTTACTACCTACTAATTAATTATTGAAAGGATCCTCCACTAGAATTGTGTCATCTCTCTCAGGACTTGTAGAAATACTAGATATTCTAGCCCCAATGAAATCCTCTAGAGCATGAATATATCGCTTAGCATTATCTGGTAAGTCTTTTAAGTTTCTGATCCCTTCTGTTTTAGATTTCCACCCAGGAAATGTTTTATAAATTGGTTTTATGTTAAATTGATCTTCAGAGGCTGCGGGTAAATAACTTAATTTTTTTCCATTTAGTTCATATTCGATACACATTTTAACTTCATCTAATTCATCTAATACATCCAATTTAGTTAAAGCTATTCCGTTTATTCCGGATAATTTTATTGTTTGTCTAACTAGAACGCCATCAAACCAACCACATCTTCTTTTTCTAGCAGTAACAGTTCCGAATTCCTTTCCTCTTCTTCCTAGATTTTCTCCTATATCGTTCTTTAATTCTGTAGGAAAAGGTCCGCTTCCCACTCGGGTAGTATAAGCTTTGGTAATACCTAGCACATAATTAATTTTATCTGGACCCGATCCTGATCCAGTCGCTGCCATGGCTGGGACTGTGTTTGATGATGTAACAAAAGGATAAGTTCCATGATCTACGTCTAAAAGGATACCTTGTGCTCCTTCAAATAAAATTTTTTTTCTATCTTTGTTGAGTTGATCTAATTTTAGCCAAACAGGTTGAGCAAATTTAAGAATTTCAGGAGCTATTTTTAACAATTCTTTTTTTAATTCATTTTTTTCAAAAATTTTCTTATTTAATCCTTTTCTTATTGCATTATGGTGTTGTAATACATTTTCTAATCTATTGTCTAAGTTACTTTCAGATCTTAAATCCATAACTCTAATTGACCTTCTGCCAACTTTATCTTCATAACAAGGTCCAATTCCTCTTCTAGTAGTTCCGATTTTTCCTTTTCCAGCAGCGTCTTCTCTAATTTCATCCATCTCTTGATGAAAAGGAAGGATGAGTGATGCAGACTCTGAGATCATAAAATTTTCTGGAGTTACATCAACACCTTGTTTTTTAATTTCTTCTATTTCACTTAAAAGTGCCCACGGGTCAATAACGACGCCGTTTCCTAGGATAGAAATTTTTCCTTTTCTAACGATCCCTGAAGGTAATAATCTAAGTTTAAATATTTTTTTATCTATAACTAGAGTATGACCAGCGTTATGACCACCTTGAAACCTAACCACTACATCAGCTTCACTTGAAAGCCAATCAACTATTTTTCCCTTTCCCTCGTCTCCCCACTGTGAACCTACTACTACTACATTTTTCATTATTTAAACTCTCTATTTATAGTAAATGAATTTAAGTGATTGATTGGACCGTTTCCTTTTCCTAAATTTAGATTTGATTTAATTGCCTGATTAACATATTTAATTCCAAGCTCACAAGATTTAATAAGATCTTTTCCACATGATAAATATGTTGCTATTGCAGAGGATAATGAACATCCAGTGCCATGAGTATTTCTCGACTTATACTTCTTGCTTCGAAATATCTTAATAATTTTTTTATTTAATAAAATATCATTCATTTGTTTTGACTTTAAGTGCCCACCTTTGATTAAAACATTTTTAGCACCTAAACTAATTAAGATTTTTCCTGCTTTTATCATATCTTTTGTAGAATTAATTTTTGTTTTAGTTAATATTTCTGCCTCGGGAATATTAGGTGTAATTAAAAAAATATTTTTGATAAAGTTATTCTTTATATAAATAATTGCTAAATTATCTATAAGTTTTGCACCTCCTTTAGCGACCATGACAGGGTCTAAAACAACTTTTTTTATTTTAATCTTATTTAAAGATTTTCTTACAGCTTGAATAACATGCTTTGAATGTAACATTCCAATTTTTACTGCATTTGGTCTGATGTCTTTGACTGTAAAATCTATTTGATTAGAAATTTCTTTTGGTTTTATTGGCACTATTGATTTAACACCTTTAGTATTTTGTGCAGTCACAGCGGTAATAGCGGTCATAGCGTAACTTCCTAGTGATGTAACAGTTTTAATGTCTGCTTGAATACCAGCTCCACCTGAAGAGTCTGATCCAGCAATAATAAGAACTTTAGATTTAGGTTGCATATTTTAATGAATTGTTTTTTTTATAATATTTATACACTTATTCATTAAAGAAACGTTAAATGACTCACACATTATTCGTACTTTTGATTCTGTGCCTGAAGGTCTTACTAGTAATCTACCATTATGTTTTATTAATGCGTTGGCTTTTTTAATAGCTTTTTTGCATTTAATTGAATTGATAATTTTTTTATCTGTTACTTTGATATTTATAAGTTTTTGAGGAACGGATTTATAAACCTGGAATATTTCACTAGCTAATTTACCTTTTCTTAATGCAAATAATATTTCAAGAGCAACTAACAAACCGTCGCCTGTAGTAGCAAATTTACCTAAAATTATATGACCAGACTGTTCTCCGCCTAAATTGTAATTATATTTTTTCATCATTTCTTTAACATATCTGTCACCAACTTTTGACCTCTTAAAGTTGATCTTTTCACTTAGAAAAAACTTTTCTAATCCATAATTAGACATTAGGGTTCCGATAACTCCACCTTTTAAAATTTTTTTTCTTTTCCATCTTTTAGCAATCATTGCTACAATCTGGTCACCATCTATTATTTGTGCTTTCTCATCACACATAATTACTCTATCTGCATCTCCATCAAGAGCAATGCCAAGGTCTGCCTTAAATTTTTTTACATATCTTTTTAAAATATCTGGAAATGTTGATCCACAATTATAATTAATATTTAGACCATTTGGATTTACTCCAATCAAAAATACTTTTGCACCTAGATCGGAAAGTATTTTTGGAGCAGATTTATACCCAGCTCCATTTGCACAGTCTAAAACTATACGTACACCTTTAAGACTAAAATTATTAGGAAAATTATTTTTTAATATTTTAATATATTTGTCATTTCCGTCTTCTAATCTTTTTACTCTACCTAATGATTTTGGATCAGATAAATGATTTATAGTTTTAGTATCTATTAAATTTTCAATTTTTTTTTCAATTTTATCCGATAATTTCATTCCGTCTGGACCAAACAATTTTAACCCATTGTCGTGAAAAGGGTTATGAGATGCAGTAATCATTATTCCAAGGTTAGCTTTCATTTTTTTAGTAAGCATAGCCAATCCATTTGTGGGTAATGGTCCTAATGTAAATATATGCATTCCAGCTGAAGCTAATCCTGATACTAAAGCAGGTTCAAGGGTATATCCAGACAATCGTGTGTCTTTTGCAATAATTGCAACTTGTTTCCTTTTTTTTAAGTTTTTAAAATAGGTTCCTGCTGCTAATCCAAATTTAAAAAATTTTTCTCCGTTAATATTTCCCATATTAACTGTGCCTCTTATTCCGTCAGTGCCAAAATATTTTTTTTTCATTTTTTTAATAAAGCTTCAAATATTAAAATGCCTTGTTTAATTTCTTCCACGTTATGAACTCTAAAAATTTTTACCCCTTGAGATAAAGAAAAAGTTATTGATGCTAAAGTTCCTCCAATTCTTTCTTTCGTATCATATTTTTCAGAAACTTGACTAATAAATCTTTTTCTAGATGTACCAATTAATATAGGAAAACCTAGTGAATGAAATAAAGAAATTTTATTTAATATCATCAAATTATGTTTCAAGTTTTTTCCAAATCCAATTCCAGGATCTAGTATTAATTTTTTGTTGTATTTTTGTTTTTTAAATTTTTTAATCTCTTTCTCAAAAAAATCATAAATATCTAACAATACATTATTGTATTGAGGTTTGATCTGCATAGTTTGTGGGGTCCCCTGCATATGATGAATTATTTTCCATATGTTGTGACCCTTAATGGTATTAAAAGATTTTGGGTCAAATTTAAAACAAGAAACATCGTTAATAATATCCATTTTATGTTTTAATGAGAAGTTCATAACTAAAGATTTTCTTGTATCAACTGATAAAAGAGTTTTAGGATATTTGTTTTTAAAATTTTTTAAAACGTGCTTTACTCTTTGAACTTCTAATTTTTGGGATACAATTTTTGAACCAGGTCTCGTTGATTCACCCCCTACATCAATGATATCTGCCCCGGCTTCGATCATAAATTTAATTCTTTGAGTTGCTTTTTTTAATGAATTAAATTTACCTCCGTCAGAAAAGCTATCGGGCGTCAAATTTAAAACTCCCATTAGCAAATGATTTTTATTATTTAGAAATTCTCTTTTTTTAGTTATCTCTTTAATATCTTTATATACTTTTTTTTTAACAGCCTGTGGTAGTTTTTTGATGTCTTTAATATCTACAATTATAGAATTTACTTTTTTTTTATCTTTTGTAAAAATTTCTACTTGGTTAAATGATATTTTTTTATCACCACATAAAGGCAAAGCAGACCTAGCTTTGACTAATTTTTTTGAGTTTAAACCATAAAAAAAATTACACGCACGTGTGTAATATTTTTTCATTTTCTATAATGCTGGTTTAGGTTTTAATCCTAGCGAACCAAGTGCTGATGATGTTTTACCATCCTCTTCATCTTCTTCTTTGAATGATCTCGTGGGTTTTATGTTTTTGAGTATTAGGTCTCTTATCTCATCACCTGATAATGTTTCATATATTAAAAGAGCTTTAGCTAACTTGTGTAAGTCATCAATTTTATCTGTAAGAACTTTTTTTGCTCTATCGTAACCTGTATCAACGATTTTTTTAACTTCTATGTCAATTTTTTTAGCTGTTTCCTCCGACATATTTTGTTGTTTAGTTACAGATCTTCCTAAAAATACTTCTTCCTCATTTTCGCCATATGCCAAAGGTCCTAATTCTTTGCTCATTCCATATTTAGTTACCATATTTTTTGCCATCTTAGTCGCCATGTCTATATCAGATGATGCTCCAGAAGTAACTTTATCATGTCCAAAAATAATTTCTTCAGCGATTCTTCCTCCCATAGCTACTGCAATATCTGAATACATCTTTTCTCTAGTTACAGATAATTGATCTCTTTCTGGCAATCTCATAACCATGCCTAAAGCCCTGCCTCTTGGTATTATTGTTGCTTTATGAATTGGGTCCGAAGCTTTCTCATTTAAAGCTACTATAGCGTGTCCACCCTCATGGTATGCAGTAAGTTTTTTCTCATCCTCAGACATAACCATTGATCTTCTCTCAGCTCCCATCATAACCTTGTCCTTTGCTTCTTCCACATCCGACATTGTTACTACTCTTTTATTTTTTCTTGCAGCAAGTAAAGCTGATTCATTAATTAAATTTGCTAAATCGGCTCCAGAAAATCCAGGTGTACCTCGCGCAATTGTTCTCAATTTTACATCTGGTCCTGTGCTTATTTTTTTAATATGTACTTTGAGTATAGCTTCTCTCCCGATTATATCAGGATTGCCAACAACTACTTGTCTGTCAAATCTTCCAGGTCTTAATAAAGCTGGATCTAATACATCAGGCCTATTCGTGGCAGCAATTAGAATAATTCCCTCGTTAGTATCGAAACCATCCATCTCTACAAGAAGTTGATTTAAAGTTTGTTCTCTCTCATCATTCCCTCCTCCTAAACCTGCTCCTCTACTTCTACCAACGGCGTCGATCTCATCAATAAATATGATACATGGAGAATGTTTTTTACCTTGTTCAAACATATCTCGTACTCTAGATGCGCCAACACCTACGAACATTTCTACAAAGTCTGATCCTGATATAGAAAAGAAAGGAACATTAGCCTCACCAGCGATAGCCTTAGCCAACAAAGTTTTTCCAGTTCCTGGAGGGCCAATTAAAAGAGCTCCTTTTGGAATTTTTCCTCCTAATCTGCTAAATTTTTTTGGATCTTTTAAAAATTCAACGATCTCCTCTACTTCCTCTTTGGCTTCCTCAACCCCAGCAACATCATTAAAAGTTACTTTACCTTGAGCCTCATTTAATAATTTTGCTTTGGATCTCCCAAATCCCATTGCTCCACCTTTTCCGCCCTGCATTTGACGCATAAAAAATATCCACACTCCTATTAGTAAAAGCATCGGAAACCAGGACAATAAAATTCCAAGAAGCGAAGGCATTTTATCTTCTTGCGGTGAAGCTACAATGCTAACTCCTTTTGATGAAAGTTTATCAACCAACTCAGGGTAGTTTGGAGAGTATGTTTTGAATTTATTACCATCTGCCAAGATGCCTGAAATATTGTTTCCTTGTATCTGAACTTCAACAACTCTACCAGCATCCACCTCATTTAAAAAGTTTGAAAAAGGTAAAGAGTTTCTCTCTGAATTTACCTTATTGGGATCTTGAAACATATTAAATAGCCCTACAGAGAGTAAGACGATAATAACCCACATTATTAAGTTTTTTAAATTCATATATTTCAAATAATCATTTATTTTTATTTAACAAGTATATTGTAGTATTTAATGAGTTGTAAATAAGACAAAAAGCATCCAATTTGACCAAATTTTTATAATTATTCAATTTTAAGACACAAATCTTCGTTTTTTTTAAAAAAAATACAACCCCCTAGAGTCGATTTTTTGTAGTCTCTTTTATTCAGGCTGGTAATTAAGTTTTGTACCTTTTTAGATCTTAAATCATAGTAGTTTTTTTTAAGTTGTTTTATACACTCATTTATAAGAGCAATTTTAGCATCATTATTTAATTTTTTAAATTTTTGAAAATTTATTGAAATTTCTTTATTTCTTTTTCGTATTAATTTTTTAAAAGTCTTGTTGAAATATCCTGCTAAAGTTGCCTCGCTTGAAGACAAATTTTGTATTGATTTAAAAATTTGCTCGTATTTAATACCGCTTTTTTCAAGGGGTTTTTTTAAAGTCCTAACTTTAGTTCTTAAATATTTAAGATCTTTATTTGATGGATCTTTAATATATTTGCCAAATATATTCTTTGAAATTCTAATCAAAAATTTTTTTTTTACATCGAGCAAAGGTCTATATAAATTTACCGAACTGTTAATCTTACTTAAGGACTTCATTGCAGATAAGCCTTTTATACCGCTACCTCTAGAAAGCCTTATTAAAAAAGTTTCAACTTGATCCTCTAAATTATGAGCAGTAAGAAGAGTTTTAATTTTTTTTTTTTTACAAAAATTTAGAAGAATTTCATACCTTAGATTCCTAGCATTTGCTTGAATATTTTTTGTAATTTTTTTTTTATTTAAAAAAACTTTTAAAATAATTTCTTTTCTTTTTAACAAAGTTTTAACTTTTTTTGCTTCTTGGTTAGAATCTTTTCTAATATTATGGTCAACAAGAATATAATAAAATTTAGATTTTCTTTGAAATGAATAGGCCTTTGTTAAAGCTACTAAAGCTAGACTGTCAGGACCACCGGATACTGCAACTGCATAACTTTTTTTATTTAAATCGTCTAATTTAGTTTTAAAATTTAAAAAAATATTTGAAAAGTCTTTAAAATTTTTAAAACCGTTTTTAAGATTTACACTTGAATTTTTTTTGCTCATACTGAGCTTTTTGTAACACAGACTTGTTTGCTTTTGGGTATTCTTTTTTAAGACCTGAAATCATTTTGCATCCCTGGTCTTTTTCACCAAGTTGAACCATTGTAATTCCAAGTTTTAACAAATTATCTGGAGCTTTTTTACTTTTTGGATAATTTTGATATCCGTCGAGATATGCGGTAGCAGCATCAGAGTATAATTGTCTGATTCTGAAAGTTTCCCCATACCAGTATTGTGCGCTTCCGGCTAAATCATGATCTTTGTTTTTATCTATAAATTCTTTTAAAGCAAATTCAGCTGTTTCATAATCTCCTATTTTCATAAAACTAACTGCAAATTCATATTGCTCACTCGCAGGTTTATCGGGAAGTAGTGATTTTCTTTGCTCTGGCTCCTCAGCAATAACAGTTTGGGCAGTTTCTACTGAATTTATCGATTGTTCTTTTGGTAAATTTGAAGTTTGATAACCAGGTGCTGCGCCAAAATCTTGAGGTTTAGCAGATCCTGGAAGGTCTACTTTTTTTTTTTTAGATGGAGAGATATTTTCATTTTCTAAATCAGAAAATCTTAACTGTGTATCGGATTGAATTTTAGAAACACGCGTTGACAATTTATCTAACTTAAAATTTACCTCTTCAAATTTATTTGTAAGTTCACGAAATTGATCTTCTATCTCATTTAATTTTAATAAATGCTTTGTCATAATATCTTCATTTAAACCTTCTGAACTTAGAGATTTTGATTGCTTCAACAAAATAGGATCTGATTTTTGATAGACCGCTTTTTCTAATGTTTTAATATCTTTCGTAATGACTTGAATTTGATCTGAAATTGCTTGTAGTTGCACTTCTTCCTCTTCTGCATGTGTAAGGTTGATAAAAAATAAATATATAATTGAAGTGATTATAATTTTTATCTTAAATTTTTTTAACATGATTCTGTTTTAATTAGATAACATGGCAAAAAAAAGACCCCTTAATAATAAGTATTAAGGGGTCTAAGTATTGGTTTAAATATTTTATTAGTTTACTTTAACTGTTACAGATCTTCTGTTTTGAGACCAAGCTAAAGGAGTTGAAGCTGGGTTAACAGGTTTTTCTTTTCCGTAACTAATAACAGAAATTCTTTTACCTGAAATTCCGTAAGTCATTAAATAATCTCTTGCAGCGTTAGCTCTTCTCTCTCCTAATGCCAAGTTATACTCTCTAGTTCCTCTTTCGTCGGCATGGCCTTCGATAGTCACATTAAGATTTTTATTTTTTCGTAAATAATTTGCTTGTTTTCTTAAAGTTGCTCTTGCAGCTGTTGTTAAAGAAGATTTGTTTGTAGCAAAGAAAACTCTGTCTGGAACACCTGATGCTAGGTATTTAACTGTTTCTTTTCCAGTGTATACATCTCCATCTATATTTCCTGATTTTTTTGCCGTAGAACATGCACTTAAGATTAAAGTAGCAAAGATTACTAATAATATATTTTTTAAATTCTTATTAAACATCATTTTTTCCCCTGGGTTTGTTCAATGGTTTATTTCAAATTATTGAATGTTATTCAAGTGTATTTTACCAAAAATACTGGCTTATTTTGACAAAAGAGAGGACCAAGATGGGTCAGAAGCATCAGTTTCTGTTTTAAGCCTTCTTTCGTTATATCCTGTTATGTCAATGGACCATAATTTAGCAGAAAAACCCTCTCCCTTTGATCCAGATTTAGTTTCCCTATAGAAAACCAATACTCTTCCATTAGGCGACCAGGAAGGCGCCTCTTGGTAGTAATTTTCTGTTAACAATCTCTCTCCGGAACCGTCGGTTCGCATTACGCCAATGTAAAATCTTCCTTTACGCATTTTTGTAAAAGCAATTAAATCTCCCCTAGGCGACCAAACAGGTGTGCCATAAATACCTTTTCCAAAAGTAATTCTTTTGACACCGCTTCCATCACTTCGCATTATATAAATTTGTTGTAAACCGCTTCTATCAGAATTAAATGCTATAAATTTTCCATCTGGTGAGAATGAAGGTGAAGTGTCAATAGAAGAATGATCAGTAATTCTTTCAACTACTCTCGAGTCTAAATCCATTGTATAGATATCAGAATTTCCATCTTTTGCGAAACTCATAACAATTTTTTTTCCATCTGGAGAAAATCTTGGCGCGAAAGTCATGCCCGGAAAATTTCCTACCACTTCTTGTGTACCGGTCTCTATATCAAGCAAATAAACTCTTGGCATATTTCTAAAATAAGACATGTAAGTAACCATTTGATTTGTTGGATTAAATCTTGGAGTTAAAACCAATTCATTTCCCAAAGTTAAATATTTTGTATTAGCTCCATCTTGATCCATGATTGCTAATTTTTTAATTCTTTGATTTTTAGGACCACTTTCAGCAACATAAATTACTCTTGTATCAAAATATCCCTCCTCACCTGTTAATCTTTCATAAATTTTATCAGAAATTATATGAG
>NTJK01000004.1 GCA_002457475.1 Pelagibacterales bacterium MED-G43
CTCCCATCGATGCCAGTTGAAATTTTAGGAATGAATGACTCTGTATATGCAGGCGCAGGATTTTTAGTTACTAGCGATGAAAATGAAGCAAAAAAAATGGCAGAATTTAAACAAATGAATTCTGAAAAAACTAAAGTATTAGTTAAAGACAAAACAGCACTATTTGAGGACACTAAAAACAAGGACGAACTAAATATAATAATTAAGTCTGATGTTCAAGGTTCAAGTGAAGCATTAAAAATGGCAATAAATAAAATTAGCCATGATGAAGTTGAAGCAAAAATAATTCTTTCAGATATTGGAATGATTAATGAAACAGATGTTTCTTTGGCCAAGGCTTCTAATGCAATACTAATAGGATTTAATGTTAAACCAAATAGAGAGGCAAAAAAATTAGCCGAGGAACAAAAAGTAGATATTAAGTACTTTAATATTATTTATGAAGCACTTGATCATGTCTCAAAAGCCTTATCCGGTCTTCTAGAACCAGATATAAAAGAAACAGTTTTAGGAAGTGCTGAGATTCAAAAAGTATTTTCAGTTTCAAGTGCTGGAAAAATTGCAGGATCTAAAGTCATGAATGGAGAAATAAAAAGTAAATCTAAAGCTAGAATTATAAGAGATGGAGTCGTGGTCTACACGGGAGAAATAGTAACGATCTTTAGGGAAAAGAATCAAGTAAAAGAAGTTGGAACAGGTTTGGAATGCGGAATAAGCATTAAAGATTTTATAGACTTTAAGGAAAAAGATGTAATCGAGTCGTTTTTAGCAGAAGAAATACAAAGGACAATATAATGGGAAATCAATCATCACAAAGGCCATTTAGTCAGAGACAATTAAGAGTTGGCGAATTAGTAAAACAAAATTTAGGTGAATTGTTGATTAGAAATGAAGCTAAAATACCGTCTGTAAACTCTAAATTGATTACAGTAACTGAAGTTAGAATGACGCCTGATCTAAAAACAGCCAGGGTATATGTTATTCCCTTGGGAGGTACAGAAACCAAGGAAACAGTTAGGATCTTGACGGAATACTCACATCTTGTTAGAAAAGCCCTGTCTAAAAGGCTAGATATTAAGTTTCTTCCTAAACTCACTTTTGTAGAAGATAACTCATTTGAATATGCTGAAAAGATTGAAAAAATAATAAAGAAAATTAAGAAAAATGATAAAGAAAAAAAACGTTACAATTAAATCACTAGCCATTCATGAAAAAGATGTAGGCTCAACAGAAGTACAAATAGGATTGCTTACAGATAAAATAGCAAAATTATCAGAGCATTTTAAAATTTTTAAAAAAGATAAACACTCAACTATAGGTTTGACTAAATCAGTAAATAAAAGAAAAAAGCTTCTTACATACCTTAAAAAGAAAAATGTTGAGTCCTATCAAAAGGTCATCAAACAATTAAATTTAAGGAAATAATGTTTAAAATACATAAAGAAGAATTAGAAGTTAATGGTAAAAAATTAACTTTAGAGACAGGAAAAGTAGCTCGTCAAGCTGATGGTGCAATTATAGCAAGTTTAGGTGAAACAGTTGTAATAGCAACGGTAGTAGGAGCAAAAAGATTAAAAGATGGACAAGATTATTTTCCTTTGTCTGTAAATTATCAAGAAAAGTTTTATGCTGCTGGAAAAATCCCAGGTGGATATTTTAAGAGAGAAGCGAGACCTACCGAAGCAGAAACGTTAATTTCAAGGTTAATAGACAGACCTATAAGACCTTTATTTCCTTCAAGCTTTTTAAATGAAGTACAATTACTTCCAACAGTTTTATCGTACGACGGCGACAATCAACCAGACATTTTATCTATAATTGCATCTTCAGCTGCTTTAGCAATATCTGGCTTGCCTTTTCAAGGACCTATAGCTGCGAGTAGAGTTGGTTATAAAGATGGTAAATATTTATTAAATCCTTCGATAGAAGAATTAAAAGACTCAGAATTAGATCTTGTTGTAGCTGGAACCAAAGATGCAGTCTTGATGGTAGAGTCAGAAACAACTGGATTGTCAGAAAAAGTTATGCTTGATGCAGTAAAATTTGGACATGAAAAATTTGTTCCAATTATTGAAGCAATTGAAAAACTTTCAAAAAAAGCCAGCAAACCTAAATGGGAAGTTGAAGAGATTGACCATTCGAATGTTAAAAAACAAATTGTAGATAAATTTGAAGCTGGATTAAGGAGTGCATTTAAGGAAATAGATAAGAAAAAAAGATCTACCGCTATTTCAGAGATAGAAGTTCAATGTAAAGAAATGTTCGCAGAAGACGAAGCTATTACAGAAAATCAAGCTATGGCACAACTTAAATCTCTAGAAAAAGACATTGTTAGGACTGCGATTTTAAAAGATAAGAAAAGAATTGACGGAAGAGGTTTAGCTGATGTTAGACAAATTAAATGTGAAGTAGGAGTCTTACCAAGAACTCATGGGTCCGCTCTTTTTACAAGAGGAGAGACACAAGCTTTAGTAGTAACAACATTAGGCATGACTGATGATGAACAAAGATTAGAAAGTCTGGAGGGAATGCAAAGATCTAATTTTATGTTGCATTATAACTTTCCACCTTTTTCAGTAGGAGAATGTGGAAGAATAGGAACAGGAAGAAGAGAGATTGGACATGGAAAGTTAGCATGGAGAGCGATCAACTCATCATTACCATTAAAAGAAAACTTTCCTTATACATTAAGAGTTGTCTCGGAAATAACAGAGTCTAATGGCTCCTCATCTATGGCAACAGTTTGTGGAACATCATTGTCATTAATGGATGCAGGTGTTCCGATTAAAGAACCTGTAGCTGGGATTGCAATGGGACTGATAAAAGAAGGCGATGATTTTTCCGTTCTCTCAGACATTCTAGGTGACGAGGATCATTTAGGAGATATGGACTTTAAAGTAGCAGGTACAAAAAATGGCATAACATCACTTCAGATGGATATTAAAATTACAGGTATAACATTTGAAATTATGGAAAAAGCTTTAGATCAAGCTAAAGGTGGTAGAGAATATATTCTTGGTGAAATGAATAAAGCTCTTAAAACTTCAAGAAAGGAATTTTCTAAACACACTCCTAAGATGGAGACAATTAAAGTAGATAAAAAAGATATCGCAACAGTTATAGGCAAAGGTGGAGCGACTATTAGAGAAATTGTAGAAACTTCAGGCGCTAAAGTAGACGTGAAAGACACAGGCGAAGTTACAGTTGCAGCTCCGGACGAAGCCTCTAGGAATAAGGCAATTGAATTCATTAAAAGCTTAATTGCTAAGCCTGAAATGGGAAAAATCTATAAAGGCAAAGTTGTGAAAATTATGGAGTTTGGTGCCTTTGTTAATTTTTTAGGAAAACAAGATGGCTTAGTTCACATCTCAGAACTAGCCGATAAAAGAGTGGCCAAAGTGGGAGATGTTGTGAAAGAAGGCGATGAAGTTTCAGTAAAAGTTGTTGGATTTGACAGAGGAAAAGTTAAGTTATCAATGAAACAAGCTTCTAATTAATCTAAATCTAGATTAAAAAAATTTAACTGCAATTTTTTATTTAAAATTTTTATTCAATGAATTAAATTATAGTTACATATGATTAGTTCTTTTAAAAAGATATCATCAAAATACACAGGTTTGTTAATAAGGATGGATGATATTAGTGATTGTATGAATTGGAAAATCATGGATATGTGTGAGACACTTTTTGATAAATACAATATAAAGCCTTTGCTTGGTGTTATACCTTTAAACAAAGACCCTGATTTATTGAAACTTTCAAAAAACACTGAATTTTGGAGTAGAGTTAAAAACTGGGAAAAAAAGGGCTGGGAAATAACAATGCATGGTTGCAATCATCTGTATACTCAGAAATCATTCAAAAAAGATATTTTTAATTATGGTGGGGACTCTGAATTTTACGGTTTAGATTATTTAACCCAACTAAATAAAATTAAAATTGGCTTAGAGGAATTTAAAAAAAGAAAAATTAATATTAGAAGCTTTTTTGCACCTAATCATATTTATGACGAAAATACTTTAAAAGCTCTAAAGGACTCAGATATTAAAATTATTATTGATGGTTATGGATTATTTCCATTCTACAAAAATGAAATCCTATTCATACCTCAGTTGTTTTATAAAGAAATTTTCTTACCATTTGGAATTCAGTCTACTCAGATGCATGTCAATGAATGGAATGAAAGTAATTTTAAAGATTTTAGTTTATTTGTAAGTAAAAATTGTAAAAAAATTGTTGATTTAGATTATGTTATTGAAATAACAAACCCAAATAAAATACAAAACTGCTTAAACTATCTTGTAGAAAAGAGTCTTAAAACTTTAAGATTTTTTAGATAGTATTACGAAATGTTTTTAGGATCGGGCATTCCTACTTTATTATATCCAGCGTCTACATAATGAATTTCACCTGTAACGCCAGCTGCTAAATCACTACACAAGTATAGTGCAGAGTTACCTACATCGTGGATATCAACATTTCTTTTTAAAAAAGAATGATCTTCATTCCACTTATATAAAAATTTTGCATCTCCGATAGCGGAGGCTGCTAACGTCTTAATTGGACCTGCACTAATTGCATTTACTCTAATTTTTTTCTTACCCAAATCTCTTGCAAGATATTTTACACTCGCCTCAAGAGCTGATTTACAAACTCCCATAACATTATAATTAGGAATTGCTTTTGTAGACTCGTATGTAAGAGTTAACAGGCTTCCTTCTTCTTTCATTATTTTAGAAGCCTCTTTAGCCACTTCCGTAAATGAAAAGCATGAGATAAGCATACTTCTGAGAAAATTTTCTCTTGATGTATTTAAATATTCGCCAGAAAGTTCAGATTTATCAGAGAAAGCAACAGCATGAACCACAAAATCTATTTTACCCCATTTATTTTTAATGTCTTCAAAAAGTTTTATAACATCTTCTTTTTTTTCAACATCACAACTAAAAGTCACTTTGGAATTTAATTTTTCTGCTAAAGGTATAACTCTTTTTTTTAATGCATCACCAAGGTATGTAAAAGCTAGTTCAGCACCTGCTTCAGCTAGTTTTTGAGAAATTCCCCATGCAATAGACCTTTCATTGGCCACTCCCATGATTAATCCCTTTTTACCTTTCATTAAATTCATTAATTAGACCTTTTCAAAAACCAATGTTGCGTTAGTTCCACCGAAACCAAAACTATTTGACATTACAGAGTTCAATTCAATTCCTTTTTCAACTTGAGTAACTATAGGATATTTCTTTGCCTCTTCATCCATTTCAGTTATATTTGCAGAAGCAGCTATAAAATTATTTTTCATCATTATTAAAGAGTAAATAGCCTCATGAACGGAGGTGGCCCCAAGAGAATGACCAGCTAAAGATTTTGTAGAACTAATTTTAGGTTTATAATCACCAAAGGCCTCTCCCAATGCTTTTAATTCAGTTATGTCCCCAACAGGAGTTGATGTACCATGCGTGTTTATGTAGTCGATTTTATTCTTTGCAGTACTTAAAGCCATTTTCATACATCTCACCGCACCCTCACCAGATGGTGCAACCATATCGTAACCATCGGATGTAGCACCATAACCTGTAATTTCAGCGTATACTTTTGCACCTCTTGCTTTTGCATGCTCATATTCTTCTAAAACTACTACACCACCACCACCAGAAATGACAAAGCCATCTCTAGTTTTATCATAAGGCCTTGAGGCTTTTTCAGGAGTACTATTATATTTTGATGATAATGCTGTCATTGCATCAAACATTGCAGTCATAGCAAAATGAACCTCATCACTTCCTCCTGCAAAGATAATTTTTTGCTTACCAAGTTGAATTAATTCCATTCCATTGCCTATACAGTGACCACTGGTTGCGCATGCAGAACTAATTGTGTAATTAACTCCCTTAATCTTAAAAGGGACCGCTAAAGTCGCCGAAGCTGTACTAGACATTGTTCTAGGTACAACAAACGGACCCATTCTTTTGGGATTTTTATCTCTCGTTTTATCTGCTGCTAGGATTACATTTTCTATTGAAGGACCACCAGAACCCATAATCATTCCAGTAGAAACGTTGCTTATATCTTTTTCTTCTAACCCAGAGTCTTTTACAGCTTCATTCATAGATATAAAATTATAAGCTGAGCCTGGGCCCATAAATCTTATAAATTTTCTATCGACATGATCTTCAAGTTTAATATTTGGTTTGCCATGAACATGGCTTTTTAAATTATATTCTTTATATTCTTCAGAAAATGTAATTCCTGATTTTGAATTTAATAGAGACTTATAAACTTCATCTTGATTATTTCCAAGGCACGAGACCACACCAACACCTGTTATGACTACTCTTTTCATGATCTAAACAATCCTACTTTTAAATTTTCTGCTTTATAAATTATTTTATCATCTGCACTTAAAATTCCATTAGCTAAACCAACTGTGGTACCCTCTTTTTTAAGAATTCTTTTCATATTTATCTCATATGTTGCCATTTTAACTTTTTTAAGCACTTCACCTGTAAATTTAACAGAGTTTACACCTAATGCTCTTCCTTTTCCAGGTTCACCCGTCCATCCTAGAAAGAAACCAACTAGCTGCCACATTGCATCTAGTCCTAGACAGCCCGGCATAACAGGGTCACCCTGAAAATGACAATTAAAAAACCATAAATTATCCTTAATATCAAGCTCTGCTTTAATGATACCTTTTTTAAATTCACCATTTTTATTGTCAATTTGAGTAATTCTATCGAACATCAACATTGGAGGAAGTGGCAGTTTAGCATTTCCTTCCCCAAATAATTCACCTTTACCGCAAGCTATTAACTCATCAAATGTGAAACTATTTTTTTGCATAATTAAAAATAACTTTTACTTGATTTATGAAATTAATTATATATATATAGTTTAGAACGATTATAATCTATATTATAGAAAATTAAGTAAAAATGGATAAAAAAAAAGACTTTGCTAGTAAACTAAGGTCATCAGGTTTAAGACCAACTAAACAAAGATTAAAGCTGGCTGAATTATTATTCAACAGAGAAAAAACTTTTCACTTTAATGTTGAAAATATTGATAAAGCAATTAACAAAAAAAATTCAGAAGAGAAGATTGCTTTGGCAACTATTTACAACACAATACATGCTTTCAAAAAAGCTGGTCATCTAAAAGAGATTTTTATTAAAGAAGGTAAAAGTTATTTTGATACCAACACAACCTCTCACCATCATTTTTATGATGAAGTGAACAATGAATTAACAGACATTGAAAATAATAAAATTGAATTAAAAAAATTTCCGACTCCACCAAAAGGGAAATCTATAAAAGATGTTAATGTTATCATTAACATTGATAATGATAATCAAAAGCACTAGTTTATAATCATTCTAAAGTACTTGACATATATTTTAGAATCATTATAAGTTTAATGATAACAATAAAGGAGTATACATGGCACTTAAAGGATCAAAAACAGAAGAAAACTTAAAAGCTGCTTTTGCAGGTGAAAGCCAAGCTAACCGAAGATATCTTTACTTCGCACAAAAAGCTGACGTAGAAGGTTATAATGATGTTGCATCAGTATTCAGATCAACAGCAGAGGGTGAAACAGGTCATGCTCATGGTCACTTAGAATATTTAGAGGAAGTAGGTGATCCTGCAACTGGTAAACCTATCGGCGAAACAAAAGCAAATTTAGCTTCAGCTGTTGCGGGAGAGACACACGAGTATACAGATATGTATCCTGGTATGGCAAAGACAGCTAGAGATGAAGGTTTTGATGAAATAGCGGATTGGTTTGAAACGCTTGCTAAAGCAGAAAAATCTCACGCAGGTAAATTTCAAAAAACATTAGAGTCAATTAAGTAATCTAAAATTTTGTGGTGGAGCTTTTGTTCCACCATAAAAAATCAAAGAAAAAAAATGTCCAAAGAAGGAAGCACAGAAGCGCCTATAAGACACCCTGTAGATTTTAATCATCCAGATTTTTTAGACCCAAAAAAACTTGATGATGAGATGAGGCGTGTTTTTGACATATGTCATGGATGCCGAAGATGTTTTAATCTTTGTGACTCATTCCCCAAACTTTTTGACATGATTGATGAGTCAAAAAATGAAGATGTAGAAAGTTTAAAAAGCAATCAATTTAAGCCAGTAGTAGACGCGTGTACGCTTTGTGATATGTGCTTTATGACCAAGTGTCCTTATGTGCCACCACATGATTTTAATTTAGATTTTCCACATTTAATGCTCAGATACAGAACAGCTCAGAGGAAAAATAACGAACTCCCTAAAATGCCTTATCAACTGGCAGAAATAGATCGAAATGGTAAAATTGGTGTTTTATTATCGAGAGTAATTAATTGGGTTACAAATATTAAAAATAATTTCTTTAGAAAATTGTTAGAAGCATTAACTCAGATAGACAAAAGAGTTAGGTTACCAAAATACAACTCTGAAACATTTTCCAATTTTTTTGAAAAAAATGTTAAAAAAATCAGCTTTGGAAGATCACTAGATAGAAAAGTTGTGATCTATTCAACTTGTTTTGTAAACTTCAATAAGAAAAACACTGGAGTAGCAGCGCTTAAAGTTCTAAAAAAAAATGGAGTAGTAGTAGAACATGCGTACCCCGGATGTTGTGGAATGCCATTTTTAGAGCAAGCTGATTTGCCTAAAGTTGTTAAGCAAGCGAAAGAAGTTTCAAGTGAACTTTTAAAATGGATCGATAAAGGTTATGAGGTAGTTACTCTCACAGCTAGTTGTGGATTGATGCTGAAGTTCGAGTGGCCTTTGCTATTACCGGATAATGGAGATATCAAAAAATTATCTAAGCATGTTTTTGATATTGATGAATATATTGTTGATATCGCTAATAAGGAAGGACTTGCTCCAGGACTTTCAGAAATAGATGGAGGCGTAACTGTGCACAACGCATGTCATGCAAGAGCACAAAACATGGGTATTAAAGCCAGAGATATGCTCAAGAATATTCCTAATGTTAAAATAGACGTAGTAGAAAGATGCGCAGGTCATGGCGGCACCTTTGGTGTGATGAAAGAAACACATGATCTTGCTATTAAAGTCGGAAGACCAACAGCGAGACAAATTGATAACAAAAAAAATAAGTATATGGCATCTGACTGTCCATTAGCAGGGAAACATCTTAATCAACTTTCAAAAGATACTGAAATTAGACATGATGAGGCATTACATCCTATCGAAATAATGGCAAAGGCATATAAATTATAATTATGAATAAACAAGCTAGAGAAGTTACAAAAGCTGATCTTATACCAGCAGATGAATATGCCAAAAATAGAAAAACATATAGAAAAGAAATAGTTTCTTACAAAAAAGACAGACGAGTTTCATTAGGTCCATATGCAAATTTTTATTTCGAGTCTTATGAAACAATGAAAGCGCAAATTCAAGAAATGTTACATATTGAGAAAGGCGGCGATGAGCAGTTGAAAGATGAACTGGCTGCTTATAACCCATTAATACCAAAAGGTAGAGAACTTGTAGCAACATTAATGTTTGAAATAGACAACCCTCTTAGCAGAGCAGAGTTTTTAAATAAAGTTGGAGGTATTGAGGAAAAAATTTTTCTTAAAATCGGTGAGGAGAAAATAAAATCTATTCCCGAGCAAGACGTAGATCGTACTTCAGCTGAGGGAAAAGCTTCTTCAGTTCAATTCGTACATTTTAAATTTAGTGATAGTCAGGTTGAAAAATTTAAAGATTTTTCAAATGAAGTTATCATTGGAATTGATCATGAAGTGTACTCACACACCTCAAAACTATCTGATGCTAACAAAAGAGCTCTAGCTTTAGATTTTAGTTAAAGCAAGCCCCAAAGACTTTTTTTTTGTAACCACCCCTTGAATTTTCCGGTAATAATTTTGCACCATTCATCGTTACATTTCTTAATTCTAACAAGTCGTCCTTTACTGATTATTGCTATTGGATTAGAGTAAATTGTGGAGTCACTAAATAAAATCAATCCATCATCAATAGTGATTGCTGCTTTCTTTTTAGAAAGTTGAGAGATATGTATCCACCCAGAATTATTTTCATGATCTCTAATTTTTCTAAAATTATCTGATTTATCCTGAATGAGAACAGGTAAAAACTTTTTTTTGTAAAATATTTTAATAGGATAATCAAAGGACGGTCCTTGTCGCAGGTTTACTTTATCATTTCTTAGCGTAAGAAAATATTCGTCCATAGAATATAGCATTTTGCATGGTAACAATAAAAATAAAATTATAATTAAAGGCATCTATTTAAACATTTTAAATTTTTACTAATTTTAATTTTTCGTAAAGACATCGACAGTGAATTATAAATCAAAATATTATTATTTAGATCATCTTTTAAATTCAAAACTGTTTTTAAAACCTCATTTGCTTGCAAGGCACCTAATATGCCTGCTACCGGAGCAAATATTCCATCTGTCTCGCAATTAGTTTCTTCTAAGGGATGTTCAGGCATGAAACATCTTAAGCATGGACCTTTTTTTTTAAAATTATATTTAAATAAATGACCATCAAATTTACTAATGGCAGCAGAAATAAGAATTTTTTTATTTTTTTTACAATAATCATTTATTAAATATCTTGAGTTAAAGTTATCAGTTCCATCACAAATAATATCAAAATTTTTAATAATTGACTCAATATTTTCTTTTGAAATTTTTATTCTAAAAGTTTTAATGTTTATTTTATTATAAATTTTTTGGATTTTAGATTTTACTTGATTCACTTTAAATTTACCAACATCTGAAGTATTAAATAAAATCTGTCTATTTAAGTTACTTAATTCAACCTTGTCGTAGTCCACTATACCTATGTTGCATACGCCAGATGAAGCGAGATATGCAAGCAGAGGACAACCTAGGCCGCCCATTCCGATAATTAAAATTTTTGCGTTCTTAATTTTTTTCTGTCCAGCGAATCCAATTTTTTTTAAAAAAATTTGTTTTTTAAATCTTTCATAGTCCTTTTTATCAAGTTTCATTTATTATCTAACTCCAGTAGATCCAAACCCACCTGACCCTCTTTTCGTATCTTCGAGAGACTCCACTTCTTTTAACTTTGCTTTCACTATTGGACATAAAACCATCTGTGCGACTCGCAGACCTTTTTCTACAAAAAAACTTTTATCACCGAGATTTATTAAAATTACTTTAAGTTCTCCTCTGTAATCAGCATCAATTGTGCCAGGAGTATTTAATACACTTATTTGATTTTTAGCAGCTAAACCAGATCGCGGTCTTATTTGTATTTCAAAATTTTTTGGTATTGCAATAGCTAAACCAGTGGGGATTATCTTTGATTTACCTGGTTTTATCTCAATATTTTTCTCTATAAATGCGGCTAAATCTAATCCTGAAGATCCATCGGTTTCGTATTTTGGTAAAGGAACTTCTCTTGACAACCTTTTAATTAATATTTCTGTCATCAATTAATTTATTTAATAAAATTTGAGCAATTTTATTAGCAATAAAACTTTTTTTATTTTTTGGTATTATTTTTACATTTCCTTTTTTGTCAATTACTGATACTTTATTGAAATCTGAATTAAACCCAATCCCTTTTTTTGAAACATCATTAGCAAAAATTAGATCACAATTTTTATTTTTCATTTTTTGTTTAGAATTTTCAATCACATTTTTAGTTTCTGCGGAAAAACCAGCAACGATTTCGGGTCTGTTCCTATTATTTTTGGACAAGAAATCTAGTATGTCATTGTTTTTAATAAAGTTTAATGATTTAAAATTTAGCTTATCTTTTTTTATTTTATTTTTACTTTTTTCAGCTGGCTTGAAATCAGTTACAGCTGCTGTACATACTGCTAAATTTACAGGCAAAGTTTTCTTTACTACATTAAACATTTCCTCTGCAGATATTATTTTTTTTATTTTTATTCCTTTAGGAAAAGCTAATTTAGAGGGGCCAGTAATTAATGTTGTCTTTATGCCAAGTTTATTCAGCGCTATAGCAATTTCGTAACCTTGTTTGCCACTTGACTCATTAGAGATATATCGAATTGGATCAATGTACTCACGTGTAGGTCCTGCAGTAACCAAGGCTTTAAGATTTCTTTCTTTTACAATATTTTTTTTATCAAAGTAATTTTTTAAGTATGCAAAAATTTGCCTTGGACTAGACATTTTGCCTTCACCAAACTCCCCACATGCCATTTCACCTTTCTCAGGTCCAATAAATAGATAACCAAAGTCCAGTAAAATTTTTAGATTTAACTGAGTAGCTTTATGTAACCACATTCTCACATTCATAGCTGGCACTAAGAGAATATCTTTGTCTGCAGCCAACAAAACAGTAGTAGCTAAATCTTCCGCTCTTCCAATTGATATTTTACTCATAAAATTCGCAGTAGTTGGCATTACTAAAATGATATCTGCCCATCTAGAAAGTGATATGTGATCTATTTCTGTCTCTGTTTCAGAATCGAACAAATTTTCAAATGTTTTTGATCTAGTTAATGTTGATAAAGACAAAGGTGTAACAAATTCCCGACCACTTTTTGTAAGAATAGTTTTTACTTCTACATCATTTTTTTTTAGCAATCTAATTAAATCAAGAGATTTGTAAGCGGCTATACCACCACCTATAATTATTAAGATTTTTTTATTTTTTAATGACATTTTCTAAGATTAAAATACTAACAAGAAGACAATTACAATACCAAAAAAACTTATAACGACATTATTTCTAAAATTTTTTAATCTCATCTGTTCCATTTCTAAGTTTTTGTTATTTATCCCTAAATTTAATTTCCCCTCAGCTACTAGTTTTAGGGCATATTCTGCTTTATCCATTAAATTAGGAAAATCAGGTATTCGTTTGATTATCTCAGCGGATGTATTTAAAGCTGTATCAATTGTTGATTTAGGGCTTTTTAAGTTCCTCAGCCAGTTCTCTAAAACAGGCTTGGACACCTCCCAAATGTTTGTTTCAGGGTATAACTTTCGTGCGACACCCTCTACAACAACCATTGTTTTTTGAAGCAATAATAATGGAGGTTGAGTAGCCATATTGAATTTTTCTGTAATCTCAAACAATTGAGCGAGTAAATTTCCACCAGAAATATCTTTTATAGATTGGCCAAAAATTGGCTCTCCCACAGAGCGCAACGCTTGAGCAAATTCGTCCTTAGAAGCATTTTGGGGGACTAATCCAGCTTGAAAATGAACTTCTGCAACTTTGACATAATCTCGCTGTATGAATCCGTATAAAATTTCAGCTAAAAATTTCCTATTATTTTTATCTAGTCTACCCATAATTCCGAAATCAACAGGAACAATATTACCTTTAGGGTCAACAAACAGATTACCTTGGTGCATATCGCCGTGAAAAAAACCATCTCTAACAGCTTGTTTTAAAAAATGTTGAATTAGATTCTCTGCTAGATTTTTTAAATTGACACCCTGTTCTTCTAACTTTCCTTGCTCTCTAATTGAAACACCATCTACTTTATCTAAAGTAAGTATTTTTTTTGTAGTATAATTCCAATAAATTTTTGGAACATTAAATCCATTATCTAGTTTTGTATTTTCATATAATTCGTTAGCAGCAGCAGCCTCAAATCTTAGGTCCATTTCGATATTGGTAATTTCTCTTAAAAGGTGTACTACTTCTACAAGTTTTAATCTCTTAGCTTTAGAAATTGTATTTTCGACGATATATGCGAATAACATTAAAGCATCCAATTCCTCATTAAATAATTGTTCTATATCCGGTCGTAAAATTTTTATTGCTACCTGTTTTTCTTGATTTTCATTTTTAATTTTGGCGAAATGAACCTGCGCAATAGATGCCGCCGCTATCGGTTCACCAATTTCAATTATATTTTGGTATTGTTTTTCACCTATCTCTTTTTTAATTACTTTTTTGGCCTCATAAAGTTCAAACGCAGGAACTTTGTCTTGAAGTTTTTCTAAATCTTTTGCCATCTCTTCTCCTATAATATCTGGTCGGGTGGCCAAAAATTGTCCAAGTTTTATAAATGTTGTGCCCATACTTTGAAGCGCTCCGCAGAGGTTTTGTCCTGGGTTGTTATTTTGTAAATGAGTATTTTTTGAACCAATTGAAATCAAACTAAAAAATAAATTTAATGGAACTGGTATTTGATGTATTTGACTAATTGTATCAATCGCTCCAGATGTAGATAGCTTCCTTGCAATCTGAAATAACTTAAAAACTCTTTTTAACATTTAAATTTTCCACCCAGAATGTATTGCTGAGATACCACTTGAGAGATTTCTGTATTCTACTTGAGTAAAACCATTTTTAGTTATTAGCTCTAAAAGCTGTTCTTGGTTATAGAAGGTATCAATGCTATTAATCAAATATTCGTAAGGCTTTGATGATCCTATAATATATTTTCCTAAAATAGGTATAGTTTTCGAATAGTTTTTATATAAGAGATTTAATAACTCATTATCAATTTTTGAAAACTCTAAACACATGAAACGACCACCTGGCTTTAAAACTCTAAATGCCTCCTTAAGAGTTTTATCAATATCAGAAACATTTCTTATACCGTAGCTAATTGAATAGAAGTCATACATATTATCTTCAACTGGCAAATTTTCTGCACTATCATTGATCCAGTTAATATTACTAAAATTTAAAAGATTGCTTTTTCCTTTCTTAAACATATCTTTGTTTGGTTCTATGCAAGTAACTTTTGATAGATTTTTGTTTCGTAAAGAAAATAGTTTAGCTATATCGCCAGTGCCTGATGCGACATCAATCAAGGAGGAATTACGAGAAGGATTCATCCAGTCAATAAATTTATCCTTCCAAACACGATGTATTCCTAAAGACATAATATCATTCATTAAATCGTATTTATTATAAACCTCTGAAAATACAGAATTGACTAATTTCGCTTTATCTTGAATAGTGTTTTTCATAGATTAATTATATGCCAGAATTACCAGAAGTTGAAGTTGTTAAAAGGTCCTTAATTAAAAAAACACAAAATTTAATTGTAAAATCAGTAAAAATAAATGATGGAAGACTAAGATATAAAATCGACAGAAAAAAAATCAAAACAATAATTGGATTAAAGTTTAAAAACATTTCTAGAAGATCAAAATATCTATTATTTTTCTTTGAGAAAGATATTGTAATGCTCGCGCATTTGGGCATGACGGGAAAATTTTTTTTTGTAGATCACAAAAGAACAAAATACAAAACTAGTTTTTATTACAATATAAATGAAGAAAAAGACAAAAAACACGACCGCATTATTTTCAATTTATCAAATAATCAAAAACTAATCTATAATGATATAAGAAAATTTGGTTTCATAAAGTTTATTAAACGCGTTAATTTAGATAAAAATGCCCATCTTAAATTTTTAGGACCAGAACCATTAAGCGCTAAATTTAATATCAGATATTTTAAAAATTATATTGTTGGAAAAGAAAGGACTATAAAAGATATTTTAATGGATCAAAAATTTATATCAGGACTTGGTAATATTTACGTAAACGAAATTCTTTTTTTTAGCGGGATAAGACCCTCAAAGAAAATTGGCAAACTGAGAGATGCCGAGATCCAAAAAATTATAAAATTTTCTAAAAAGATAATTTTTAAAGCCATTATGCTTGGAGGTTCATCTATAAAAGATTTTTCTAGTAGCAGTGGAAAAAAAGGTTCATTTCAGCAACATTTCAACGTTTATGGAAAAAGAGGTGAAAATTGCCTTAGAGCTAAGTGTAAAGGCAAAATAAAAAAAATTGTAATATCTAATCGAGCATCATTTTTTTGCAATAAATGTCAAAAATAATAAAGTTGACCATATTACATTGCACATATATATAATCCTAAAAATGCCCAATACTAAATCTGCAATTAGAAGAGTTAGAAGAGTTAAAAAACAAACTCAAGTTAATAGAATTAGGAAGAGTAAGTACAAAAATACAATAAAGTTAATGGAAAACCTCCTAAAAGAAAAAAATAAAGATAAAGCAAAAAAATATTTTTCTAAATTTCAATCAATTCTAATGCAGGTTGCTAAGTCTGGCGTGGTTAGTAAAAATACGGCGGCTAGAAAAATTTCAAGAATTTCTAAAAGAATTTCCGCAAAATAATCAATCCTAAGTTGATAGAGTCTATTTTATCTTTCTATATTTAGATTACACCAACCAAATATTGAAACTTCATTCAAAGAGTTGAAACAATTTTTTTTAATTCTATCTGAACGATTATAGTACAACCCAAAGCAAATTATTTTTAATTTTGAAAAAAAATTTCTTGCAATATTTTTTAAAAGGTCGTTTAAAGAACTTCTACTTACTTATCTACATGGAAAACAATATTACAAAAAAACAAAACTCTTTTACATCGGAAGAAGAAAAAACTTTAAATTGGGAGGATATACAAAGCGCTTTTAAAAAAACTTTTGGGAGTGAGGTTTATAATAGCTGGTTGCAAAAAATATCTTTAGTAAAAGAGTATAATGATTATTTAATTCTTGGTGTACCTACTAGATTTTTCAGAGATTGGATAGTTTCAAGATATTTAGATAAAATCTTAGAACAGGTTAAAAACTTTAAACTCAGTCTAAATAGGATTGAATTTAAGATAATCGAAGAGAATGCTCAAAACCAAGAATTCATAAAAATAAGTGAACTAAATAAAGTTACAGAAATAAAAGATTCAATTTTAAATTATAATAGGTTAAATCCTAATTTAAGCTTCGAAAGCTTTATTCAAGGGAAGAGTAATGAAATAGCTTTATCTTATTCTAAAAAAGTTTGTGAGCATATATCGCGTTATAATCCTTTGTACATATGTGGTGGGGTAGGCTTAGGAAAAACACACCTTTTAAACTCGATTGGTTTAGAACTACAAAATAATAATAATGTGATGTTTATTTCTGCTGAAAGATTCATGTACCATTTCATCAAATCTATAAAAAAAAATGATATGGTTAATTTTAAAGATTTCTTTAGAAAATCCTCAGTTTTCATAATAGATGATATTCAATTCATCAGTGGAAAAGAGAGTTTACAAGAAGAATTTTTTCATACATTTAACAGTCTAATTGATAAAGGATCTCAAATTATTATATCTGCAGATAGAGGACCAATGAAACTGGATAGGGTTCAAGATAGAATAAAGTCTAGATTAGCCGGTGGTCTCGTGGTCGATATAGAATCTCCTGATTTGGAACTTAAAATAAAGATTATAAAAAAGAAAATCGAAGAAATTCAAAACCAATTTAAAGAGAATATTAATTTAAGCGATGAAGTTATTACTTACGTTGCAAGTGAAAGCAGAACTAATATACGAGAACTTATAGGTGTGCTAAACAGAGTCATCGCTTTCAGTAGAGTTCATAACAAAGATTTAACAATAAGTGATTGCAAAAATATTTTGAAAGATGTCTTTAGCCAAATAAGAATTATCACAGTTGATAAAATTCAAAATGTAGTTTCTAATTATTTTAATATAGCTCTGAGCGAAATGCTTTCCCAGAGGCGATCAAGACCATTAGCAAGACCCAGGCAGATAGCAATGTACTTAGCTAAAAAAATGACGACAAGATCTTTGCCAGAAATAGGGAGAAGATTTGCCAACCGTGATCACACAACAGTAATTCATGCTGTCAAAACTATTACAAGACTATCTGAGCAGGATGATGAAATGAAAAAAAGCATTAGCCAGATTAAAAGTTTATTAATAGAACAGTAACTAGATGCAATTTGTAGTTAAAAGGGACACATTATTAAAATCCTTAAATTTTGTTCAAGGTATTGTTGAAAAAAAAAATACACTGCCAATACTTTCTAATGTGTTATTACAATTAAAAGATAAAAAACTTTCAATTGTTGCTACAGATTTAGATATAATTTTTTACGATGAAATATTAGATGTGAAAATAATTAATGAAGGCAGCACAACTACATCCGCAGCTATTCTTTATGATATTTTAAGGAAAATTTCATCCAATTCTGAATTAAATTTTGATCTTAAATCGGAGAATAAATTAAGTCTAAAAAGTGAAAATGCTGATTTTAGTTTATTGTGTTTACCCACTGATAACTTTCCTACCTTTGCAGACGAATTCGAGGGTCAAGAAATTTCGTTAAATAATAATAGATTTTTAAAGCTTTTAAGTAAAACAAAAATTTCAATTTCGAATGATGATACTAGACATTATTTAAATGGGATATTTCTTCATCTTACAGAGGCACATGGAAGAAACTTTTTAACAGGTGTCGCTACAGATAGCCATAGGTTGTCCTCTAGTAGCTTGGAAATTGAAAATAATAAACATTTTTCATCATTAATTTTACCAAGAAAAACAGTATTTCAACTATGTTCTCTTTTGTCGGAGACTTCTGATCAACTTTTAATGCAAACAAGTGATAATAAAATAAAATTTTCTCTAGGAAATATTAAGCTTATATCAAAAGTTATTGATGGAAAATTTCCTGATTACAAAAAAGTGGTACCAACTACAAATGATAAGACACTAGTTGTATCTTCTAAAGAATTTATAAACTCAATAGAAAGAGTAGCAAGCGTCTCTCTTGACAGAAAAGAAGGTGTTAAACTATCAATCAATAAGGATAATATTCAACTTTCAGTTAATAGCGCAAATTCTGGTGAAGGAAATGAAAAAATTAAAGCCGAATTCAATTCCGAAAATCTAAATATAAGTTTCAACTCAAAATATATAATAGATATTGCATCCGAGATTGAAGATAAAAATTTGAAAATGAATTTAAAAGACTCTATTTCCCCAGTCTTAATAGAAGATGCATCTGACAAAAATAGTTACTACGTCATAATGCCGATGAAAATATAGGTTTATTAGTTTTTAAGAAAAAATTTTATTTTTTGCCCTATTATTGTTGGTACTTAATAGTTTTAAGTCACATTGATCAGTAGCGATTTTATATTCTATAAAAAAAATGGTATAAGTAATTTATTCTTAAAATAATGTCTAAAAATTTAGAAACTAAAAAAACGCCTTTATATGGCGCAGATTCGATAAAAGTTCTCAAAGGTCTTGATGCTGTAAGAAAAAGACCAGGTATGTATATAGGTGATACTGATGATGGTTCCGGTTTACATCACATGGTATTTGAGGTTGTAGACAACTCTATTGATGAAGCTTTAGCTGGTCATTGTAAAAATATTGATGTCTACATTAATTCGGATAATACTGTCACTGTAGAGGACGATGGAAGAGGTATACCTGTAGATTTGCATAAAGGTGAAAAAATGTCTGCAGCGGAGGTAATTATGACTCAATTGCATGCAGGCGGTAAATTCGATCATGATTCTTATAAAGTTTCAGGCGGTTTACATGGAGTAGGAGTATCCGTAGTTAATGCACTATCTGAAAGATTGGAATTAAATATTTTTAGAGATGGCAACGAATATGAAATAAATTTTAAAGACGGAAATTCAATAAAACCTCTTAAAAAATTAGGAAAAACAAAAAAAAATGGTACTAAAATAACATTTCTTCCTTCAAAACAAATTTTTTCTTCTATTAAATTTAGCACTACAATACTTGAAAAGAGAATAAGAGAGTTAGCTTTTTTAAACAAAGGAATAGCAATTAAGCTAGTTGATAATACATCAAAAAAACCTAAAGAATTTTTACATAAATACGATGGCGGTATCGTAGAATTTGTAAAACATATAAACAATAAAAAACCTATTTTAGTAAATAAGAATGAGAAAGAAGTATTCAAAAAACCGATATATGTTACTGCTGCAAAAAATAATGTAGTTGTGGAGTGCTCGTTTGAGTGGAACGCTGGTTATTCAGAGGATGTTTTACCTTTTACAAATAATATACCGCAAAAGGACGGAGGAACCCATCTATTGGGTTTTAGAACCGCTCTTACAAGAGTAATTAATAAATATACAGCAGACAGAAATAACAAAAAAAATAAAATAACATTATCAGGAGAAGATATTAAGGAAGGCTTAACAGCAGTTTTATCGATAAAAATGCCAGACCCAAAATTTTCTTCTCAAACAAAAGATAAATTAGTTTCTTCAGAAATAAGAAATATTGTTGAACATATTATCAGTGAAAAAGTTTCTACTTGGTTTGACCAAAATCCATCAATAGCAAAAGTAGTTTTAGAAAAAATTACCCAAGCCGCGATGGCTAGAGATGTCGCTAGAAAAGCAAGAGATAACGTGAGAAGAAAAGGAACTTTTGAATTATCAGGATTACCTGGAAAATTAGCCGATTGTCAAATACAAAAAAGGGAAGGAACTGAGCTATTTATAGTAGAAGGAGACTCAGCCGGAGGATCTGCCAAACAAGGAAGAGTAAGAGAATATCAGGCAGTTTTACCTCTTAGGGGAAAAATTTTAAACACCTATGTAAACGGCAAGTCTAATGGAGAGGATCAGTCAACCAAGGCTTTGTCTAAAATGATGTCATCTAATGAAATCGTCACTCTAATTAATGCTTTGGGTACCGGTTCTAAAGACTTTAATATTGAAAATTTGCGGTATGATAAAATTGTTATTATGACAGACGCAGACGTAGATGGATCACATATTAGAACTTTATTGCTTACCTTTTTTAATAACTATCCATTTAATCAGCTAATTGAAAATGGGCATATTTACTTAGCTCAGCCACCTTTATTTAAAATTACTAAAGCTAATAAAAGCATTTACATTAAAAATGAAAAGGCTTTAGAAGATTATATTTTAGATGCAGGAAATTTAAATAAAAAAATTAAAAAAGGTTCATCTGAGTTTAAAAAGTTAATGCAAGAGCAAAGAGAAAAATTATCCATACAACGTTTTAAAGGACTAGGAGAAATGAACCCAGAAGAACTTTGGCAAACAACTTTAAATCCTGACAACAGAACAATGCTGAGAGTGCAATATACTAAAGGAACTAAAGAAAAATCTAAAGAGGACCAAAAAATGATTAAAGTGCTGATGGGTGATGAAGTTGCTCCAAGAAAAGATTTTATCACAAATAATGCTTTAGACGTTGTTAATTTAGATATTTAGCCTAGTCATGGATTTCTCTACCCTCTTTCGAACAAAAGAGAATCTAAATTTAGATAAAAACACCCTCACAATATTGAGATATATAGCCATTTTAGGACAATTTTTGGCTATTAATATTGTTTATTTCTACTTGGACTTACGCTTTCCAATAGAGGCAAGCTACGCGGTAATTTTAGTTGGTTTACTAACTAACCTTTATTTGCAGTTTAGAATAAAAATTAATCAGCTAAAAGACTTCTACGCCTCAATATTTTTAGTTTACGATCTTATCCAATTAAGCATTTTGCTTTATTTAACTGGAGGTATATTTAATCCATTCTGTTTTTTGCTCATTATTCCTGCAATAGTTTCTTCTACATTTCTAAGCATGGGCACAACAATAATTTTAGGAATTATTACTTCCCTACTTCTCTTGGTGATTTCATTTTTTCATTTACCTCTTCCCGGAGAGGATATGAATTTACTTCATTTTCCAAACTTTTATAAAATAGGAATTATAATTTCAGTTTTCATTGGTCTGATATTTTTAAGCTATTTTGGGATCAGATTTGCTGGAGAAACGAAAAAAAGATCTGAAGCATTAAATAAATTACAAGAAGTTATCTCAAAAGAGTATGAACTCGAGTCTTTAGGTGGTCAGGCTGCAGCAGCAGCTCATTCATTAGGCACACCACTAGCTACTATAAGTGTAGTTGCAAAGGAATTAAAAAAAGAAATAGGTAGTAATACTGAATTATCAAAAGATGTTGATTTACTTATTAGCCAAACAAAAAGATGTAGTGAAATTTTAAAACAAATATCAAAAAAACAAATAGAGGAAGATATTTTTTTGAGTTCAATAAAATTTGAAGACCTTTTAGAAGAAATTATTAATTCATTTAAAGAAACTTCATCAAAAAAAATTGACCTTTCAGTTACTAAAGATGAAAATAAAATTTCAATACAGAGAACACCTGAAATAATTTATGGGTTAAGAAACTTTATTGGAAACGCAGTTAAATTTTCAAAAAGTAGAGTAAAAATCAATCTTACTAGTGATCAAAAAATAATTGAGATTAAAATCAATGATGATGGCCCCGGCATACCTGAAGATATTATAACAAAAATTGGAGAACCGTATATTAAATCAAAATCTAAAGAATTAAGTTCTAATTCAGGTCTTGGCCTTGGAACATTTTTAGGAAAAACGTTATTAGAGAGACAAAATGCAAAATTATTATTTAGAAGAAATAGTGATCTTGGCGGAGCACTTGTAATTATAACATGGAAACCAGAAAGTTTTTCTAATTCTTGAATTCGAAAGTGTAAGCTAGTATTTTATAAGCAAGCTTGGCCACAAGAAAATTATAAGAGTCAAAGTTTTTAATAGGTGCTAATTCGTTTATGTCTGCACCTACCACATTTGAGATTTGACAAACTTTTTTTATAATGGGCAGGACATCTTCCCAAAGTAGACCACCTGGTTCTGGCGTGCCTGTTGCCGGCATTATGCTAGCATCGAAGCCATCTACATCAAAAGTTATATAGACTGTTTTGTTTTTGAAAAAGTATTCTATTTGCGATAGATCCCAATTTTGTTTGTCTTTACCCCAAAAAATCTCAATTCTATCTCTGTTATTATTATAAAAATCCATTTCTGGTTTTGATAGATTTCTTATGCCAAATGAAACAACCTTAACATTTTCATAGTCTAAGCATCTTTTGATTGCCGAAGCGTGAGAAAATTTTTCACCTTGGTAGCTTTCTCTTAAATCTGCATGTGCATCAAAATGTAAAAGGGTTATGTTTTTATATTTATTTACAAAAGGATCTATCGAGCCAGGTGTAATCGAGTGTTCACCGCCAAATACTAAGGGAAATTTATTATTTGCAATTATTTTTTGGTTAATTTTTGATAATTGGCTCAAAGCTTCTTTGATATTTTTTTTAATCGGAAATGGTTTTAAAGTTTTGATACCTATCTCTTTATATGGCTCTTTATTTAATTCCTCGTCAAATAACTCTACTTGATGAGAGGCTTTTATGATTTCTTTTGGACCATTTTTTGTGCCACCACCGTAGCTTACAGTTTTTTCTAGCCCGAAAGGTACCACTACAACTTTTGGATCTATATTTTGACTGGCATCATATCCTAAAAAACCTTTTTTTTGACTTAAGTATTCCATTTATGAGTTAAAAATTTTAGAGAAGTTTCTTTTTTCTCTTTTTTCCCATTTTTTTCGATGGTAGGCATCGCTAGCTATTAAAGGAAGAACACTTGTTGCTTCAGCAAAAACCATCTGTTCCTTTGTAACATCAACTTTGCCCCATGAACTAGCTTCTTTTAAAGTTGAACTGCTACAAGCCCCATCACGAGTGTCTGCCACAGTAATTTGTATTGCATATTTATGCATATCAACTTTTTTTCCCAATAATTCTGCGCATACTACGGTATCCTGTATAAAGTTTTTTGGAACACCACCGCCTATCATAAGTAATCCTGATTGTTTAGACTGTAACTTTACTTCAGTCAGTTCTCTAAATTCACGGATCGAGTCTATTGTTATGTGATTTTTAGGATTTTGTTCTTGATGCATTACTAAACCAAAACCAGCAGAACTATCAGTAAAAGCAGGACAAAAAATAGGAACATTATTATCATAGGCAACCTCTATGAGTGAATCTTTTTTCTTAGAATAAGATTTTAAGTATTTACCCAATTCTTTAATAAATTCTCTCGAGGTGTATGTTTTTGGCTCTAATTTATTAGCAATGTCGCATATAGCTTGATCACATGCCTGTAATTCTTCTTCATCAATATAAGTGTCGTATATTCTATCGATATAGTTTTTACGAAGTTCTGTATCGTCCTGAAATTGAGAACCTTGATAATGCTTAAAACCAAGTGCTTCAAAAAAATCCATATCTATAATAGAGGCACCCGTGGCAACTATGGCGTCGACCATATTGTTTTTAACTAAATCGGTGTATAAATTCATGCATCCGCCTGCAGAAGTAGAGCCAGCTAGTGTTAAAAAAATAGAACAGTCTTTATCAGCCAACATTTCGTTATAAATATTAGCGGCCCTAGCCGTATCCCTTGAAGTGAAAGACATCTTGCTCATACCATCTATAATTTTTCTGGCATCAAAAGATTTTATGTCAATATGTTCAACTGGACTATTAAGAAGTGATTTTTTATTATGTCCAATCTTGGGACCATTTTTTTTATCCATTAAGCTACTAAAGAATCAACTTTATCTTTTGATTCTTCATGAATAGACATAATTGGTTTGTCGTTTACTTCAAATATTTCATTTGAGTAAAAGCCATTAAAGTTAGTTCTAAAAGTTAAACCGTAAGATCCGAGCTGTCCTAATTCAATATAATCACCCTCTTTTATATTATTGGGTAAAAGGAAAGGGCCTTTCATATAATCTAAACTATCACAAGTTGGACCGAATAAACTAAATGAAGTAAGTTTTTTTGATTGTACCCTGCCATTTGTAATCATCTTAGAAGGAAAAATAAAATTTGGCACTCCTGCATCAAATAAAGAACCGTAGGTACCATCATTAATATAAAGATTTTGTTTTTTTCTTAAAATAACTTTGACTATCGTCGAGCCACTTTCTGCTACTATTGCTCTACCTGGCTCACATATAATTTCAGGAAGCTTATTTAATTTTAAATTTTTTAAACCTTTCTTAATTTCATTCATATAATTTTCTAAAGGTTCAGGTTTTAAGTCTGGATATACTGCTGGGAATCCTCCACCAATATTTATTATGTCTGGAATAATTTTTGTTTTTTTAATTATATTTCCTATTTCTCTTATACCTTTAGTGTACGCAATTTTTTCCATACATTGTGATCCAACATGAAAGCTAATACCTAATTTTTTGGAATGCTCTCTGCATAATCTTACAAGACCTAAAGCCTCTGATGGTAGTGCGCCAAATTTTCTTGATAGATCAATCTCAGCATGCTCATTTGAGATGGCTATTCTCACAAATAACCTTAAATCTTTAGCTTGATTTGTTGCTTCAAGAATTTTCCTTAGTTCATCTTTATTGTCTAATGAAAAACTTTTTACTCCGTAATCAAAGTAAGCAGATGATATACTTTCTTTACTTTTAACCGTATGCATAAAGTGCAGCTTAACCTCTGAATTAATTTTTTTAATGAGTTTAATTTCATTTAAAGAGGCGACATCAAAGTCATTTACTCCGTTAGCTATAATCTGTTTTAGAACCTTTTCATGAGGATTTGTTTTCACAGCGTAAAGTATTTTACCTGGAAAATTATCTTTAAAAAATTTTATGGATTTTTTAATCTCTTGTGTCCGTATGCAATATACGGGATAATCTGGTTTTAATAAGTTAACTAACTCGCTAACCGATTTAAATTTTCGCATTTCATGTGTCCCCCGTTAGTTTACACAAAGGTTTTTTAAAAAATTTAGTAAAAAAAACCCTACTTAATTTGCGTTTAAGGTTTTTTTGACTTCATGTAAAGAAAAAAAAAGCCAATTTGAGCTGTTGAAATTATGTCCACAGTACCCATATAGAGGCATATGAGAGCACAAAAAAATATCCCTGAGCAGCTTAAATTGTCTGATTTTGCGGACAAAACTCTACTTATATTAGATGACGATGATCCACTTAGAGGCAGGCTCGCAAGAGCAATGGAAAAGAAGGGTTTTATGGTAAAAGAGGCCAAATCTGTAGCTGAAGGTCTAAACATCGTGAAAACCGCCCCTCCAAGCTTTGCTTGCGTGGACCTAAGGCTTGAAGATGGCAATGGACTTGACGTCGTAAAAGAACTCTCAAAAAATAAAAAAGACTCTAGGATAGTTATGTTAACGGGTTACGGGAATCTACCTACAGCTGTAGCAGCGGTCAAAGCAGGTGCTATAGATTACATAGCTAAGCCTGTAGATGCTGATGATGTAGAGTCAGCATTACTTGCATCGCCTGAGTCTAAAGCGAGACCTCCGGAAAATCCAATGTCCGCTGACAGAGTTAAGTGGGAGCATATTCACCGTGTATTTGAATTATGTAATAGAAATGTTTCAGAAACGGCTAGAAGACTTAAGATGCACAGAAGAACTCTTCAAAGAATTCTTTCTAAAAGATCACCAAGATAAAATTATATTAATTTCTTAATTTTTTTGATTTGATTAATTGAAAAAGTAGCAATAAGAATTTTTAAAAGTTCAGCAAGTAAAAAAGGTTGTGCTCCTAACTGAAAAATAGGCTTTTCCCATCCAATTAGACTACCTAACCAAGCCATTCCTAAAATATAAATAAAACTCGTAGCTATCAAAAGTTTGAAAAAGTTTTTTACTAAATTATTATCATAAATAAATTTTCCAGAAACATAAACAGCGACTAAAAATCCTAAGAGATAACCCATTGTAGGACCTGTGAAATAAATCAAACCTACCCCTTTTTCTGGGCTTCCTGAAAAAACAGGTAATCCAATTATCCCTTCGAATAAATATAAAGAAATTGTTGCCAAACCTAGTTTCCAACCAAAACCAATACCAATAATTAAAACTATTAATGTTTGCATTGTCATTGGAACGGGGTAAAAAGGAATTTTAATTTTTGAGGAAATAGCTAAGATTATGCTTCCTATAAGAGCTAAAAAAACATATTTTAGTAATTTAGATTGTTTTAAATTTTTTACTAATTCCATATGATTAAATAAACATTTTTTTCATTAAAATCTAGTGCTTTGTTAATTGAACAAATACATCTTCCAAGTCACCATCGTCTGTAGAAATATCCTCAATTTTTAAGTTGTTTTGATTAAAATAATTAATTATTTCACCAAAATTTAATGAATTTTTTTCATATGTTGCGGTAATTTGATTTTTTGAAATAATTTTAAATTTAATCCCTTTCATAAGCAACGGTAATTCTAAATCCACATTTTTAACTTTAAAATTGATTTTTTTAGTTTTAATTCTCTCTAAAAGTTTTTCGGTTGTATCTAAAGCAACCAAATTACCTTTATCAATGATTGCTATTCGATCACACATTTCTTGTGCTTCTAAGAGATAGTGGGTAGTTAAAATTATAGTAACACCTTCTTTATTAAGTTTTTTTACATTATTCCAAAGATTATTTCTTAGCTCTACATCTACTCCCGCTGTCGGTTCATCTAAAATTAATATCGGAGGCTGATGAACCATTGCTTTGGCTATCAAAAGTCTTCTTTTCATGCCACCAGATAAACTTCTCGAATACGCATTAGCTTTACTCTCTAAAGAAACCATTTGAAGTATCAAGTTTGTAATTCTATCTGTTTTGGCTACTCCATAAAGACCAGCTTGTAGTTCTAATAATTGTTTTGGACTGAAAAAAGCATCTAAGTTTACTTCTTGTGGAACTATTCCTATAGAAGCTTTAACCTGTCTTGGATTTTTGTCTAGATCGAACCCCCAAACATTAACATGTCCAGATGTTTTAGTTACTGTTCCTCCTAAAATACTTAAAAAAGTTGTTTTGCCAGCACCATTTGGTCCAAGTAGTCCGAACACTTCTCCTTCTCTAACTTCAAAAGTTAAATCCGTAATAGCTTTAGTTTCTTTTTTTGTTTTGGAGTTTGAATAGATTTTATTAAGATTTTCAACAGTTAAAGCATTATTAGACATAATTTTTTAATCTTAGTTAAGAATTCAATGTAATATGTATATATGAGTTCAATAAAAAAAACAGATCATTTTTATCTTATAGATGGATCAGGTTACATATTCAGAGCTTATTATGCGTTACCACCTTTATCTAGAAAAAGTGATGGACTGCCTACAGGAGCTGTAAGTGGTTTTTGCTCAATGCTTTTTAAACTTTTAGAGGATGTAAGGTCAGATGACTCAAAAAATAAACCAACTCATTTTGCAGTTATATTTGACTCATCTAGAAAAAATTTTAGAAATGAAATTTACAGTGACTATAAAGCAAATAGAGCTGAAGCACCTGATGATCTGGCACCTCAATTTGAATATATAAGAAAATCAGTTGAAGCCTTCAATTTACCCTCTATTGAACTTTTAAATTATGAAGCAGACGACCTAATAGCTACTTATGCAAAAAAAATTACAGAAGCAGGAGCTAAGGTAACCGTGATATCATCCGATAAAGATTTGATGCAGTTAGTGTCAAATAAAGTCAGACTATTTGATCCCATGAAAAGTAAAGTGATTGGTGAAAAAGAAGTAATTGAAAAGTTTGGAGTAAAACCAGGGCAAGTAATCGATGTGCAATCTCTGGCAGGAGATAGTTCAGATAACGTCCCAGGGGTTCCGGGTATAGGTATTAAAACAGCAGCAGAACTTATAAATAAATATAAGACTTTAGAAAATTTATTAAAGAAAGCATCAGAAATACCTCAGAATAAAAGACGAGAAACATTATTATCTAACAAAGATAAAGCCATGATTAGCAAGCAATTAGTTACTTTGAAAAATGATGTTCCCCTAAAAAATGATGCTACTGATTTTATCATTAAAGATATTAATAAAGATAAACTATATAATTTTTTACGAGATATGGAGCTTAACAGACTGCTCAGCCAGGCAATTAGTTTTTATGGTGAACCAGGAAATAAAGATTTTAACGAAAAAACTTCAGTAAAAAAAAACAATAAAATAAATACTAAGACCTACAAAACTATATCAAAAGAAAAACAACTAGACGAATTAATAAAAAAATTAGATGAAAAATCAGTTATAGC
>NTJK01000005.1 GCA_002457475.1 Pelagibacterales bacterium MED-G43
TTTAATCCATTTTTTCTCAGTGTTTCAGCAAATGTTTTTACTCTACCGTGATATTTATATTCACCTCTATCAAAGTAAACATCGCTTATATTTTTTTCTTTTGCTCTTTTTGCTAAAACTTCACCGATTAAACTTGATTTATCCATTTTTTTTATTTTTTTACTTTTTATTTCCTTTTCTATAGAAGAGGCTGAAACAAGTGTTTTCTTTTGTTTATCATCTATTATTTGTGCGGACAAATTATTTAAAGATTTAGACACGCTAATCCTGTATCTATTGACGTTAACACTCTTTAATTTTTTTCTATTTCTTAATTTTCTTTTTACCTTATGATTTATTTTTTTCATTATTTCTTTTTACCCTCTTTTCTCAAGACAAATTGTCCTTTTTCTTTTATTCCTTTAGCTTTATATGGTTCTACTGGTTTAAAGCTTTTAATATCTGCAGCAATTTTAGATACTAATTCTTTATCAACACCGCTTATTTTTATTATTGTTTGTTTTTCAACTGCAATTTTTATCTCCTTTGGAATTTTGAAATTAACATCGTGGCTAAAACCTATTTGTAAATTTAATGTTTCCCCTTTTAGATTGGCTCTAAAGCCAACACCACTTAATTCTAATATTTTCTCATGTCCTGTAGAAACTCCTGTAACCGCATTATTAATTAGACTTCTGTATGTGCCCCACATAATTGATGTTTTTTTATTAATTTTCTTTTCGAGCGGTAGTAATTGAAATTCACTTTCAATTAATTTTGATGAAAAAACTTTATCATTTATTGAAAGTTTTTTTGTTCCTTTAGGACCGGTAATAGTTAGATCACCACCCTCAATTTTTATTGATGAGTCTTTGGGTATCAAAATATTTTTTTTACCAATTTTAGACATTAAAACACCTTACAAATAATTTCTCCACCAACGTTATTTTTTCTGGCCTCCGCGTCGCTCATGACACCTTTAGGTGTAGATAAAATCGCTAAACCTAAACCATTCATAACTTTTGGAATGCTAGTTGCTCTTGAATATACTCTTCTTCCGGGTTTTGAAATTCTCTTTATTTCTTTAATTACTGGATCTCCCTCATAATATTTAAGTGATATCTTTAAACTTGTCTTATTGTTTTCTGTCTTTTCAATAAAAAAGTCTTTTATATATCCTTCATTTTTAAGAATTTCTAAAATATTTTTCCTAAAATTTGATGATGGAATTTCAATAGAATTTAGTGATCTCATTTGACCATTTCTAATTCTTGAAAACATATCTCCAATTGGGTCTGTAAAAGTCATTTTTTCTCCTACCAGCTTGATTTTGTTATTCCAGGAATTTTACCAGCAGACGCCATGTCTCTGAGTGCTATTCTGGATATTCTTAATTTTCTATATACACCATGTGGTCTTCCTGAGACTTCACATCTATTCCTAATTCTAATTTTTGCAGAATTCTTTGGAAGTTTGTTTAGTTTTAATTGAGCTTCAAATCTTTCTGATAATTCTAATTTTCTATTATTAATTATCTTTTTTAAAGCAGCTCTTTTTTTTGCATACTTTTTTACTAATTTTATTCTTTTTAAATTTTTTTGTACTGCACTTGTTTTTGCCATCTTTTTCCTTAGTTTTTATTTTCGTTTAATGGGAAATTAAATTCTTTTAAAAGTTCTAACGTTCCCTCTTTACTTTTACTTGATGTTACAATAGCTACATCTAATCCTCTTATTTTATCTACTTTATCAAAATTTACTTCTGGAAATACGATATGTTCCTTTATTCCAAATGAATAATTAAATGAATTATCTATTCCTTTTGATGAAAGACCTCTAAAATCTTTTATTCTTGGTAGTGCGATATTTACCAACCTATCTATAAATTCATACATCTTTTGTGAGCGCAGTGTAACCTTGACACCTGCGTTAGATCCTTTTCTTGTTTTAAAATTAGATATAGATTTTTTAAACTTAGTTATAACTGGTTTCTGCCCAGCAATTAGAGCCATATCATCTGCGCAAGCTTTAAGTTTTTTACCGTCTGACGCATCCTCTCCAAGGCCCATATTTAATATAATCTTTTCTATCTTTGGTACATCGTGTCTATTCTTAAGAGATAATTTGCTCATTAATTTTGACACTATCTCCTTATCATATGTAATTTTTAATCTAGACATTATTTTTTACTCACTGTTTTTTTTTCATTTTTTTTTAAGTCTATATTCTTCACATTTGACTGGTGGATAAAGCTTTCTTTAGTAATAATTCCACCTTTGTTTTCTTTAGTTGGTTTTGTATGTCTTTTAATCATATTTATCGATTTAATTTTAACTCGATTTGATTTTCTATTTAATTCTAATATCTCGCCTGTTTTACCTTTATCTTTTCCAGAAATGACTTTTACTTGCGTGCCTTTTTTTAATATCATTTTAAAGTACCTCCGGTGCTAGAGAAATAATTTTTGTATGACCTCTTGTTCTAAGCTCTCTTGTTACAGGCCCGAATATTCTTGTTCCTATAGGCTCACCTTTGTCATCAGTTAAAACAACTGCATTTTTATCAAATTGAACTTTTGAACCATCATCTCTATAAATTTCTTTTCTTGTTCTAACAACTACAGCTTTATGTACAGCGCCTTTTTTTACTTTGCCTTTTGGAATTGCGTCCTTAACACTTATTACAATAATATCGCCGACAGAAGCATATCTTCTTTTTGATCCTCCTAATACCTTAATGCATTCAACTCTTTTTGCCCCTGTGTTATCGGCGACTGTTAACTCTGTTTGAATTTGTATCATTATTCCATTACCTGCCAAGTTTTCTTTTTTGAAAAAGGTTTGCACTCAATTATTGAAACTTTTTGACCTTCTTTAAATTTATTTTTTTCATCATGTGCATGATATTTTTTAGATCTTTTTATAACCTTTTCATAAAATGGGTGTTTAAATTTTCTAATGACCTCAACAACAACGGTTTTATTATTTTTCGCACTAGTAATAGTTCCTTTTAAAATTTTTTTAGTCATTTTGTGTTTTTAATAGTTGTATATAATCTAGCAATGTCTTTTTTTATCTCATTATATTGTGCTGGGTTATTAATTTGATTGTTAATCTTTTTAAACCTTATATTAAACAAATCCTTTTTTAGCATTAAAATTTTTTTCCCAGCTTGATCTTTAGTAAGTTTTTTATATTCTTTTTTTTTAGTCATTATCTTTTCACAAATTTTGTTTTGATAGGTAATTTTGCTGAAGCTTTATATAGAGCTTCTCTAGCAACTTCTTCACTTACGCCATCGATTTCAAAAATAATCCTCCCTGGTTTTACTCTACAAGCATAATATTCTGGTGAACCTTTACCTTTACCCATTCTTACCTCAGTTGGTTTTTTTGAAACTGGAATATTTGGGAAAATTCTTGTCCAAACTTTACCAGTTCTTTTCATATATCTTGTTAAGGCAACTCTTGCAGCTTCAATTTGTTTACCTATAATTCTTTCAGGTTGAATAGCTTTTAAACCAAATTGTCCGTAATTTAGTTTTACAGCTCTAGCAGCATTACCATGAATCCTGCCTTTAAATGCTTTTCTGTATTTAGTTCTGACTGGCTGTAGCATTCTTTACCCTTTCTTTTTTTTCTTTTTCGACATCTTTTGCCATTAATTCACCTTTATAAATCCAAACTTTAACTCCTATAATTCCATATGTTGTAAGTGCTTCTGCAAAACCATAATCTATATCTGCTCTAAGCGTATGTGATGGTATACTACCTTCTCTTAACCATTCAGTTCTAGCTATCTCATTACCCGCTAATCTTCCACTTAACATCACCTTGATGCCTTTTGCATTCAATCTCATCGCAGATTGCATAGCTCTCTTCATGGCTCTTCTATAAGCCACACGTTTTACTAGTTGTTGAGCAATATTTTCAGCTACTAAATTTGAGTTTAATTCTGGTTTTTTTATTTCTTTGATATTCACATTTACATCACCATCTGTGATTTTCATGATATTTTTTTTGATTTTTTCTATGTCAGCACCTTTTTTACCAATTACGAAACCTGGTCTTGATGTATGAATCGAAACTGTGCATTTTTTTGACGAACGTTCAATAATAATTTCTGAAACGCCAGAATTAGTAATATTTTTTTTTATGTAATTTCTTATTTTGAAGTCCTCTATTAAATATTTGCCAAAATCCTTCTTTTTAGCAAACCACGTTGAGTCCCATCCTCTATTAATTCCTAATCTTAATCCAATAGGATTTATTTTTTGTCCCATTATTTACTCACCTTCTTTTCCTTTTTTTCCTCTAAAACAATAGTAATTCTACTGAATGGTTTTTTTATTGGACTGGCCCTTCCTTTAGCTCTGGGCCTGAATCTTTTCATAACAAGAGACTTGCCAACATAGGCTTCTTTTACAAAAAGATTATCAATATCAAATTGATAGTTATTTTCAGCATTAGATATGGCAGATTTTACTGTTTTACTTACTTCTTTTGCTATTCTTTTTCTTGAAAATTCTAAATCTCTCAAGGCAATATCTGCTTTTTTTCCTTTAATAAAATTACACACAAGTGCTAATTTTCTAGGACTAGTCCTAATATTTTTATTAATAGCTTTAACAATAGAAGTATTTTTTTCCATTATTTTTTATCTCCTGCTGGTTTTGCTGCAGCCGCAGGTGCTGCTGCTTTTTTATCTGCTGGGGTGTGACCTTTGAAAGTTCTAGTAGGTGCAAACTCTCCTAGTTTATGTCCAACCATTTCTTCTGAAACAGTAATTGGTATAAATGTTTTGCCATTATGAATCATAAAACTATGACCTATAAAATCAGGTATTATTGTCGAATGTCTTGACCAAGTCTTAATTGGTTTTTTGTTAGGTTCATTTTTAAGTTTATCAATTTTTTTTAATAAACTTGGGTGAACAAAAGGTCCTTTCCAAACAGATCTAGCCATTATTTTTTCCTTTTCTTCCTTCTAGTTATAATAAGTTTATCACTTCTCTGCGGTCTTCTTGTTTTTAAACCTTTTGCTGATTGTCCCCATGGAGAAACAGGACTTCTTCCTCCAGAAGTTTTACCTTCACCGCCACCATGTGGGTGGTCCACAGGGTTCATTGCAACACCTCTTGTTTGAGGACGTTTTCCTCTCCATCTATTTCTTCCTGCTTTACCAATTTTAACATTTTTTTGATCTGGATTTGAAACTATTCCTATTGTTCCAGTGCAAGCACTATTAACTTTCCTTGTTTCACCTGAAGATAATTTTAATATAGCGTAATCTCCATCATATCCTGATAGAGTTATAGAAGATCCAGCGGATCTAGCGAGTTTACCGCCGTTACCAGGAATTAACTCAACATTATGTATAGAAGTGCCTGGTGGTATATCTTTAAGCTCTAGAGAGTTGCCAGTCTTAATTTCTACATTTTTGCCAGCTTCAACTGTATCACCTATCTTTAAGCCTTGAGGTGAAATTATATAAGCTTTTTCTTTGTCTTCATATGTAATTAAAGCAATATAAGCGGTTCTATTAGGATCATATTCAATTCTATCGACAGTAGCTTTCATGTTTTTCTTTTTTCTAAAAAAATCAATAATTCTGAATTTGTGTTTTGAACCACCGCCCATATGTCTTGAGGTAATACGCCCTGCATTATTTCTACCGCCAGTAACATGTTGACCTCTAGTTAATGGCTTATATGATGAACCTTTCCATAAACTGCTCTTGTCTACAATTACTGTTCCTCTTGTAGTTTTTGTATAGGGTTTAAAAGTTTTTAATGCCATTATTAAATTCCAGTAGTTAGATCTATACTTTGACCTTTTTTAAGTGTTATTATTGCTTTTTTATACCCACTTTTGATAGATTTTTTTCCTTGCTTCATTTTTAGTTTAGATTTTTGATTAATAATATTTACTTTTATTACATTAACTTTAAACAATTTTTCTATATTTTTTTTTATAGTTTTCTTGTTTGCTTTTTCATGTACTTTAAAAACAGTTTTATTTTGTTCTGATAAAATTGTAGCTTTTTCAGTGATAATTGGATTTCTAATTGAATCTATATGATTAATTTTTTTCATTTAGCACCCTTTCTTGAATTTTTTTTACAGATGAAGACGTCATTATTACGTTTTTATACTTAAATAAATCGTAAATATTAGTACCTTCTTCTTTTATCAATTTTACATTTTTAATGTTTCGTGCAGACTTATCTATGTTTTTCATTGAATCGTTATCAGAAATAATTAGGACATTCGCCAATTTATTTTTGACGAGAAACTTATTGAACTCTTTTGTTTTTTTAATTTCTTTTTTTACATCTGCTAATATATGTAAATTCTTATCTAAATTCTTTTTTGATAATGTTTGAGCAAGAGCTAGTTTTCTTACTTTTTTGTTAATTTTTTTTACTTTGTAAACAGAACCTTTTGGACCATGAGCAACACCGCCTCCAACAAATAATGGGGCTTTTTTACTAGCATGTCTTGCGCCACCACCTCCCTTTTGAGGAACTATCTTTTTTGTAGAACCTCTTATCTCGTTTCTTTGCTTTGTTTTAGCAACTCTAGGTTTTGCATGATTCAATTGCCAATCAATAACAAACTTAATTAATTTGTGATTTACTTTTAATTTCACTAATTTGTCTGAAATCTCTATCGATTCTGCTTTAGCTCCATCAATGCTTAAAAGAGGAAATTTCATTTATTTTTTTCCTTTCTTAGCTGCGGCTGCTTTAACTTTTGCTTCATGTTTCTCTTTAATTGTTTTTCTCGTAACATTTTTTACAGACTCTCTTAAATATACTGTTGAGTTTTTTGATCCAGGTATTGAACCCTTTAAATATAACAAATTATTTTCTAAATCTGATTTCACAACTTCTAAATTTAACATTGTTCTTAATTTATCGCCCATGTGACCAGCCATTTTTTTTCCCTTAAATACTTTACCTGGATCTTGCCTTTGACCAGTAGATCCATGCGATCTATGAGAAACTGATACACCGTGAGAAGCTCTTAGACCTCCAAAATTCCATCTTTTCATAACACCTGCAAAACCTTTTCCGACAGTTTTAGATCTAACATCTATAAATTTTTTATCTTTAAAAATTTCTAATCCTAATTCGTTACCCTCTTTATATTGATCGTTGTTTTCTACTCTAAATTCTTTAAGAATTTTTTTAGGTTCAGTATTTTTTTTAGCAAAATAACCTTTCATTTGTTTATTTAGTTTTGAATTTTTAAGTTTAAAGAACCCTAATTTAACAGCAGCGTAACCTCTTTTTTCTTTGGTTATTACGTCAAGAACCCTTCCTTTTTCAACTTTTATAACAGTTACAGGCACAGATTGTCCGCTTTCCATGAACTCTCTGGTCATTCCTATTTTTGTACCTATTAATCCAATGCTCATATTTTAAATCTTTATCTCAATGTCCACACCTGAAGCCAAATCTAATTTCATTAAAGCTTCTACTGTTTGAGGTGTTGGTTCAATTATATCTATTAATCTTTTATGTGTTCTTGACTCAAATTGTTCTCTACTTTTTTTATCTATATGTGGAGATCTTAAAACTGTATATCTCTCAATTCTTGTCGGCAGAGGAATTGGTCCTTTAACTTGTGCCCCAGTTCTTTTAGCAGTATTAACGATTTCCTCGGTAGATAAATCAAGGATTTTGTTATCATATGCTTTTAAATGTATTCTAATATTTTGATTTTCCATATTTAAGCTAATTTCTTGGTTACCTCATCTTGTACGTTTTGAGGAACTTTATCATAATGGCTAAATTGCATTGTATATTGTGCTCTACCTTGTGTTGAAGAACGTAAATTATTTATATATCCAAACATATTTGCTAATGGAACCGTAGCATTAATTGCTGTAGCATTACCTCTAGGCTCCGTCGAAGCAACTTGTCCCCTTCTGCTATTTAGGTCCCCAATAACATCACCCATAAAATCTTCAGGAGTAACTACTTCGACTTTCATCATTGGTTCTAAAAGTTTTAATGTAGCTTTTTGGCAAGCTTCTCTGAAACACATTCTTGATGCTATTTCAAAAGCTAATACACTTGAGTCAACATCATGGTGAAGGCCATCTAAAATTGTTACTTTATAATCGATCACTGGAAATCCTGCTAATATTCCACTCTCTGCTACACTTAACACTCCCTTTTCTACACCTGGAATAAATTCTTTTGGTATAGCTCCACCTTTAATTTTATTTTCAACTTCACGACCTTGTCCTGGTTCAAGTGGTTCAACGTTTAAAGTAACTTTAGCAAATTGACCTGATCCACCACTTTGCTTTTTATGAATGTAAGTGACTTCTGTAGAGCCTAATATTGTTTCTCGATATGCTACTTGAGGTGCACCAACATTTGCCTCCACTTTAAATTCTCTTTTCATTCTATCTACAATAATATCTAAATGTAGTTCTCCCATCCCTTTAATAATTGTTTGCCCTGACTCTTCATCAGAGGTAACTCTGAATGATGGGTCTTCTTTAGCTAATCTAGCTAAAGCTTCACCCATTTTTTCTTGGTCTGCTTTAGTTTTAGGTTCTACTGCAATTTCTATTACAGGATCGGGGAACTCCATTGGTTCTAAAAGAATTGGTTTATTCTCATTGCATAAGGTGTGTCCCGTGATTGTGTGTTTTAATCCTGCTAGAGCGACTATATCACCAGTTGTGGCTTCTTTAATATCTTCTCTGCTATTAGCATGCATTAAAAGCATTCTACCAACTCTCTCTGTTTTTTCTTTAGAGGAATTATATACAGATGTACCAGCTTGTATTTTACCAGAATAAATTCTTATAAATGTTAAAGAACCTACAAATGGATCATTTGCAACTTTAAAAGCTAAAGCGGAAAATGGCTCGTTATCATCAAATTTCATTTCTAATTTATCTTCAGAATTAAGTTTTGTTGCTTCTATAGATCCAATATCTTTTGGACTTGGTAAATAATCTATTACTGCATCTAAAAGAGGTTGAACTCCTTTATTTTTAAAAGCAGAACCAGTTGTTATTGGAACAAAGCTAAAACCAAGAGTTCCTTTTCTTATACATCTTATTAAATCAGCTTCTGAGGGCTCTTTGCCTTCCAAATAAGACTCCATAAGTTTTTCGTCTTCTTCCACTGCAGCTTCAACTAATTCTTTCCTGTAGGTACTTGCTTTTTCTTTTAAATCTTCAGGAATATCGACAATATCAAATTTTGCTCCCAAATCCTCATTCTGCCAAATAATTGCTTTCATTTTTACTAGATCCACGACACCTTTTAAATCTGCCTCTGCTCCAACAGGCAATTGTAAAACTAAAGGTTTACAACCAAGTCTATCCTTAATCATGTCCACACAACGATAAAAATCTGCTCCTGTTCTATCTAGTTTATTTACAAAACATATTCTCGGAACTTTATATTTATCAGCTTGTCTCCAAACAGTTTCTGATTGAGGTTCAACGCCTGCAACTCCATCAAAAACACAAACAGCTCCATCTAAAACTTTTAGCGATCTTTCTACTTCAATTGTAAAATCTACGTGGCCAGGTGTATCAATAATATTAATTCTATGATCTCTCCAAAAACAAGTCGTAGCAGCAGAAGTAATAGTTATGCCTCTTTCTTGTTCTTGTTCCATCCAGTCCATTGTTGCAGCACCATCATGTACTTCACCAATTTTATGACTCTTTCCCGTATAATATAGTACTCTTTCTGTTGTAGTCGTTTTACCGGCATCTATATGGGCCATGATACCAATATTTCTATATTTATCTAATGTGTACTTAGTCATAATTTATTACCACCTAAAATGTGCAAAAGCCTTATTTGACTCTGCCATTTTATGTGTGTCTTCTCTTTTTTTAATTGCTGATCCTTTATTTTGTGATGCATCTAAAATCTCTGCGTATAATTTTTCTGCCATAGTTTTATTTTTTCTTTTTCTTGTAGCATCCATTATCCATCTTAATGCCAGAGCTTGAGCCCTTTTAGCTTTAACTTCTACTGGAACCTGATAAGTGGCACCTCCAACTCTTCGAGATCTACATTCAAGATTTGGTTTGACATTGCTAATGGCTGAGTTAAAAATTTTTAATGGGTCTTCTTTGTTTTTGGATTTAATTTTATCTAAAGCATCGTAAAGAATTTTTTCAGCTGTAGATCTTTTTCCATCGTACATAATTGAATTAATAAATTTTGAAACAACTTCTGAATGAAATTTTGGATCAGGATAAACTTTTCTAACTGGAGCTTTTCGTTTTCTAGACATAATTTATTTTGGTTTTTTTGCTCCGTAAAGAGATCTTCTTTGTTTTCTATTCGCGACACCTTGAGTATCAAGATTACCTCTTAAAATATGATAACGAACTCCTGGTAAATCTTTTACACGTCCACCTCTTAATAAAACTACTGAATGTTCTTGTAAATTGTGACCTTCACCTGGAATATAAGCTGTAACTTCAAAACCATTAGATAATCTCACTCGTGCAACTTTTCTTAAAGCAGAATTAGGTTTTTTTGGAGTTGTTGTATAAACTTTAACACACACTCCTCTCTTTAAAGGTTGTCTTTCAAGTGCTGGAACTTTGTTTCTAGCAACAGGTTTAACTCTACTTTTTTTAATCAATTGATTAATTGTTGGCATAATAATATTTTGAAGTTGGAATTAAGGATAAACCTTTAGGTATTTGGTTAGTGTTTAAGGTTATAATTTACCTTACTTCTAACATTCAAAATGTGCCGTAAACTAGCATCGAATTGATAAAAGTCAATAATTTATGGGTTTTAAAATTAAATTTAAGCTGTTTGTTCTGGCGCTTCTGGAGCCGATTCTAGCTCTTGTTTTTTAAGTTCTTCCAACCTAGCCTTATCTTGATCTCTTGCTTGCTTATCCCAGTCAATTTTAGTTAATCCAGTACCCGCTGGGACTAATCTACCAACAATAACGTTCTCTTTTAAACCTTCTAATGAGTCAGTTTTTCCTTTAATGGATGCATCAGTTAGAACTCTAGTGGTTTCTTGGAATGAAGCTGCTGATATAAATGAGTTGGTTTGAAGAGAAGCTTTAGTTATTCCAAGTAAAACTCTTTCAAAAATGGCCGGTTTCTTTTTCTCTTCTCTCAATTTGTCGTTTATAACGTTAATGTCTAATAAATCTATTACTTCACCAGCTAATAATTCAGAGTCTCCAGGATCTTTAACTTCAACTCTTTTCAACATTTGTCTAACAATAGTTTCAATATGTTTGTCATTAATTACAACACCTTGAAGTCTATAAACTTCTTGAACTTCAGTTACAAAATACTCTGTTAATTTTTCAACACCCAATACTCTTAAAATATCGTGTGGCAATGGAGCTCCATCAAGTAAATATTCACCTTTTTTAATTTTTTCTCCCTGGTTAAAATTGACGTGTTTTCCTTTTGGAATTAAATAATTTGAAGTTTCACCGGTTGAAGCAACAATAGAAATTTTTTGTTTACCCCTAACTTCTTTTCCAAATTCTATAACTCCATCATTCTCAGCTATAATTGCACTATCTTTTGGTTTCCTTGCTTCAAATAGTTCAGCAACTCTTGGTAGACCGCCGGTAATATCTTTTGTTTTAGATGTTTCTTTTGGTAATCTTGCCAATACATCTCCAGCAGAAATTTTCTGACCATCTTTTACAGATAAAATAGTATCTGGAACTAAATAATATCTTGCTTCATTTCCATCAGCTTTTTTAATAATTTCACCTTTATCATTTCTAAGAGTTATCCTTGGTTTTAATTCAGAGTTTTTAGATGAAGATTTCCAGTCAGTTACAGATTTTGATGATAATCCTGTTGCATCATCAAGAGTCTCGGTCAAAGAGCTGCCTTCCATTAAATCCATATAATTTGCAATTCCTCCTGTTTCAGCAATAACTGGTAGAGTATATGGATCCCATTCTGCAATTTTTTTTCCTTTATCAACTATATCACCGTCTTTAAAAAATAGTTTTGATCCGTAGTTAACTTTATAAATTGCTAATTGCCTGCCGTTGTCATCTTCGATGCTTAGTTGAGTATTTCTACCCATAACTATAGTGTTCTTTTTTGAGTCTTCTATAAGATTTTTATTTATTATATTTAATTTTCCTTTTGTTTGAGAGATTATTTGAGACTCCTCTTTAATTTGGGCAGTTCCTCCAACGTGGAACGTTCTCATGGTTAATTGCGTGCCTGGCTCTCCAATTGATTGAGCAGCAATCATTCCTACTGCTTCTCCTACGCTCACAAGCTTACCTCTTGCAAGATCTCTACCATAGCATACTTGGCAAACACCTTTTGTTGATGCACAAGTAATTACCGAATAAACGTTGACTGATTTAACACCCGCTGCATCAATTTTTTCACAATCAAATTCATCAATTAATTTATCTTTCTTAATAATTATTTCACCAGTCACTGGATTTTTAATATTCTCTGCAATAACTCTTCCTAAAACTCTCTCAGATAGACTAACTAAAATGTTTCCTCCTTCAATGATTTCTGAAATAGTTACAGATGATCTTTTTTTAGGATCACATTCAGCTTTTGTTATTTGTACATCTTGAGCGACATCACATAATCTTCTTGTAAGATAACCTGAGTTTGCAGTTTTTAAAGCAGTATCCGCCAAACCTTTTCTAGCACCGTGTGTAGAATTGAAATATTCTAAAACTGATAAACCTTCTTTAAAATTTGCGATAATAGGTGTTTCAATAATTTCACCTGAAGGTTTTGCTATTAAACCTCTCATTCCAGCTAATTGTTTCATTTGAGCTTGTGATCCTCTTGCACCAGAATCAGCCATCATATAAACTGAATTTGTTTCTATTCTGTCATCGTCATAAATTTTTTCTGCTGATGAAATTTCTTTCATCATTTCGTTTGCAACAGTGTCAGTACACTTAGACCAAATATCAACAACTTTATTATACTTCTCTCCTCTTGTAATTAATCCATCAGAATACTGCTTCTCATACTCTTCAATTTGTTTTTTTGTACTGCTAATTAAATTCTCTTTTGTTTTTGGTATTATCAAATCGTCTTTTCCAAATGATATTCCTGCTTTAAATGCATGCTTAAAACCAAGAGTTTTTATCCTATCACAAAAAATTACTGTTTCTTTTTGTCCACAATATCTAAAAATAGTGTCTATTACTTCAGATACATTCTTTTTAGTTAATAACTTGTTTACTAACGTAAATTTAATATTATGATTTTTCGGCAGAACATTAGCTAGTAAAAACCTTCCTGCTGTGCTTGTGTATTTCTCTATAGTAACTTTGCCGTCTTTATCAACTGTGTTAAATGTAGAAACTATTTTTGAATGTAAACTAATTGATTTATTTTCTAATGCTTGTTCAATTTCTTCAATACTCGAAAATATTCCTTTAGGTTTTTTATCGTTTTCTTCTGCTTGAGAGAGGTAATAAATTCCCAATACTATGTCCTGACTAGGTACAATTATAGGTTTACCATTTGATGGACTTAAAATATTGTTTGTGGACATCATTAAAACCCTAGCTTCTAATTGGGCTTCTAAACTTAAAGGTATATGAACAGCCATTTGATCCCCATCAAAATCTGCATTGAATGCAGCACAAACCAATGGATGTAATTCAATAGCATTTCCTTCAATAAGTTTTGCCTCAAAAGCTTGCACTCCAAGTCTGTGCAGTGTCGGTGCTCGGTTTAAAAGGATAGGATGTTCCCTAATTATATGTTCAAGTGAGTCCCAAACTTCACTTTTTTCTTTTTCTACTAATCTTTTTGCTTGCTTGATAGTTGTTGCCAAACCTAATTTGTCTAATCTTGCATATAAAAAAGGTTTAAATAACTCTAAGGCCATTTTTTTAGGAAGACCACATTGGTGCAGTTTTAATTCTGGGCCCACAACAATTACTGATCTACCTGAGTAGTCTACTCTTTTTCCTAATAAATTTTGTCTGAATCTACCTTGCTTACCTTTTAGCATTTCAGCTAATGATTTAAGAGGTCTTTTACCTGTACCAGTTATAACTCTGCCTCTTCTACCATTATCAAATAATGCATCTACTGACTCTTGAAGCATTCTTTTTTCATTTCTTACAATAATGTCTGGAGCTTTTAAGTCTAAAAGTCTTTTTAATCTGTTGTTTCTATTTATAACTCTTCTATATAAATCATTTAAATCTGAAGTTGCAAATCTTCCACCGTCTAATGGCACTAATGGTCTTAACTCTGGTGGTATAACTGGAACAGAAGTCAAAATCATCCACTCTGGTTTATTACCTGAATTAATAAAAGACTCGATTAATTTTAGTCTTTTAATAGTTCTTTCTTCAGTAACTTTTGATTTTATTTCTTTTAAAGACTCTCTTAATCTTTTTTGTTCTTTCTTAAGGTCTAAGTTTACTAAAATTTCTCTAACAGCTTCCGCCCCAATTCCAGCTGTAAAAGCATCTTCACCAAACTCTTCTTGTGCTTTTAGCAGTGCTTCTTCTGAAATAAGTTGTCCCTTTTTTAAAGTTGTTAAACCAGGTTCCACTACAATAAAACTTTCAAAATAAAGAACTTTCTCAACTTCTTTCAGCTTCATGTCTATAGCTAAAGAAATTCTACTTGGTAAAGATTTTAAAAACCAAATATGAGCTACTGGGCAGGCTAGATCAATATGTCCCATTCTTTCTCTTCTTACATTTGATTTTGTTACTTCAACTCCACATTTTTCACAGATAATCCCTCTAAATTTCATTCTTTTATATTTTCCACATAGACATTCGTAATCTTTTACTGGTCCAAATATTCTTGAACAAAACAAGCCATCTTTTTCTGGTCTGAAAGTTCTGTAATTAATGGTTTCTGGTTTTTTTATTTCACCATAAGACCATGATTTGATTTTCTCGGGGCTGGCTAAAGTAATCTTTATGCTATCAAAATTATTTTCTTGAGTTAAATTCTGATTTTCAAAGCTTTTTGTGATATTTCTTTCCATAATTAATTTAACTCAATATTTAAGCCTAATGCTCTTATCTCTTTTACTAAAACGTTAAAAGACTCTGGAACACCTGACTCAAAGTTATTATTTCCTTTTACTATAGTTTCGTAAACTTTTGTTCTTCCTGCGACATCATCTGATTTAACAGTTAATATTTCTTGTAAAGTGTATGAAGCACCGTAAGCTTCAAGTGCCCAAACTTCCATTTCTCCAAATCTCTGGCCTCCTAGCTGTGCTTTTCCTCCAAGTGGTTGTTGCGTCACCAAACTGTATGGACCGGTAGATCTAGCGTGAATTTTATCTTCTACAAGGTGATTTAATTTTAACATATAAATAATTCCGACGGTTACAGGTCTATCAAATCTTTCTCCGGTTTGACCATTCCATAAGTGTGTTTGACCTGAATTAGGTAGTTTAGCGAGATCTAACATTTTTGTTATATCTCCAGTGCTTGCACCATCAAAAACCGGTGTAGCAATTGGAACTCCATTGGATAAGTTCTGAACTAATTCAGCAACCTCTTTATTTGATAATTTAGATATAACTCCTTCATAGTAATTTTTTCCATAAATCTCTTTTAATTTTTCTTTTATTTGTTCAATTTCTTTGTCGAAATTCTTTAAGTATTTTTTGATCTGATCACCAAGCTCAGAACATGACCAGCCTAAATGTGTTTCCAAAATTTGACCAACATTCATTCTGCTCGGGACTCCAAGTGGATTTAAAACTATGTCAACTGGTTTTCCGTTTTCCATATATGGCATATCCTCTACTGGAACAATTTTACTAACTACACCTTTGTTGCCATGTCTACCTGCCATTTTATCACCTGGCATTAATCTTCTTTTTACAGCAACAAACACTTTTACTACTTTCATGACAGTTGGTAATAAGTCATCGCCTTGTTGTATTTTTGTGACTTTATCTTCAAATCTAAATTTTATATCTTCAGATGCATTTTCAAATTGATTTTTAAGTTTTTCTAAATCTGTATTTAATTCTACTTTACTTAAAGGTATTTTCCATAAATCTTTTAATGATAAACTTTCAAAATCATTTTGATTTAAAGTAGTACCAGGTTTTAATTCTTTAAATTGTTTATTAATACTTTGTCCATTCAATAAATCTATAACTCTAAGTTTTATGTTTCTATTTAGTATTTCTTCTTCCACTTTTTTATCTTCTTGAACAGATTCTATTTCAGCTCTCTCTATAGCTATTGATCTTTCATCTTTTTCTATACCATGCCTATTAAAAACCCTAACATCAATTACTACACCTGTGCTTCCTGAAGGTAATTTTAAAGATGAGTCTCTAACATCTGTAGCTTTTTCTCCAAATATAGATCTTAATAATTTTTCCTCTGGGCTAGAAGATGTTTCGCTCTTTGGAGTAACTTTTCCAACTAATATGTCACCTGGTTTAACTTCTGCGCCTACATAAACTATTCCAGACTCATCAAGATTTCTTAAACTTTCTTCACTTACATTTGGAATATCTCTTGTTATTTCTTCTGCACCAAGCTTTGTATCTCTTGCCATAGACTCGTATTCCTCAATATGAACTGAGGTGAATACGTCATCTGTAACGCATCTTTCAGAAATTAATATTGAGTCTTCAAAATTGTATCCCTGCCAAGGCATAAAAGCGACCGTAACATTTTTACCTAAAGCTAATTCTCCTAATTTAGTTGCCGGGCCATCAGCAATAATATCGCCCTTTTTAATTTTATCACCTACTTTGACCAATGGTTTTTGATTGATACATGTATTCTGGTTTGAACGCTGAAATTTAGATAAGTTATAAATATCAACAGCCGATTGGGATAAATCAGTTACGTCAGTTGCTTTGACTACAATTCTTTTACCATCAATTTTATCAACTATGCCACTTCTCTTAGCAACTATGGTTACTCCTGAGTCTAAAGCAACGTCAGATTCGATGCCTGTTCCTACTAGAGGTGACTCTGGTTTTAATAAAGGCACCGCTTGTCGCATCATGTTAGAGCCCATTAACGCTCTATTAGCATCATCATTTTCTAAAAAAGGTATTAAAGCGGCAGCAACAGATACTAATTGTTTAGGTGAAACATCTATGAATTCTATATTCTCTCTCGAAGATAATTCAAAATTAAGATTTTTTCTACAAGCTACTAGTTCTTCTACAAATGAACCATCTTTATTCAGTGCAGAATTAGCCTGAGCAATTGTATGTTTCTCTTCTTCAATAGCTGACAAATATTTAATTTCTGAGGTCACTTTACCATTGATGACTTTTTTATATGGACTTTCTATGTAACCAAATTTGTTTACTCTACAATAAGTAGCTAAACTATTGATCAAACCAATATTTGGACCTTCTGGAGTTTCAATTGGACATATTCTTCCATAATGAGTTGGGTGAACATCTCTCACTTCAAAACCTGCTCTTTCTCTAGTTAATCCACCTGGTCCTAGAGCTGATACTCTTCTTTTATGTGTAATTTCAGATAATGGATTAGTTTGATCCATAAATTGAGAAAGCTGAGATGTTGCAAAAAAATCTTTTAAAGAGGTAGTTATTGGTTTTGCATTAATTAAATCTTGAGGCATAGCTGACTCTATCTCTAAAAAAGTAGACATTTTTTCTTTTACCGTTCTTTCCATTCTTAAGAGGCCAATTCTGAATTGATTTTCTACCAATTCACCTACGGATCTAACTCTTCGATTTCCTAAATGATCAATATCATCTACATCGCCCTTACCATCTCTTAAATCTAACATGAATTTTATTATTGCTACTATATCAGTTGTTTCTAATATAGTTTTTTTAGGGCTTGTATTTAGATTAAGTTTGGAATTCAGTTTTACTCTACCAACTTCTGATAAATCATATCTTTCTTTTTTAAAATATAAATTACTAAATATTTCCTCTGCAATTTCAACAGAAGGAGCTTCTCCCGGCCTTAGAACTTTATAGATATCATTAAGTGCTTCTGTTTTATTGATATTTTTATCTATTTTAAGACTTTCTAAAATGTAAGGCCCTTTATTAATTGGATCTATATTTACAACATTTAGTTCTTTTTCGCCTTGGGATATTATTTTTTCTAATTGTTCTTCAGTGATATCAAAACCAGCTCCAACTATAATTTCTCCATTTTTATCTTTTATGTCTTTCCCTAAATATTTGCCTATAATTTGATCATTTGGAATGGAAATAGAGGTTAATCCTTTTTCTTGAAGTTTTTTTGCAATAACAACATTTAATTTTTCACCTTTGCCTAGAATTTTTTTATTGTTTTTTGCATCAATTAAATCGTAGGAAAGTTTAAGCGGTCTTTTATAGTTTTCCAAATCAAAATCTGTAACCCAGCTTTTTGTCTCTTTGTTAAATATATATTTATTTGTTGAATAGAAAGTATCAATAATTTTATCTTTAGAAAATCCTAGCGCAAACAAAAAGGATGTTATTGGAAGTTTTTTCTTTCTATCTATTCTAAAATATAAAATATCCTTTGGGTCAAATTCAAAATCAAGCCAAGACCCTCTACCAGGGATAATTCTGCAATTAAATAAAAGTTTACCACTTGCATGTGTTTTACCTTTATCGTGATCAAAAAATACTCCAGGACTTCTGTGCATTTGATTTACGACAACTCTTTCTACGCCATTAGTTATAAAAGTTGCGCTTGGTGTCATTAACGGAAGATCTCCAATAAAAACTTCCTGTTCTTTGGCAGAAAGAATTTGTTTTGTGTTGTTTTCAGCATCTATATCGTAGACAACTAGTCTTAAATTTGCTTTTAGTGCAGCTGAGTAGGAAAGACTTCTTTGCTTACATTCTATTACGTCAAATTTTGGTTTTTCTAGTTTATAAGAAATATATTCTAAAGTTGATTTATCATTTCCATCTTCAATAGGAAAAATACTTTTAAAAACTTTATCAATACCTTTAGATAGATCACTTAATTGCTCATTTAATGATTTGGACTCTAAAAATTCATTATATGAATTTTTTTGTACTTCTATTAGATTTGGAATAGATAATCCCTCTACTAATTTACCAAAGTTTTTTCTTATATGTTTCTTTTGAGTAAAAGATAATTGCATCAAATATAAAAAAATTTTACTGCAATTTTTTAATTTGCAATAAAATTTAGTCTTTAATTTTGTTTACTTTAATTCTACTTTAGCCCCAGCTGCTTCAAGTTTTTTCTTAAATTCTTCAGCATCTTTTTTAGCTACGCCACCTTTAACTTCTTTTGGAGCAGCTTCTACTAAATCTTTTGCTTCTTTTAAACCTAAACCAGTTATTGCTCTTACTTCTTTAATTACGTTAATTTTTTTGTCACCAGCTGATGCTAAGAAAATTGAAAATTCAGATTTTTCTTCTCCTGCTGGTGCTGCTGCGCCACCTGCTGGTGCTGCTGCTACTGGAGCTGCCGCTGTAACGCCCCATTTTTCCTCAAGTTGCTTAGATAATTCTGCTGCTTCAACTACAGTCAAAGTAGAAAGTTCATCTATAATTTTATTTAAGTCTGCCATTTTTGATCCTGTGATTTAATTTTTTAAACTCTTTGCGCGCGCTAAATTAGCAATTTTTGAGCCAGGTGCAAGTAAAATACTCACTAATTTTTGAGCTGGAGAGGCCAATATTCCTACTATTTTAGCTCTTGCTTCCTCTAAAGAAGGAAGTGTGGCAATAACGGACACCTCTTTTTCATCCAAAACCTTACCATCCATAAATCCAGCAATTATTTTCAGCTTATCATTTGATTTTGAGAATTTCGTTAAAATTTTTGCCGTCGAGATTGGATCAGAAGAAATTGCTGCAGCTGTAGGTCCTGTAAAATATTTTTCTAGATCTTTTTTTGGAGTTTCTTTCAAAGCCAGTTTTGTAATTCTATTTTTTGTAATTTTAAACAAAATACCCTTTTCTCTAAGTTCTTTTCTTAATGTATCTAACTCATTTACGTTAAGACCTTGATATTGAGCAATCATTACTGACTCATTGTCAGTAAAATTTTTTTTCATTTCTTCAACATAATTTTTCTTAGCGTCTTTAGACATCATAGCTTTATTTGGCTCCAATCTTGTAAGAAATTCCCATAGTTGAGGTTAAGTAGACATTTTTTATAAGTTCACCTTTAATTGTATCAGGTTTTTCTTTTTTTACGCTTTCAATAAAGTGATTGTAATTTTCAATTAATTTTTCTGTTCCAAAACTTTTTCTTCCAATTGTAGAAGAGAGGTTGCCATCTTTATCATTTCGAATTTCTACTAATCCTGTTTTTATATCTTTAACTGCTTTCTTAATATCAGTTGCTACTGTTCCTAATTTTGGATTAGGCATTAAACCTTTAGGTCCCAAAACCTTTCCATGTTTTCCTATTTTACCCATCATAGCTGGTGTGCATATAAGTTTTGTAAAATCAAACTTTCCTGCTGCAATCTTCTCTAAAAGATCATCGGAACCAGCTATATCTGCTCCAGCCTTTTTAGCTTCTTCAGTTTTGTCTGGTTCACATAACACAGCTACTTTGTTTTTTTTTCCTGATCCATTTGGTAAATTCACAATTGTTCTTAAACTAAAATCACCACCTTTGGTTTGTTTTAAATTTATTCTTAAAGACACGTCAATTGACTCATCAAATTTTGTTGTAGAATTTTTTTTTACTAAATCTAGTGCTTCTTTGGCATTAATTTTTTTGTCTTTAATACTATTTTTAAAAATTTCTTTGTATCTCTTAGAATTTTTTTTCATAACTATTCCTTAACTTCGATACCCATTGATCTTGCTGAGCCACAAATAATTTTTGTTGCCTCTTTAATATCAAAAGCATTCAAATCTTTCATTTTCTCTTTTGCAATAGCTTCAGCTTGTTTCATTGTAATTGAACCAGCTACAACTCTTCCTGGTTCTTTTGATCCACTTTTTAATTTTGCTGCTTCTCTTATAAAATGTGATGCTGGAGGAGATTTAATTATAAAATCAAATTTTTTATCTTTATAAACTGTAATAACAACAGGAACAGGTTTGCCCATAAAAGCTTTTGTTTTTTCATTAAAAGCTTTACAAAATTCCATGATATTTATTCCTCTTTGACCTAATGCTGGGCCGACAGGAGGTGCAGGGTTTGCTTGCCCACCTTTGATTTGTAACTTTACGTAACCTGTTATTTCTTTTGCCATCTAATTTTTCTCCACCTGATTAAATTCTAAATCTACAGGAGTTGCTCTACCAAATATAGAAACTGAGACTTTAAGTCTAGATTTTTCTTCATCTATTTCTTCAATTAATCCGTTAAATGAAGCAAATGGACCGTCGCAAACCTTTACTTTTTCTCCGATTTCAAAACTGATACCTGATTTTTGAGTGACAGCGCTCTCAGTGACTTGACCAAGAATTCTCTTAATTTCATTATCAGATATAGGTGTTGGTTTATCTGCTGAACCCAAAAAACCACTTACCTTTTGAAGGTTCTTAATCATATGATAAATTTGTTTTGTTAGTTCAATTTTTATTAATACATATCCAGGAAAGAATTTTTTCTCTTTCTTTGTTCTTTTGCCTTTTTTTACTTCAGTAACTTGATGAGTGGGTACTAATATTTCCTCTAAATTTTCTGATAACTTATGTTTTTTGAGCTCATCTTTTATTGATTCAACAACTTTTTTTTCAAAACCAGAGTAAGCTTGTACGATATACCAATTCATTTTTAATTTTTAAAAATTTATAGTGAGAACAATGTTAAGTAAAAACCTTAAAATTTGATCTAAAATCAAAAAGAATATTGCTGCAATAGAAGCCAATGCAAAAACCATCACAGCTCCCATCATTGTATCTTTCTTAGTAGGCCAAGTAATTCTAAAAGTTTCCTGTTTTACTTCCTGAATAAATTTTAAAGGATTTTTCATAAATTTATCTAAGTTTGGCAGGAGCGGAGGGACTCGAACCCACAACCTCCGGTTTTGGAGACCGGCGCTCTACCAATTGAACTACGCTCCTAAGCGTTATTTAATTATTTTAGTTACTACTCCAGCTCCAACTGTTTTACCACCTTCCCTGATTGCAAAATTTAAATTATCATTCATTGCAATTGGGGTAATTAATTTTACGGTAAATTTTCCATCATCTCCTGGCATTACCATTTCTGTGCCAGAAGGTAATGTTACTTCACCTGTAACATCAGTAGTTCTGAAATAAAACTGAGGTCTATATTTTGTAAAGAAAGGAGTATGTCTTCCACCCTCTTCTTTTTTTAAAATATAAGCCTGACATTCAAATTCTGTGTGTGGAGTTATTGAACCTGGTTTACAAAGAACTTGTCCTCTTTGTACATCA
>NTJK01000006.1 GCA_002457475.1 Pelagibacterales bacterium MED-G43
GATGGGCAATAACGTGGTCCTACACCTTTGATGTTTCCCGAATACATTGCGCTTCGAGAAATATTATCACTAATAATTTTGTGGACTTCGTTATTAGTATAAGTCATACCGCATTTGATTTGTTTGTTATCAATTTTGTTTGTAAGGAAAGAAAAGTAGTAATGATCATCATCTGCTGGCTGCATTTCTAAATCATCGTAGTTAATTGTACTACCGTCTAGTCTAGGTGGAGTTCCTGTTTTCAATCTTCCTATTTGCATTTTAAATTTTGCTAATTGCTCACTTAACCCTGTAGATGGCTTTTCATCATACCTACCCGCTGGTATTTGAGTTTCACCTATATGTATTAACCCATTAAGAAATGTACCGGTAGTTAAGATTAGTTGTTTTGTTCTTATCTCTTTTCCACTTTGACAAACAAAACCGATTACTTTATCGCCTTCAAACAGAAATTTGATGATAGGATCTGCTATGACCTCTAAATTTTTGTAATTTAGTAAAATCTTTTGCATATGCTGTTTGTAAAGAGCTCTATCTGACTGAGTACGTGGCCCCTGCACTGCTGGACCCCTACTTCTGTTTAGTAATCTAAATTGAATACCTGATTTATCAGCTACAACACCCATTACACCATCTAAAGCATCTATTTCTCTTACTAGATGCCCTTTTCCAAGTCCTCCGATAGCAGGATTGCACGACATCTCACCAATTGTTTCTATTTTATGTGTAAAAAGGGCAGTATTTACGCCCATTCTAGCGGATGCTGCTGCTGCCTCACATCCAGCATGCCCACCACCTATTACTGCAACATCATAGCTTTGTTTAATCATAAGATGAATGTAACGCCGTATATTAGGAATACAAGAGGTATTTTATTTACCAATACAAAAGTCTTTAAATATTGATCCAAGGATTTCTTCGACGTCAACCTTACCGACAATATTTCCAAGATGTCGTGTAGCCATTCTTAAGTCTTCGGCAGCTAATTCAAGGTCTTTATTTTGATCTTTTTTAAGAAAGTTATCTATTTCTTTTAAACATTGATTAAGTTTAATTCTATGTCTTTCTCTTGTGATTAAAGCAGTATTATTGGATGTTAATTTTTTACTTAATTTTTCTTTTATTTTTTTTATCAAAATATCAATATTTTTATTTTCTTTAACTGACGCCAGCACCGTATCTGCATCAAATTTTTGATTTTGCTTATTTTGTACGTCTGATTTATTAAGTAAAACTATCGTGTCTTTATTGATCATTTTTTTAATTTCATTGTTTATGCTTTTTGAAGAATTATCTATAACAACAATATTTAAATCAGCTTCTTTTGATTTTCCTAAAGCTAAAGATATACCTTTTTTTTCAATCTCGTTTTTAGCATCTCTTATACCTGCAGTATCAGCTAGGATCACAGGGTAACCATCTATATTCAAATATGTCTCAATTACATCTCTTGTAGTTCCAGCTTCATCTGAAACAATAGCTACATCTCTTTTCGCTATTAAATTTAAAAGGGAAGATTTGCCTGCATTTACTTCACCTGTTATAGAAACTCTAAAACCATCTCTTATTTTTTCTCCTATTTTATTGTCCTCTATTATCTTATGAATATCTTTATGAATTTCTTTAATAGAGTTTTGAACTTCTTTTAAAACTTTTTCTGGTAAATCATCCTCAGCAAAATCTATCTTAGCTTCGATATAAGATAAGGATTTTATTAATTTTTCTCTTAATTCATTATAATAATTTGAAGCATTACCTTGAACTAATTTAACAGCTTGATCTCTTTGAAGCTCTGTTTCAGCATGGATTAAATCACCTATACTTTCAGCTTTTAAAAGATCAATTTTATCATTTTGAAAAGCTATCTTCGTAAATTCACCTGGTTCAGCTAATCTACAATTTTCTTGCTCTGATAGTGCCTTTAATAATGCGTTGATAACAGCGTTACTTCCATGAACTTGAAACTCAGCTAAATCATCACCGGTATAGCTATTAGGCCCGGGAAACCACAATAATAGAGCCTCTGGATCTATTATTTGATCGTTTTTTGGATCATAAAATTTACAATAATTTACTTCATTTGAATTAATTTCTTTTAGTTTAGTTAAGTTTTTACAAACTTTAAGAGTGTCTTTACCTGAGACTCTAACTATAGCTATTCCTGACGGACCTCTGCCTGATGAAAGAGCGTAAATGTTCATTGAATTAAATTGATAAACCTTGATTAGAAATAAATTTACTTATTTTTTTAAGAGTATTATTTTTTGAGATATTTTTCAAAATTGTTTCTTTAAATGGATCTAATAATTTATTTTGTTTAAAGAAATTATGAGTTAGATCAATTCCTATACCGGTAATAATATTCTCAGATTTCCTATTATTAGTAAATTCTTCAAGAGCAGTGGTACTTTTTAAAAGCATGCCTAATTCTGTATAATATTTAAAAATCTTTTGTAATTTATTAATATCTCTTAATACAAGATTGAAGCCTTGACCAGCTACAGGATGAACTGTGTGCAGTCCTTCACCTAAGATAAGAATATCATTTTTATAATAGGTTCGTTTTAAATTGAGCATCAATGGATATGATTGCTGATTAGATATCTGTATTTTTTTTGTTTTTAAAACTTCACAAATTTTTGTTTTAACGACTGAATTAATATCTTTTTTTAAAAACTTTTTATCTACACTCCAAACAAAAGAAAAATTATTTTTTGAAAAGGGGAGTACAGCTAAGGGTCCTTCTTTTAAAAAATATTGGGCAGTATTCAAATCTTTTAATTTATGTTTAACGTATCCTATGATAGCGATTTCTTTGTAATCTTTATTTAACGATCTTTTATCAACTACACTTTGATAGATTTTTGAAGCTCTGCCTAGGCATAATATTTTTATATCATAACTATCTAGGCATTTTAATTCATTTATATTTTTGTGAAGAGTTTTGATTTTATTCTTTTTAATTTCTTTAATTAAAATTTCTTTGATTTTGTCATTCTCAAAAACATACATAAGATTTTTGTTATCTTCATTAAAGTTTAAGAAATTCATGTTCTGATCTTTTGTCTCGTAAAAAAGATCGATCTTTTTAGAAGGCCAAAATAATTTCTTTTCAAGATTGTGTATGACTTTATTAAAAAACTCATAGTTAGAGGCAGAAATAGCTGTTGTTCTTTTGTCTTTAGAAGGGTTATTTTTTCTCGATATTAAGTGAACTTCTAAGCCTTCTAATTTATTCAATGATAAAGCAGCCATTAAACCCGAAAGACCGTCTCCAACTACACAAATTCTTTGTTTTTTCATATTAAAATTTTTCTCACTTTCATAAAAATGGTAAAAAGTACGTAAAACGATTCGATATGAATACAAACTTTTTAAATAGTGTAACAAATTTTTTAAAAAAACGAACCTTTGAATTTATAGGATTAATCTTAATTTCGACGAGTATTGGTCTAGCAATAGCTTTTACGACGTATTCACCAGAAGATCCTTCATTAGTCTATGGTGATAGAGAATTTGAGATCAAAAATTTCTTTGGGATCTATGGAAGTAGCATAGCTGATTTTCTATTACAGAGTTTTGGTCTCGTTTCATTTTTAATTTTGGCTAATTTTTTATTTTGGGGAATTAATTTAATAATTAAGAAAGAAATCAAAAGAATAATTTTAAAATTATTTCTAGTAGTTTCATATTTAGTCTTAGGTACTATTTTTATTTATATTACTTTTAACAATTCGTTCTGGCTTATCGATAATGGCAACTCGGGTTTTGTTGGAAAGATTGGTTATGAATTTTTAAGCAAATGGTTTCCATATATTGATAATACATATTCTGCTTACAGTTTGTTAATACTAACTCTGATCTTTTTTATTTTTTCTGCTGATTTAAATATAAAGTTAATTATTACTGGGACTTTTTCAATAATTGCTTCATTGTTCAGGAGAAAAGAAAATTCTATTCCTGATGTGAATTTAGAAGCAGATCCTATAGAAGAGAAAAGTGAAATCATTGAAAGACCGCAACAATCATTTTCATTTAGTGGCTTATCTAAATCAGAAAAACCAACAACTAGTTTAAGATCAAAATATAAACTGCCAGCGATAGATTATTTAGACAAAAGTTCCACAAAACTTAGTGCATCAGAATTAAATAAAAATCGTCCTGATGGTGAGTTTATGGAAAAAATTCTTTTAGATTTTGGTATCGATGGAAAAATTAAAGCTATTAATAATGGTCCTGTTGTTAGTTTATATGAGTTTGAACCAGCGCCAGGTGTAAAAGTTTCCAAGATAATAAATTTATCCGAGGACTTGGCACGTAACACTAGTTCAACATCTGCAAGGGTTTCAGTAATACCTGGTAAAAATACAGTAGGTATCGAGATACCAAACGAGACAAGGGAAAGCGTATCACTCCGAGAAATCATCTCTTACGAAAAGTTTCAAAAGAAAGATGTCAAATTACCTATAGCACTAGGCAAAAGCATATCTGGCATGCCGATAGTTGGAGATCTTACTTCAATGCCTCACTTATTAATTGCTGGAACTACAGGTTCAGGTAAGTCAGTTTGTATTAATACTATTATTGTTTCATTACTTTACAAATTAAATCCTGATCTTTGTAAATTTATTTTAATCGATCCTAAGATGTTAGAGCTATCCACTTACGAGGGCATTCCTCATTTATTAACTCCAGTAATCACCGATGCAAAGAAAGCAACATCTGCTCTGGCTTGGACTGTGAAAGAAATGAATAGCAGATACAAACTTATGAGCAAAGTTGGAGTGAGAAACATCGATGGTTACAATGCTAAACATAAATTAAAGATGCCTTACATCGTTGTAGTAGTTGATGAAATGTCAGACTTAATGCTTGTTGCTGGCAAAGAGATAGAAAACTACATTCAAAAATTATCTCAAATGGCAAGAGCAGCAGGGATTCACATTATTATGGCAACGCAAAGACCAAGTGTTGATGTTATTACAGGTACAATCAAAGCAAACTTTCCAACAAGAGTTTCTTTTCAAGTAAGTTCTAAAATAGATAGTAGAACAATATTAGGAGAGCAGGGTGCAGAACAATTGTTGGGTAAAGGTGATATGTTGTTCATGTCTTCAGCAAACAGAATTGTTAGAATTCACGGTCCGTTTGTTTCAGAAAATGAGATAGAAAAAATTGTTAACTCCATTAGAGCACAAGGCGAGCCCGATTATATGGATGAAATAACTGCACATACAAGTAATGAAACTTCTTCCGCTGCAGAAGGAGACGGCGATGAAGACGAACTGTATTCGCAAGCGGTTGATATTATTAAATCAGAGGGAAAAGCTTCAACAAGTTTCTTACAAAGAAAATTACAAATTGGCTATAATAGAGCAGCTAGAATTATTGATATGATGGAAGAAAAAGGTATTGTCAGTAAAGCAAATCATGTTGGTAAACGTGAAGTTCTATAAAGTTTTCACAATATTTATTTTATTATCAGTAAATCTTTCTGCTGATGAAAAAGATCAAATAGTCACTCAATTAAATAATTTAAATTCTTTAGAATTTACTTTTGATCAAATCATTAATGACAAAACTGAAAAGGGAAGTTGTCTTTTAGAATTTCCTGGAAAATTAAAATGTGATTATTTTGATGATAAAAAAAAAGAATTAATAATAAATAAAAAAAGATTAGCAATTACACAAAAGAGGTATAACAAAACTTACTATTATCCCATTTCAAAATCTCCATTTTTAAATATTTTATATAAAGATAAACTCTTAGAAATTGTAAAATCTGGAAAGTTAGATTTATCTGATCGAATTATAAAGTTAGTTTATTTAGAAGAGAACGAGATAACAGTTTTCTTCGACAAGAAAACATTAGATTTAAAAGGTTGGCAAATAATTGACCAGTACAACAACAATATAAATTTCTCTTTGAACATTGTTGCTAAAAATGATGTCTTTAAAAAAGGAACTTTTAAAATTCCTGAGATGAATTAAGCTACGAAATCGATTTCTTCTTCTTTAAAAATTTCAAAACCCTTTGACTTATAATTTTGTAATGCATGTTTATGATCTAAACTACACGTATGCACCCACATTCTTTCAGGGTTTTTTCTAGATGCGCTAGCAATTGCATGATTAACAAGAGTTGACCCTAGTTTTAAACCTCTAAATTCTTTTAATACTCCCATATTTATTAACTCTACTTCATTAGAACCTGGATGAAATTCTTGTTCATAATAACCAACGAGATCTGCACCTTTTTTTAAAACATGTGTTTCTAAATTTTTATTTGTTACATACTTGATCCATTCTTTGTCGGACCAAAGAAGTCTATCTCTCCAATAATGATCAAGACCTATTTGTTTGTAAAAAAATTTGTTTAATTGAAAATCATTTTTATCATCTAAAATAATTTTATAATTCTCTGGTAGATTTAAATCGATTGTATTTGAAAAATCTTTAATCTCTAAAAAATATCTTTTAACTCTTGAAACCATTAACTAACCATCTTTCCTATCTTTTCACCTGCAAAAATATGAAAATGTAGATGAGGAACTTCTTGTCCTCCATCGCTACCAATATTTGTAAGAGCTCTGTAACCTTTATCTTTTGAGCCCATTAAGTTTGCTACGTGTGTAACCGCTTTATTTAATTCAACAATCTCTTTATCTGATGCTTTATTATTAAAATCATCTAGATCAACATATTCACCTTTTGGGATTACTAATACATGCACCTTCTTTTGAGGATTTATGTCATGAAAAGCTAAAACATGATCACTTTCAAAAACTTTCTTACAAGGAATTTCTCCTCTAAGAATTTTGGCGAAAATATTATTTTTATCGTAGCTCATTTTTGTCTTTTTTTAAGTTCACTCATTATATCTTCTATTTTAATATCATTTGCTTCAAGATAAACCATCAAATGATAAAGCACGTCTGCTGCTTCGTGTATTTTATTAGAATCTTGTTCAACAGCTTCAATTAGTTCGCCTATTTCCTCTTTAACTTTTGCAACGCTTAAGCTTTTATCGTTGAGAAGTTTATTCGTATAAGATTTATCCGGAAAAGAACTTTTTCTTTCTCTAATGATCTTTATTAACTGTTCTAGATTTTCAAACATTTTATAATCTTACCGAAACATTTTTGGAATTCAAATATTCTTTGGCATCTTTAACTTTGTATTCACCATAGTGGAAAATAGAGGCAGCAAGAACAGCGCTCGCACCACCTTTAACTATACCATCATACAGATGGTCTAAAGTGCCTACACCTCCAGAAGCAATAACAGGAATATTAGTACTGTCTGTAATTACTTTTAATAGTTCAATATCATAACCAGACTTTGTTCCGTCTCTATCCATGGAAGTTAATAAAATTTCACCAGCTCCATTAGTTTCTACCTGTTTAGCAAATTCTATAGCATCAATACCTGTTTTATTTCTTCCGCCGTGAGTAAAGACTTCCCATTTATTATCTGAAACTTTTTTAGCATCTATGGCTACAACAATACATTGAGAGCCAAATTTTTTAGACGCCTCTTTTACAAAATTAACTTCTTTAACTGCTGCTGTATTTATTGAAACTTTATCTGCGCCAGCTAATAATAAATCAGTTATATTTTGAATAGTTCTAACACCACCACCGACAGTCAAAGGAACAAAACATTCTTTTGCAGTTTTTCTTACAATATCAATAATTGTTTCTCTGTTTTCATTAGATGCAGTAATATCTAAAAAACAAATCTCATCAGCTCCACCATCACTGTAAATCTTAGCTTGTTCAACTGGATCTCCAGCATCTTTTAATTCAACAAAGTTAATACCTTTAACTACTCTTCCATTCTTAACATCAAGACAAGGTATAATTCTATTTTTAAGCACTGATCTCCTTCGCTAACTCATCTAGTTTAATATCACCATCATAGAGGGCTTTGCCGACAATGATGCCTTCAATTTTATTATTTTTTAACTCTTTAGCTTTCTTAATATCGTTTATTGAAGAAACGCCTCCTGAAATCACAACAGGACAATTTGAAAGATCTGCAATTTGTACTGTCTCATCAAAGTTAGGGCCAGTTTTCATTCCATCTCTATTTATATCTGTGTAAATAATTCTGCTCACTCCATAGTTGTTGACTTCTTTAAGAAAGTCTAAAGTTCCGATATTTAGATTTTCTTTCCAACCGGAGACGGAAAGATTTCCATCCTTCGCATCTAATCCTAGAGCGATTTGATTTTTAAACTTTTCGCAAGCTTCTTTTAGAAATTCTTTATTTTTAATAGCGCCACTTCCTAAAATTACTTTCTCAACACCTGCATTAATATATTCTTTAATGCTATCGATAGATCTAACGCCGCCACCTATTTCGATCTTCAAATCATACTTGCTTACTATTTCTTTAATAATATCTAAATTAACTGTCTTACCTGTTAGGGCTCCATCTAAATCAACAATGTGTAAATTTTTAAAACCATTATCTTTGTATTTGCCTGCCTGTTCTATGGGAGAAGTTTCATATTCAGTTTTACAATCAAAGTCTCCTTTGATTAATCTCACGCACTTTTTGTCTTTAATATCTATAGCGGGGAATATTTTCATTAAAGTTTTATAAAGTTATCAATTATTTTTAATCCAGTTTTATCACTTTTCTCTGGGTGAAACTGTGTTCCAAATAGATTGTCTCTTTCGACTGAACAGACAATCTTTGATGAATAATCTGTTGTCGCTGAAATGACTGATTGATCTTCAGGGATGAATTCATAGCTGTGTACGAAATACATATGAGATTTATTTTTTATGTCTTTGAATATTTTGCTTTCTTTTTGAATTTCAATCTCGTTCCAGCCAATATGAGGAAGTTTAAATTTTCCGTTTTGATTATCGATTTTAGAAACTTTACCAGAAATCCAACCTAATCCTTTTGTTTCTGCTTCCTCATAACCAATGTCCGCAAACATTTGTAAACCTACACAAATGCCTAATAAAGGTTTTTTATTTGTAATCGCAAATTCTTTAAGCGTTTCAACTAAACCGCTGATACTGTTTAAAGAGTCAACACAGCTTTTAAATGATCCTTGGCCTGGTAAAACTATTTTATCGCTAGATTTAATTTTTTTAATGTCCGATGAAACCTCTAAGTTAACTTTGTCTTTGGCGACCTCTGTGAAAGAGTTAATGACTGAGCTTATATTGCCCGATTGGTAGTCAACAATTGTGACGTTCATCAAATTTAAATAGAGCCTTTGGTCGAAGGTATTGAGTTTTTAATTCTTTTATCAACTTCTAGAGCATCTTTTAATGATCTAGCTAAACCTTTGTAACAAGACTCAATTTTGTGGTGACTATTCTCACCGTAAATATTTTCTACGTGCAAAGTGACACCAGCAGATTGTGAAAAAGCTTGGAACCATTCTTTAAATAGTTCTGTATCCATTTCACCTAATTTTTCTACTTTTAAATTAACTTTCCAAATTAAATATGGTCGGTTAGATACATCAATTGAAACTCTGCTTAATGTTTCATCCATTGGTATCATTGTTGAAGCATATCTTCTTATTCCTTTTCGATTTCCAGCAGCTTTTTTAATAGCTTCACCGATAGCTATACCTGTGTCTTCAGTAGTGTGGTGCAAATCAATATGTGTGTCACCCTTCGCATTTACCTCTAAATCAATTAAAGAATGTTTAGACAGTTGTTCTAACATGTGATCTAAAAAACCTATTCCAGTTTTAATTTTATATTTACCTTTACCATCTAAATTTACTGAAACGGAAATACTGGTTTCTTTTGTTTTTCTACTAATTTTTGCTTTTCTTGCCATAAATTATCTCTGATTTATCTTTGATATATATATAATCGGTCATTTTATCAATAAATCAGATTTACTATTGAAGATCCAAAATTAATCTCCACATATAACAATATGAATACAGCTGAAAAGTGGCATGGAACAACAATTGTCTTACTTAGAAAAAATGGTGAAACTGTAGTTGCTGGAGACGGCCAAGTTAGTTTAGGTAATACTGTTTTAAAAAGTAAAGCCAAAAAAGTAAGAAAAATTCAGAGTAGGGGAGTGATCGCAGGATTTGCGGGGTCGACAGCCGATGCTCTTACGCTATTTGAAAGACTGGAGGCTAAACTTGAAAAACATGCAGGCAATTTACAAAGAGCTGCAGTAGAGTTAGCAAAAGATTGGAGAAGTGATAAATTTTTAAGAAGATTAGAAGCATTAATGGCTGTAGCAGATAAAAAACATAGTTTTATAATTTCTGGAACAGGAGACGTATTAGAACCAGAAGATGGAATAATTGGAATTGGATCAGGTGGAAATTACGCACTTGCAGCTGCAAAAGTATTAGCTGAAACTGATATGAGCGCAGAAGATATTGCTAGAAAATCTATTAAAGTTGCATCTGACATATGTGTATTTACTAATAACAACGTAACAGTAGAAAAAGTTTAAAATGACACCTCCAAATAAAGTAACAAATTTAAAAGTAGTTAAAAAAGATAAAAAAACTTCAAAGGTAAGTGCTTTATCTCCAAGAGAAATCGTTTCCGAGTTAGACAGATATGTAATTGGTCAAATGGATGCAAAAAAAGCTGTAGCTGTTGCCTTAAGAAATAGATGGAGAAGACAAGCTCTATCGGATGAGATGAGGGATGAAGTTCTGCCCAAAAATATTTTAATGATAGGTCCTACAGGTGTAGGTAAGACCGAAATATCAAGAAGATTATCAAAACTGGCAGAGGCTCCTTTTATAAAAGTGGAAGCTACAAGGTTTACCGAAGTTGGTTATGTAGGAAGAGACGTAGAACAAATTATAAGAGATTTAATTGAGATTGCTATAGCTATGGAAAGAGAAAAGAAGAGAAAAGAAGTTAAAGCAAAGGCAGAGTTAAAAGCGGAGGAAAAAGTATTAGATGCACTCGTTGGTAACAAAGCAAGTGTTGCAACAAGAGAGAGCTTTAGAAAAAGATTAAGAACTGGTGACTTAGATGATAATGAAATTGAGATAGAAGTTCAAAATACTTCTTCTCCCCTTCAAAGTTTCGAAATACCTGGGATGCCTGGTGGAAACGTTGGAATGGTAAATCTTGGAGATATTCTTGGAAAATCTATGGGTGGTAAAAAGGGTAAAAAGAAAAAAATGAACGTTAAAGAATCTCATGACATTTTAGTTGCTCAAGAGTCAGACAAAATGATTGAGGAAGATAAAATTATTACTGAAGCAAAAAAAGCAACTGAAGAAAATGGAATTGTATTTTTAGACGAAATTGATAAAGTTTCCGCAAGAAGTGATAGGGTAGGAGGAGACGTTTCAAGAGAAGGTGTGCAAAGAGATTTGCTTCCACTTATTGAAGGTACAACTGTTAGCACTAAACATGGTCCAATTAAAACTGATCATGTATTATTCATCGCTTCTGGGGCATTTCAATTAGCTAAACCATCTGATTTATTACCAGAATTACAAGGTAGATTGCCAATAAGAGTTGAATTAGATGCGCTTAAAGAAGAGGATTTCAAAAGAATTCTTAAAGAACCTGATAACAGCTTAATAAAACAATATAAAGAACTGCTAAAAACTGAAAACGTGAATCTTAAATTTACAGACGATGGAATTGATATGCTTGCTAAGATTTCAGCTGAAGTAAATTCATCAGTTGAAAATATAGGTGCTAGAAGACTTCATACTATTATTGAAAAAGTTTTAGATGATATTAGTTTTAATGCAACTGATAGAGCGGGCGAAACAATTACCGTTGATCAAAAATATGTACAAGATAATTTAGGCAACTTAGTAAAAGATACAGATTTATCTAAATTTATATTATAAATTTTTCAACTTAATTATAATTGCTCCTGCACCACCATCTTTCTTATCAGCATCAGTAATTGAAATAATAAGCTTATTTAATTCTGAATTTGTCTTTATAAACTCAGGTACAGAATGTTTTAATTTTCCTAAGTTCTTAGATATAAATGTGTCTTTATCACTTGTGGAATGTAAACCTTTTCCGGTGATGAGTAATAATTCTCTAAAGTTATTTTTAATGCAATGTTCTATAATTTCTTTTACCTTGTTATTCGCCTCATCTAAAGTAAACCCGTGTAAATCAAATTTATAGCGCACTTTCCTCTGAATGCTGCTCAAGGTACTTTGATCTTTATCGTAAATATCGGAAGGATCTTTAATATATTCTTCCCAGGCTTTTTTATCTTCTTGGTTAGGTTCTTTCTTTTTTATCACTTGCTGATAATTTCAGACAAATACCAATTAGGATCTTTTTGTTTAATGTTTCTTGTAAATTTCCAACTATCAGTAACGAACTTAATTTTATCTGGATTACCCTCAATTATTTTATTATCTTTGTCTTTTTTAACTGATATTACCTCGGCAACAAACTTTACCGTAGCAAATAAATTGTCCTTAATTTTCTCATATTTTTCTACAGAAGATTCTTTGACACCAATAAAGGTAAATTCTGATTTTATACCTTCTTTATTTCTAACCTTAATAGCATCGGAAAAATTTGAAAACATATTGGAAGACAATAAGTTCTTCAATTTAATCAGATCACCAACAGCAAAGGAGCTTAAAATACTTTCATAAGCAATTTCTGCTCCTCTTAAAAATTCTTTTTTTTCATTACCCTCTAAAATTTCTAAATTTTGCTTAATTGGTTTAACTTCATTTTTAGGTATGTTAAATTCTTTTTCAGCAAAACCAGGATAAACTTTGGACTCATGACCTGTTTTTCTACCTAGTATACTTCGTAGGCGCAAGATGATAAATCCGGCGATCATTCCTAATAAAATTATGTCTATATAGCCAAAACTGTTACTCATAATTTGATAAATATACATTAATCATATAATTTTGTATCAGACAAATGAACCCATTTTTTCTAATATTTATATGCCTTCCGGCTTTAGAGATATACCTATTAATTGAAGTGGGAGGGGTAGTTGGAGCCCTGAACACAGTAGCTTTAATTTTTTTAACTGCAATAATTGGTCTATATTTTGCAAAACACCAAGGATTACAAACATTGAAGTCCGGAATGATCAATCTATACCAAAACAAAACACCTATTTATGAGATAATGTCGGGTGCCTCCATAGCCATTGCTGCTTTTTTGCTAATTGTTCCTGGTTTCTTTACCGATTTTATTGGTTTCTTATTGCTTGTTCCTTTTACAAGAAAAATTTTATTTAATTTAACTTTAAGGAAGAAAACAAAAAACGATAATAAATCACAAAATAAAACTATTGATGGCGAGGTAATTGAAAATAATAAAGATGAGTTATAAAATTATAGGAAAATACATAAAAGAGTTAAACTTTAATATTCCAAATCCTAAAACATTTTTTTTACTTTCAAAAGACATCGCTAATTATAAAATTAATATTGATATAAAAAGCTCTCAAGCTAAACAAAATATTATAGAAGTTTTAACAAGCTTAGGCATCTCACCAACAAGAGATGATTTCGAGACGATTAATGCAAAAATTGTTTTTTCAACAATAATTGAGTTAGAAGGAAAAAAATTATCTAAAGAAGAGATGGAAAAAATAATCCTTATTGAAGTTCCCAGCAAAATTTATCCTGAATTAAGAAAGATATTTATTTTCTTATTTGAAAACTCAGGATTCAAAGATGTAAAAATCAGTGAGAGGGTTGACTTTAAAAAACTATATAAAATGAGAAAAGCTCAGTAAAAATTTTTTTTAAGTTCCGATTTTAAAAACTCTTTATGTTTTTTTAATTCAATGTCAGAAATTTTGACTACTTTTTTACTGTAATCTTTTGCTTTATTAATATTTATTTCAGAAATATTATTCGAAAGATTAAACTTAGGTTCTTTTGCATCTAGTAAATTAATATAAACTTCTCTTAACAATTCACAGTCTAACAATGCATTATGTTTTGTTCTTCGAGATAAATCTACATTGAATCTTTTACAGAGAGCATCCAAAGAATTTGATGTTCCTGGGAATTTATTTCTAGCGACTTCTAAGGAGTCTATTACCAATTTTCTATTAATTTTTTCTTTTTGAATTAATCCTAACTCTCCATCCAAAAATCCTACATCAAATGAAGCATTATGAATTATAATTTTTTTATTTTTGATAAAGTCTAATAATTCATCGGCGATTTGCTCAAAAGTTTCTTTATCGCTTAGAAACTCTTGTGAAAACCCATGCACTTTAAAAGCTTCTTCGGGCATACTTCTTTTAGGATTTAACAATTTATGAAAAACTTTTCCAGTTGCTATTAGATCTTTAGTCTCAATACAAGCTATTTCTACAATTTTATGTCCATCTCTAAAAGATAAACCAGTAGTCTCGGTATCTAAAAAAACTTCACTCATACTTATTAATTATAGCTAATAAATTTTTTTTTAAAATATTTAAATTTTTTTCATTAACAACTACATAATCACAATATTTAATTTTTTTTGTGTCGTTCATCTGTTTGTTGTTCAATACATTAAATAACTTTTTATCTTCACTTTTTGACCGAAATCTTCTAAGCCTCAATTGTTTTTTTGCTTTTATAAAAATGATTACATCAAAATGTTTTATTAGTTTGCTTTCAACCAACAAGGGTATTTCATAAAAAAGGATTTTTTTATTTTTATTTTGTAGAGTAAAATTTTTCATTTTTTTTCTCACCAAGGGATGTATTATTTTTTCTAATTTCTTAATAATATTTTTATTTTTTAAAATAAGGTTTTTTAAATATTTCTTGATTTGATTATTGTTTTTTATTTTAAATCGTTTTGCAATTAGCGACTTGAAGTTTTTTTTTTGATAAAGTTCTTTTACAGCTTTATCTGCACTAAAAAGAGGTCCCCTTTTAAAAGACAATATCTTGCCTGCAGTTGTTTTGCCTGAGGCTAACGATCCTGTTATTCCTATTTTGATCATTTTAGTTTTGAATTTAGTAATTCTATTAATCCATCATCAATTTCAGGATTAACTTTATTCCATAAATAAAAAGATTTTTGCCCTTGGTAGATAAACATATCAAGACCGTTAAACACCCTTTTTCCCTCCTCTCTTAAATATTTAAAAGTCTTAGTCTCCAAAGGATTGTAGATCGTGTCAATATATATAACCTCGTTTTTAGTATTAGCAAAATTAAAATTGAAATCATCACCATTTTTTAGGCCTAAGCTTGTGGCGTTAATAATTATATCAAAATTTTTTATTTCAAACTCAAGATCTGCCCAAGGAATTATACTTAAAAAATTAAATTTTTTTTTTAAAAAAATACATTTCTCATCAGTTCTATTTGTTATAGAAATATCTTTAATACCTGATTTTTTGATAGATAAAATAACTGAAGGGGAAACACCTCCGGCACCGATAACTAGAGCTTTTTTATTAAAATTATTTTCAATTTCTTTTAAGTAGGCAGCTTGCAATCCATAAACATCTGTATTTTCACCTATCACAACTTTATTATTATTTAAAAGGACTGTGTTCACTGATCCCGTAAGTTCTGCATCGTTAACTATTTTATCGATATGATTAATAATTTGCTGTTTAAAAGGTAGAGTTACATTAATACCCGTATATTCTCCTTGTTTAATTTTTTTAATTATTCCTGGCAATGCTTTATCATCGGCCTCTATAATTTCATAATCAGCTTTAATACTATATTTTTTAAACCAGTATTTATGTAAAACCGGTGATAAAGAGTGTTTAATAGGCTTGCCAACTATTCCAAATTTTTTTTTCATTTTTTTAATTGCTTAATATAGTAAATGATTTCCTTGATAGGTAGACCCATGATCGAATCTTTATCACCTTTTACGTACTCAAATAATTCTAACCCGCCTGCTTCTATTTGGTAGACTCCATAAGCGAGTAAGGTTTTAGTATCTATCTTATTTAAGTACGAAGATAATTCGTCTTCGTTTAAATTCTTCATCTTAAGCTCAGAAGAATCTGAATGATTCCATATCATTGCACCATTATTAGCAATACAAACTGAACTAATTAGGTAATGTACTGAGTTGTTAAGTTTTTTTAAAATATCAAAAGCTTCATCTCTAGAATTTGGTTTATTAATTAGGTCCCCGTTAAGCGATATAACACTATCAGCGCCTAAAACATAACGATTGGGATTTTTATTACTTACTTTTATAGATTTAATTTCAGCAAGATTTTTTGATATTGTAAGTGGGTCTGCACCCTCACCTAACAATGACTCTTTTACTTCTTCCTCGTCAACATTTGAAACTATAACTTCGTTTTCAATTTTATATTTATCTAAAATTTCTTTTCTCACGCCACTTTTTGAAGCTAATATTATTTTCATCTATTTTTTTTTATCTCAATAATTTTTAATATCGAGGCCGCAGTTTCCTCTACGGATCTTCTTGTTACATCAATAATAGGCCAATTATTTTTTTTAAATAAATTTCTTGAGCCTTCTACTTCTTTTTTTATGAAGTTTAAGTCGGTATATTCTTTAAGGTTTTGATCTTTCATAATTGCAACTCTATTACGTCTTATATCTGATAATCTTTCTGGGTCAGCTACTAATCCTATTATGCAAGAAGTTTTATTTTTTATTAAATCTTTTGGGATTTTTTGTTCTAAGACCAATGGTATATTTACTGTTTTATAACCTCTATTTGCTAAATAAATTGAAGTGGGGGTTTTACTTGTTCTGCTTACACCTAATAAGATTACATCTGCATCGTTAATATCATCTACTTTTTTTCCGTCATCGTGTGACATGGTAAACTGAATAGCTTCAATTCTTTTGTAATAATCATCGTCCAAAACGTGTTGGGCACTTGGTTTATGAATGGCCTTCTGGTTTAGGAGTTTTGAAAAACTTAATATTAGATTTCCGAGAACACCGAAACACGCTACTGAATTTTTTTCGCTTTGGTTTGCAAGGTATTTTGCTAGTTTAGTTTCTACTATTGTATATAATATAATTGAATTTTCAATTTCACCACATTCTTTAATAATTTTGTCAACTTGCTGCTCGGTTCTTATAAAAGCAAATTCTTTCTTCTCATATTCAAAATTTGCGAATTGTGACTTTAAAGATAAAAATATTCTATCTAAGGTTTCACCGGTAGAGTCAGACACAAGATATACATTGTATTTTTCGTTCATATCTTTGTTAATAAGCTTATAACAAATTAATGTTTTTCATGTTTCTCAAAATAAAAGAAAAATTACTAACATTAATTAACACTAATTAAACAATTTATTGATTGTTAATAATAATGGTTTTTTAATGTTTATAAAATGAATAAAACTTAAAAATTAAGCAAATGTAATAAAAGTTGTTAAATTGCCCATGTATAAATGTTGTAAAAATCGTTATATAACTAATTAACAGGAGCTACACCTACAACTACACTTATAAACTTTAATTTATTAATGAGTAATCTTAAAGAAATATTAAAAAATAAGACAGTTTGCAAATCAGTATGGTTTATGAGACAAGCAGGTAGATATTTACCTGAATTTAAAAAAATTAGATCAGAAAATAAAAATTTTATTAATCTCTGTTTGAATAGTGAATTAAGTTCAGAAATTACTTTACAACCAATAAAAAGGTTTAACCTAGATTCAGCGATCATTTTTTCCGACATTCTAATGATTCCTTATGCATTAAATCAAAAAGTGGAATTTATTAAGGATCAAGGTCCTATACTAGAAGAATTTAATTTTAAAAAATTTTTAAATAATGATAAAATTTCATTTACACACAAATTACATCCAGTATACAAGGCAATTCAAAAAACAAGAGAAAAGTTAGATAAAAAAAAATCTTTAATAGGCTTTGTAGGTGCACCCTGGACCTTATTAATTTACATGCTAGGAGCCAAACAAAGCAAGAAAGAGATTAATTATAAAAAAATCAAAACAAAAGAATTTGAAGTTAATTTAATTTTAGACAAATTACATGAATATATTTGTTTACATATCGAAAACCAGATAAATGCAGGTGCAGATGTTATCCAGATCTTTGACTCTTGGGCAGGTTTAATATCACCAAACGATCTTCCTAATTATTGTTATATTCCAAATCTTAAGATTGTAGATTTTTGTAAAAAAAATAAAATTCCCATAATTTGTTTTCCAAAGGGTATAAAAGAAAACTATAAGGAATTTAATAGTATAGTAAAACCTGATGGCATTAGTCTCGATTATGATGTTGATCCCGATTGGATTAAAAAAAATCTATTTAACGTAGTTCTACAAGGAGGTTTAGATCCAAAGTTATTATTATTAAATAACGATGAATTCTTAACCTCTGCGAAGAAATATTTAGATATATTTAAGGGTTTGCCTTATATTTTTAACCTAGGGCATGGTTTGCTTCCCGAAACAGACCCAGATAAAGTAGCTAAATTAGTCAAATTTTACAAAGAATATTAAAATGAAAAATGATCACCCTAAAGTTAACTTCGGAAAAATTGGAATTTTATTAATTAATCTTGGGACCCCAGACTCCACAAGTTGGTGGGATATTAGAAAATACTTAAAAGAATTTTTATCTGACAGAAGGGTCATTGAATTAAATCCAGTGATATGGAAAATAATTTTAAACTTATTTATTCTTACTTTTAGACCATCCAAAACAGCTCACGCTTATAAAAAAATATGGAAAAAAGATACTAACGAGTCCCCACTTTTATATTTCACAAGAAGCCAGGCCGAGAAGCTTAATAGCAAAATCGGAAACGATAGTATTATTATTGATTTTGCAATGAGATATGGCAATCCAAGTATTAAATCAAAGCTAAACGCACTTAAAGACTTAGGTTGTGAAAATATAATTATCCTACCTTTATACCCACAATATGCAGCAGCTACAACAGCAACCGTGTGTGATGAGGTTTATAGATCTTTGATGGGCATGAGATGGCAGCCTAGTCTACAGGTGATTCCTCATTACGAAAGTGAGCCTTTTTATATTGACGCACTTATTAAAAGCATAGAAAAAAAAGTCGAGTCAATTAATTGGAAACCCGATCTAATTATTTCATCATATCATGGTATTCCCAAAAAATATTTTGATAAAGGCGACCCCTACCATTGTTATTGCCACAAAACTACAAGGTTAATGAAAGAAAAATATAAATCTATAAATATTGAAACTACATTTCAATCAAGGTTTGGCCCTCAAGAATGGCTTACTCCCTATACAGATAAGACACTAGAAAATTTACCTAAAAAAGGTGTCAAAAACCTTTTAGTTATTTGCCCGGGTTTTGCTTCCGATTGTGTAGAGACACTAGAGGAAATTAACATACAAGGTAGAGAAAGCTTTTTAAGTAACGGAGGTCAAAATTTTGATCTTGTACCATGTTTAAATGATAGTAGTGATCATATTGATTTATTTTCTAAATTAGTAACCAAATATATTTAAATGAATTTATATCTTTTATTTAAATCTCTTCACTTAGTAGCGGTTATTTCTTGGATGGCTGGGTTATTATATTTACCAAGAATATTTGTTTATCATTCCGAAGCAAATCAT
>NTJK01000007.1 GCA_002457475.1 Pelagibacterales bacterium MED-G43
CGTAGCTTTGTTGAAAAATTGTGATGTAGATAAACCTAGAAATTTAGCAAAATCAGTTACAGTTGAATAAAATGAAATCTAATTACAAAGCAATGGTTTTGTCATGCATTGATCCTAGATTTCAACCTATCGTTTATACTTATTTAAAGAAAAAGAAATTAAACGGAAAATATAGCTCTTTCACGATAGCTGGATCGGCTATAGGTGTTACCGCTAAAAAGTTTAAAAAATGGCATAAAGTTTTTTGGGATAATTTTGGTACTTCAGTCAAAATACATAATATTAAAAAACTAATAGTAATTAATCATCGAGATTGTGGTGCTGCAAAAATTATTAATGGAAAAAAAGAATTTTCAAAGATTAATGAAACAAAAACACATAAGAATTCTTTTCAAAAAATTAAAAAGGTATTTAAGAAAAAATATCCAAAATTAAGCATTGAATTAAAAATTATTTCATTAAATAGTAAAGTAGAAACATTTAAGTAAATATTTAGCCAATAATGTATTGAATATCTTTAACCAATACTCTATACATATCGCAGGTTGAATATGAAAAAATGGAATTTAAATAGTTGGACAAAATACCCAGCTAAACACTTGCCAGCTTATCAAGATAAAAAAGAGCTGGATATGGTTTTAGGTAAACTAAAAAAATATCCACCTTTAGTATTTGCTGGAGAAACTAGATCACTGAAAAAATCATTAGCACAAGTAGTTGATGGTAAAGCCTTTTTATTGCAAGGTGGTGACTGCGCTGAAAGTTTTGCTGAATTTCATCCTGATAATATAAGAGATACTCTCAAGGCAATTCTACAAATGTCTTTAGTTTTAACTTATTCAGCCTCAATGCCAGTTGTAAAAGTTGGAAGAATTGCTGGTCAATTTTCAAAACCTAGGAGTTCACCAGTAGAAAAAAAAGGTGATCAGGAGTTACCAAGTTACCTAGGAGACAATATTAATGGAATGGAATTTACTGAAAAAGCAAGAGTGCCAGATCCTAAAAGATTGTTTAGGGCTTACTCCCAAGCAGCATCTACACTTAATTTAATTAGAGCATTTTCACAAGGTGGTTTCGCTGATTTAAGACAAGTTCATTTATGGAATTTAGGTTTTGTTAATGACAAAACAAAAATTAAATATAAAGAAATAGAAGATAGAATTAGTGATGCTTTATCTTTCATGGAAGCTTGTGGAATAAATCCTGAAACAAATAGGAAACTAAGAACTGTAAATTTTTACACCTCACATGAAGCACTACATTTACCATTCGAAGAAGTTATGACAAGAGTTGACTCTACAACTGGTGAGTATCACGATACATCAGCTCACTTTGTTTGGATTGGTGATAGAACCCGCCAACTGGATGGAGCTCATGTAGAGTTTTGCAGAGGTATAGAAAATCCGATTGGAATTAAATGTGGACCAACTTTAAAAACAGATGAGTTGATAAATCTTTGTAATATAATAAATCCTAAAAATGAGTCAGGTAAGATTACATTGATTTCAAGATTTGGTGCAAACAAAGTTGAAGATTATTTACCGAAATTAATTAAAGGTATTAAAAAAGAAGGCTTAAATGTTATTTGGTCATGTGACCCTATGCATGGGAATACGATTAAAGCAGCAACAGGACTTAAAACTAGACCTTTCGATAATGTTCTTCAAGAAGTTAAAAATGTTTTTGCAGTTCATCAAGCAGAGGGAAGTTATGCTGGTGGCTTACATGTAGAGATGACAGGTCAAGATGTTACAGAATGCACAGGTGGTGCACAAAAAATATCTGACGAAGATTTAACAAATAGATACAGAACACATTGTGACCCGAGACTAAATGCATCACAGGCATTAGAGCTTGCTTTCTTAATTTCTGAGGAAATAAAGAAAAATTCAAAATATTCAAAAAATATTATTAAAGAAGCGTCTTAATGATTGATGTATAATCATTAAGACAGAATCCTGAAAAGGATTAAGTGAGATTAATTATGAATGTAGAAAAAAGATCAAAAATTATAATTGATTGGATTAATGATTATTGTGATAATACTTCATTTAAACCAAAATCATTAGTTGTAGGTATATCAGGTGGTATTGACTCATCTGTTGTAAGTACTCTCTGCGCTTTAACAAACAAAAAAACAATTGTTCTTAGTATGCCTATTAAGCAAATTAAATTACAACATGACTTAAGTATTGAACATGGTAAATGGATTTCTAATAAATATAAAAATGTAGAGCATAAAATTTTAGAACTAGAGAATTTATTTTTAAATTTTGAAAAAACTTTAAATGAATTTAATCATGAACATGGATTTGCCAACTCAAGAGCAAGGTTAAGAATGGCAACACTGTATCAGGTAGCAGCAGCTAACTCAGGTATTGTTGTAGGAACAGGAAACAAAGTTGAGGATTTTGGAGTTGGATTTTATACAAAATACGGTGACGGTGGAGTTGATATATCTCCAATAGCAGATTGTAAAAAATCAGAAGTTTGGGAGCTTGGAAAGCATCTTAGTATTAATCAAAAAATTATCGAAGCAGAGCCCACAGATGGTCTTTGGAATGATGGGAGAAACGATACTGATCAATTAGGAATGAGTTATGCCGAGTTAGAAAAAGCTATGATAAATAAAAATGATCCTAATTATCAAAAATATTTAGAAATAAGAAAGAAAAATCTTCACAAAATGGAACCAATTCCAGTTTGTAAATTTAATGACTCATAATTTAAAATTAACTAATTCTTTAACCCGTAAAAAAGAATTATTTAAGCCAATTAATCCAAAATCTGTGACTATGTATGCATGCGGGCCTACAGTTTACGACGATCCTCATGTTGGTAACGCAAGAACATTAGTTGTCTTTGATACTTTATTCAGAGTATTAAAAAGAATTTATGAAAAAGTAAACTATGTAAGAAATATTACCGATGTAGATGATAAAATTATTGAGGCATCTAAAAAAAATAAAAAAACTATTAATGAAATAACTGAAGAAGTTATAAAAATTTTTCATCAAAATTGTAAATCATTAAATTGTTTAAAACCAACCATGGAACCAAAAGCAACTGGTCATATAAATGAAATGATTGAGATGACAAAGTCTTTAATAGGAAAGAATTTTGCATATGAAGCAGACGGGCACGTATATTTCTCAGTCTCTTCTTTTAAAAATTATGGAGCATTATCCAATAAAAATTTAGAAGATTTAAAAGCGGGATCGAGAATTGAAGTTTCTAAATTAAAAAAAAATCCAATGGATTTTGTTCTTTGGAAACCATCAGCAGAAGGTGATCCTGGCTGGGAGTCACCTTGGGGCAGAGGAAGACCTGGCTGGCATTTAGAATGTTCTGTAATGAGTGAAAAATATCTTGGTAAACAATTTGATATACATGGTGGTGGCCTAGATTTAATTTTTCCACATCATGAAAATGAAATAGCTCAGTCTTGTTCAAATAATTCTTCTGAAAAATTTTCTAATTATTGGGTGCACAATGGATTTGTAACTATTAATAAAGAAAAAATGTCAAAGTCTTTAGGAAATATTATTTCAATAACAGAAGCAGTTAATAAATATTCTGGTCAAGTAGTTAGGCTAGCTTTACTCAGCGCTCATTACAGTCAACCACTAGACTGGAATGATAAACTTTTAGAAAATCAAAGATCAACAATTGAAAAATGGTATCAGCTTTATGATGAAACAAATGAGGAGATATCATTAGAAGTTATTGATACATTACTAGATGATTTAAATACTCCAGGTTTTATTGCAAAAATTCACGAACTTTATACAAAAGCAAATAAAGGAGATGAAAAAAGTAAAAAACATTTTAATAGCGCTTGTAAATTAATTGGATTATTTGATTTGAATAAAAATGAATGGGAAAATTTAAAAAAAAATAATAAAGATATTTCTGAAGATTTTATCTTAAAAAAAATTGAAGAAAGATTAGCTGCTAAACAAAAAGGTGATTATAAATTAGCCGATCAAATCAGAGATGAACTTTTAAATAAAGATGTAATTATTGAAGATCAAAAAGGTAAGACAATTTGGAAATTTAAATGACTAAAGAGAGATTATATATTTTTGATACTACTTTAAGGGACGGTGCCCAAACTGAAGGAGTAGACTTTTCGGTTGAGGATAAAAATAAAATTGCAAAAGTATTATCTGAAATAGGAATAGACTACATAGAAGGCGGTTGGCCTGGAGCAAATCCAATTGATACAGAATTTTTTTCAAAACCTTTAAATTTAAATAAAAGCATTTTTACTGCTTTCGGGATGACAAAGAAAATTGGTAGAAGTGCAGAAAATGATCCTTCGTTATCATCTTTAATAAATGCCTCATGTTCTGCTATTTGTATAGTAGGGAAGGCTTGGGATTTTCATGTAAAAACTGCTCTGGAAATTAAAAATGAAGACAATCTAGTAAATATAAAAGATACAGCTAAACATATTATCAAAAACGGGAAAGAATTCTTATTTGATGCAGAACATTTTTTTGATGGGTTTAAATCAAACCCAGAGTATGCACTTGATTGTTTAAAGAGTGCTTATGACCAAGGCGCTAGATGGCTGGTCCTTTGTGATACAAATGGAGGGACTTTGCCTCACGAGGTAACTGAAATTGTTTCTAAAGTTACAAAAATTATTCCTGGAAAAAACCTAGGAATTCACGCTCATAATGATACTGAAAACGCTGTTGCTAATTCGCTCGCTGCTATTCAAGCTGGAGTGAGACAAGTGCAAGGGACAATTAATGGTTTAGGTGAAAGATGTGGCAATGCTAACTTAATGTCAATTATACCAACATTGTCTTTGAAAAAATCTTTTACTGATAAATTTGATATTAATATTAAAAAAGAAAAACTGAGCTCATTAACAGAGTGTTCGAGATTATTAGATGAACTATTGAATAGAAAACCTAACAAAAGTTTACCATATGTTGGGTCATCAGCTTTTTCACATAAAGGAGGTTTGCATGTTTCAGCAGTAAAAAAAGACCCTAAAACTTATGAGCATGTAGATCCAAAGTCTGTAGGAAATCATAGAAATATTATTATTTCAAATCAGGCTGGTCGTTCTAATATATTATCGAGATTAGAAGTTTATGGAGTTAAAATTGATTCTAAAGATAAAAAGGTACAAAAAATTTTAGATGAAGTTAAAGAAAGAGAATTTAGCGGTTACTCATATGATGGGGCTGATGCATCTTTTGAATTATTAGCTAATCGGTTATTAGGTAAAGTGCCAGAATATCTTAAAGTTGAGAGTTATGATGTAAGTGTTTCTAAATCAGATAAAATTTCTACTAAAGCTACTGTTGTCTTTTTAATTGATGGAAAAAAAATAAAATGTTCTGGTGAAGGAAATGGACCAGTAAATGCATTAGATAATGCAATTAGATCTAATTTTAAAAAAGTAGAAAAATATTATAATTTTTTTTCTGATCTTAAATTATTGGATTACAAAGTAAGAATTTTAAATACAGGAACAGAAGCAACAACTAGAGTGTTAATTGAGAGCACAGACAAGAGCGGTAAGAGTTGGTTTACTGTTGGTGTATCTCCAAATATTATTGAGGCTTCATTTAAAGCTTTAATTGATAGTTTAGATTATAAACTTTATAAAGAAAAAGCCCCCGCCAATTTAAATGAAAAATAAATTCGGATTTATTCTCGTTAAACCACAACTGGGAGAAAATATTGGCGCATGTGCTCGCTCTATGAAAAATTTTGGTTTTTCAAAACTTCATATTGTTGCTCCAAAAATAAATTTTCCAAATCATAAAGCAAAAGCAACTTCAGTTGGAGCTTATGACGTAATTAACAAAGCAAAAATATTTAATGAAGTAGAAAACGCAATAAAGTCTTTTAATCTAGTAGTTTCTTTAAGTGCAAGACGAAGAGATATTAATAAAAAACATATTTCACTTCAAGAATTCAAAAATATTGTTAATACTAAAAATCATAAAATTGGTTTAATGTTTGGACCAGAGGCATCAGGATTATCTAACAAAGATCTTTCATTTTCTAACTACATATTACATATACCAACATCTTCTAACTTTAAGTCATTAAATTTATCTCACTCTTTGACAATTATTTGTTACGAAATTTTTAAAATATTGAATAAAAAGAAAGTTAAAAGAAAGGGGTCTAATTTAAAGATTTCATTGAAATCTAATATATCGACCTTAGTTAAACATTTAATAAATCTCTTAGAAGAAAAAGATTTTTTTACCCCTACAGAGAAAAAAAAATCAATGATGTTAAATATAAATAATTTAATTTACAGACTAGAACCTAATGATAAAGAATTGAGGATTTTAGCAAGTATTATAAGCTCATTAAGCAAAAAATAGCAATAAAGCTTAATTGACAAATCATTTCCAAAGCTTATAAACACTCAATTACTTAATATGACAAAAAGACTTAAATCTAAACATAAAGTTGATCGAAGACTAAAAGCAAATATTTGGGGAAGACCTAAAAGTCCTTTTAATTCAAGAGCTTACCCTCCAGGTCAGCATGGTCAAAATAAAAAAGGCAAACCAACAGATTATGGAATTCAACTACAAGCAAAACAAAAATTAAAAGCTTATTATGGCAATATTAATGAGAGACAATTTAGAAATATTTATAGGAAGGCTCTTTCTAAAAGAGGTGACACCACAGAAAACTTAATAGCGTTACTTGAAAGCAGACTTGATACAGTAATCTACAGGGCAAAATTTGCACCAACAGTATTTGCGGCAAGACAAATGATAAATCACGGTCATATAAAAGTTAATAAAAAGCGAGTAAACATTTCTAGTTATGTTGTTAAAAGCTCTGACCTTATTGAAGTAAGAGAAAAGTCCAAAAAGCTTACAGTAATAGATGGGTCCTTACAAAGTAAAGAAAGAGATGTTCCTGAATATATTCAATTAGATGATAAAAATAAAACCGCAAAACTTGTAAGAATTCCTAAGTTTGCTGAAGTACCTTTTCCAGTAATAATGGAACCAAGTTTGGTTATTGAATACTATTCAAGATAATTAAATTATTTTTTTTTCTTCAAAAAATTTTTTTAATTCACCTTTTTCAAACATTTCTTTAACAATATCACATCCACCAACAAATTCTTTTTTTACATAAAGTTGAGGTATAGTTGGCCAGTCACTAAATATTTTTATACCATTTCTAAGATCTTCATCCTCTAACACATTTATACCTTTAAAATTTACATTTAAATGTTTAAGAACATTTGATACTGCCATCGAAAACCCACACTGGGGCGCATCAGGTGTCCCTTTCATAAACAAACAAACATCGTTTTCATTTATAAGTGTTTCAATTGTTTTATTTATTTCCATTATTTGCCCTCCGTTGTTATTGATAAAGCATGTAATTCATTTCCCATTTTACCTTTTAATGATTTGTATACAAGTTTGTGTTGTTCAATTTTACTAATATTATTAAACTTAGAAGATTTTATAGTCGCAGCATAGTGGTTACTATCACCCATAAGGTCTTTAATTTCGATTGACGCATCTGGAATAGACTCTTTTATAAGCTTTTTTATTTCATCTACAGGTAATGCCATTAATAACTATTATACCATTTATTGTTTATTTGAAATAATTCTTTATTACTAATTCTTACCTCACCTTCAATTTCAAAATATTTTTTTTGAGTAAAACCAATATTTTCAAAGTAAATGTTGTTATCTTTCAATATTTTTTCAGTTTTAGCAAAATTTTTTTCATCTATCTCTATTATGTATCTGGCCTGATCTTCACCAAAAAAATACTTTAATAAATTTATTAATTTTTTTGGTTTATTAATTTTAGCTCCGATTTCTGAATTAAGTGACATTTCAGATAATGCTGTTATTAATCCACCGCTAGATACGTCGTGAGAGGATAAAATTAAATTATTTTCTATTAATTTTAATAAGCACTCACCATTGTTTTTTTCATTAATTAAATTTACTTCAGGCGGCATTCCATCATTAATTGAATAATTCTCTTTCAAAAAACAACTTTGTTCTAGGTGACCTAAAGTTTTTCCTATTAATATTAATCTACTTTTATCTTTTTTAAAATCATGACTTAGTGGTTTAGATAATCTTTTTATTAAACCTACGCCCCCAATTACTGGAGTCGGAAAAATATTTTTTTTATTAGTACCGTTGTAAAACGATACGTTACCAGACACGACTGGGTAGTTTAAAAATTCGCAAGCATCCTTAATACCCTCTAAACATTCAGCAAATTCTCCCATAATTTCTTGGTTTTCGGGATTTCCAAAATTAAGACAATTAGTTATTGCTAAAGGTTTAGCTCCTACGGTAACTAAATTTCTCCAGTTTTCACAAACAATTTGCTTTCCTCCTGTCAATGGATGTGATTTGCAATAATTCGCAGAAGAGTCTACAGACACGGCTATTGCTTTATCTTTATTATGAATTCTTACGATTGAAGCGTCCGAGCCAGATTTTTGAACTGTATCACACATTACACTTTGATCATACTGACTTGTAACCCAATTCTTATTTGAATGATTTGGGCTACTCAAGATCTTAATTAAGGCATCTTCCATTTTAATTTTTCTAAGATCATTTAAGTTTACCTTTTTTTTATTTGGTTTTTTTTTAATCCATTTCCTATTATATAAAGGTGCTTTAGTAGCCAATGCATCAATTGGTATTTCCCCAACGATTTTATCTTTATATTTTAAAGTAAGATTATTTGTATTTGTGGTCTTGCCAATAATTACAAAATCTAGATCCCATTTTTCAAAGATTTTTTTAGCTTCTTGTTCTTTATTATCTTCGAGAATAATAAGCATTCTCTCCTGACTTTCCGATAACATCATTTCATATGGTGTCATATTTTCCTCTCTACAAGGAACTTTATCCAACTCCAATTCAATACCCAATTCTCCTTTTGAGGCCATTTCAACACTTGACGATGTTAATCCCGCTGCTCCCATATCTTGAATGGAAATAATTGAATTATCTTTCATTAATTCTAGACAAGCTTCCATCAATAGTTTTTCTGTAAATGGATCACCAACTTGCACAGTAGGTTTTTTTTCTTCAGAATTTTCATCGAATTCAGCTGATGCCATTGAAGCGCCATGAATTCCATCTCTACCAGTCTTAGATCCTACATAAACAACTGATTTATTTAAACCTTTTGCTTTTGAATAAAATATTTTATTTTTTTTTGCATGTCCCACAGCCATTGCATTTACTAAAATATTTTCGTTATAAGTTTCATTAAATTTAGTTTCTCCTGCAACAGTAGGTATCCCTATACAATTACCGTACCCGCCAATTCCTGACACCACACCGTTAAGCAGACTTTTTGTTTTGACATGTTCGGGAGCGCCAAAGTGTATTGAATTTAATAAAGCAATAGGTCTTGCCCCCATTGTAAATACATCTCTAAGTATACCTCCTACACCAGTAGCAGCTCCTTGGTAAGGTTCAATATACGATGGATGATTGTGACTTTCGATTTTAAAAACAATAGCATCTTCATCGCCTATATCAACTACACCTGCATTTTCACCAGGACCTTGAATAACTTGTTTACCTTTTGTTGGAAGTTTTTTTAGGTGAATTTTTGAAGATTTATAAGAACAATGCTCATTCCACATAGCTGAAAAAATTCCAAGCTCTAAAAAATTTGGGTCTCTCTTTAATAATTTTTTTATATTTTCAAATTCTTTTGGTTTTAAACCGTGCTTTTCAACTATTTTACTATCAATTTTCATATCAACCAATCAAACTTGAGAATAAATTTTGCCCATCTAAATTTGATATAATTTCGTCAACCATTCTCTCTGGATGAGGCATCATTCCTAAAATATTTTTTCTTGAATTAAATATTCCAGCAATATTTTCCATAGATCCGTTAGGATTTGAATTTTCATCAATCTTTCCTGACTCATCACAATATTTAAATGCAATTAAATTTTCTTTTTTAAGTTCATCCAAGTGTTTCTGGTCAGTAAAATAATTACCTTCATTGTGCGCAATATTAATTTTAAGAACTTGTTGACTTTTGTATTTGTTTGAAAATTTTGTCTCATTATTAATAACTTTAATATAAATATCTTTGTTAATGAATCTCAAATTTTTGTTTCTCAATAATGTTCCTTTAAGCAAACCTGTTTCAGTTAAAATTTGAAATCCATTACAAATACCTAGTACTAGACAACCAGAATTAGCTGCCTTAATAACTTCATTAAAAATTAATGATTTACCAGCTATTGCTCCAGATCTTAGGTAATCTCCATAAGAAAAGCCACCTGGAACAACGATCAAATCAGATTTCGGTAAATTTGTTTCTTTATGCCACACCATTTGATTTTTAAATTGCATTTTTTCTAATGCAACAGCTATATCTCTATCGCAGTTAGAGCCAGGAAAAACAATTACGGATGATCTCATTAGAGTTTATTTATCTTGTAATCTTCAATAATTAGATTTGCTAAAAGTTTTTTACACATTTCATTAATTTTTTTTTCTGCTGAGACTTTATCGTTTTCATTTATTTCTATTTCAAAGTGCTTTCCTTGTCTTACACTTTTTAAACTATTCATACCCATATTAACCAAAGTATTTTGGACAACCTTACCTTGAGGATCTAATACATCTTTTTTTAGAGTTACTGTTACTGAGAATTTCAAATTATTTTTTTTTAAATTTTATTGGAATTGTTTTGCCGAAATTAACTTCGCTTATATTGGTTTCTTCAGGCATAATTCCTAATCTTCTAGCTACTTCTTGATATCCTTGAATAATATTACCTAAATCTTTTCTGAATCTATCTTTATCTAATTTTTTTTCAGTTTTAGAGTCCCAAAGTCGACAAGTGTCTGGACTAATTTCATCAGCTAAAACTATTTCTTTTTCCTCTAATTCTTTGCTCCAAGTTTTCCCGTATTCGATTTTAAAATCTACAAGTTTTATACCAATACCTCTGAACATACCGAGTAATAAATCATTAATTCTTAAAGTCATCTTATCAATTTTATTTATGTCTTTTTCTGTAGCCCAACCAAATGAATAAATGTGTTCTTTTGAAATTAGCGGATCATCTAGTTCGTCTTTTTTAAAGCAATATTCTAATAACGGTTTTTCTAATATAGTTCCCTCAGGTATACCCAGTCTTTTTGTAAGTGAACCAGTTGCTATGTTTCTAACTATAAATTCTATTGGGAAAATTTCAGCTTTTTTGATTAGTTGCTCTCTCATATTTAAGCGTTTTATAAAGTGAGTTTTGATTCCACACTGAGAAAGGTTCGATAAAATGTATTCGGATATTCTATTATTGAGAACTCCTTTTCCTTCTACACTGGCTTTTTTTAAATTATTAAAAGCTGTAGCATCATCTTTGAAATGCTGGATGATTAAATCTTTATCTTTTGTTTCATAAAGAATTTTAGCTTTACCCTCGTATAGTTTTTTACCTTTATTCATTTGATTACTTTTTCAGACTTCTATTGAAAATTATATTAATTTTTTTTGTATGATAACTAAAATCAAATAGTTTTTTAATTTTATTAACAGGTATTTTATTTGTAATTTTTTTATCAGCTATAATTTTATTATAAAAAGATGAATTTTCCTTCCAGGCTTGCATAGCATTTTTTTGAACAATTTTATAAGAATCTTCTCTTGTAAAGCCAGCGTTAGTTAATTCTAGGAGAACCCTCTGTGAAAAAAATATACCATTTGTAATATTTAAATTTTTTTTCATATTTTTTGGATAAATATTTAAATTTTTAATTATGTTATTTAATCTATTTAGTGCAAAATCCAAACTTACAGTTGCATCTGGTCCAATATTTCTCTCTACAGCTGAGTGAGATATATCTCTCTCATGCCAAAGGGCAACATTTTCCATGGCAGGAATTACAAAAGATCTAATCAACCGAGCTAAACCAGTTAGGTTTTCACTTAAAATAGGATTTTTTTTATGCGGCATTGCTGAAGAACCTTTTTGTTTTTTCCCAAAAAATTCCTCTACTTCTAAAACTTCTGTTCTTTGAAGGTGTCTTATTTCAATTGCAAATCTCTCTATAGAACTTGCAATTATACCTAAAGTTGAAAAAAATTGTGCATGTCTATCTCTTGGAATAATTTGAGTGGAAATAGGTTCAACATTAAGTTTCAACTTTTTTGCAACATAATTTTCTACTCTATGATCAATATTTGCAAAAGTACCAACGGCTCCAGAAATAGCGCAAACAGATATTTCTTTAATTGAACTTTCTAATCTTTTTTTATTTCTAATAAATTCTTGATAGAAAGTTAGCATTTTTAATCCAAAAGTAATTGGTTCTGCATGGATACCATGGCTTCGTCCAATACATAGAGTGTATTTGTGTTTTAAAGCTTGTTTCTTAATAGATAATAGTAACTGATTAATATCTTTTAATAATATTTCACCCGACTGTTTGAGTTGAAGATTAAAGCAAGTATCTAAAACATCAGAAGAAGTCATTCCTTTATGCAAATATTTTGCTTCTTTACCTGCTCTTTCAGTTATAGATGTTAGAAAAGCTATAATATCATGTTTTACTTTTTCCTCTATTTGCATAATCCTTCTTGGATTTATTTTAGCTTTTGATCTAACTTTTTTTGCAACACCTTTGGGAATTATCTTTAACTTTTCCATTGCTTCTGCTGCAGCTAATTCGATATTTAACCAAATTGAGTATCTATTCTGGTCTTCCCAAATAGTTTTGATTTCTTTTCTAGTGTATCTTTCAATCATAAGAAATTTATCTTAATCTGGTTGAGTAAAAATTACGCAACTATCTTTTGTTACACCTATTGTATGTTCAAATTGTGCGGATAATGATTTATCTTTTGTTACAGCTGTCCAACCATCATTAAGGGTTTTAGTTTCATAATTTCCAATATTAATCATTGGTTCAATAGTAAAAATCATTCCCTCTTTTATTATATCTCCAGTTCCTTTTTTACCATAATGCAGAATATTGGGTTCTTTGTGAAATGTTTGACCTATTCCATGACCACAAAAATCTTGAACAACTGAAAAGCCCTCAGTTTCAACATGTGTTTGTATTACTGAACCAATATCACCTAAATGAATTCCGTCTTTAACAATATTAATTGCTTTCATCATTGACTCGTATGTTGCTTTAATTAATTTTTCAGCTTTAACTGATATTTCTCCCACTTTAAACATCCTGCTAGTATCTCCATGCCATTCATCCTTAAAAGCTGTAACATCAACATTTATAATATCACCCTCTTTTAAAACCTTACTGGATGGAATACCGTGACAAACTACATGATTAACTGAAGTACAACAGGACTTAGGAAAACCTCTGTAAAATAGTGGAGCAGAATATGCTTTATTGTCATTAATATATTCGTAACAAATCTTATCTATTTCATCAGTAGTAATACCTGGTTTAATAATCTTGCTAAGCTGATCTAGAGCACCAGCAGCAATAGTTCCTGCAATTTTTGTTTTTTCAAAAGCTTCTTTGATATTTTTACTCATTTATTTTTATACTTAATTTTTTTATTAAGTTTTATTCCTTTTGAGGAAAATTTACAATCGTAGCAAAGGATATTTAATTTGTTTTTAACAGCTTTATCTAAAGCGTTTGCATAATCTAGATCTATATCTTTAGCAATTGAAAAAGATTTACAATCATTTCTCTGAATAACGAATAAAATATAAACTTTATAACCTCTTTTACTTGCTATGTTTAGTTCACTTATATGTTTTAATCCTCTTTCGGTAATTGCATCAGGAAATTCAGCTTGTCCATCTACTCTTGAAAGAGTAACATTTTTCACCTCTAAAAAAATTTTATCTTTTCTATTAAAAATTAAAAAATCAAATCTAGTATTTGAGCCAAATTTTGTTTCAGGTCTTATTTCTTTGATTTGATTGAATTCATTAATTAATTTATTTTGAAGCGCATGGAGAACAATTTTATTAGTAGAGTGAGTATTAACTCCAATTTTTGAATTGTTTACTTCAATAATTTCCAAAGTGTATTTTAGTTTTCTTTTAGGATTATTAGATTTGCTGATCCAAACTTTATTACCTTTTTTTAAAAGACCATACATAGATCCTGTGTTTGGGCAATGTGCAGTAATATTTTGGTTATTCACTTTTACATCTACAAAAAAACGTTTGTATCTTTTAATTAATAGTCCTGGTATTAATTTATTTTGAAATTTCATATATAATTATTACTTCTATGAATAAATATAAAAAAGTAAATGCCGCAATTTTAATAATTGGAAACGAGATACTTTCTGGCCGTACTCAGGATAAAAATATAGCATTTATTTCTAATTGGTTAAATTCTAAATGTGGGATTTCAGTTAAAGAAGTTCGGATAATTCCAGATGAGGAAAAAATTATAGTAAAAAATATTCAAATTCTATCAAAAAACTTTAATTATGTTTTTACCACTGGAGGCATTGGACCCACCCATGATGATATAACTGCTAAATCAATATCAAAAGCTTTTAATGTCAAATACGAATTTCATAAAGAAGCATACCAAATACTAGAAAAATATTACGGGAGAGAAAAATTTAATGATGGTAGAAAAAAAATGGCCAAAATGCCGAGAGGCGCAAAACTGATTTATAATCCCTCAAGTGCTGCACCAGGATTTATTACCAAAAATGTTTTATCGCTACCAGGAGTTCCATCAATTTTAAATTCTATGATAGAAAATTGTAAAATTTATTTAATCAAAGGTCTTAAAGTTTATAGCCAAACATTAAACCTTTACACAGTTGAGAGTAATATTTCTAAACAATTGGGTTTTATTCAAAAAAAATATAAAAAATTTGTCGAGATAGGAAGTTATCCATTTTTTAGGCTTGGTAAAATTGGAGTAGCAATTGTTACCAGATCTAATTCATTATCTAAATTAAGTAGCGTAAGAAAAGACCTTAAAAAATTAGTTAAGTTAAAAAAATTAAAAGAATTAAAAATTTAAAATAAATTATACACTTCATCAACCGTTAAAGACTCTATGTCAGAAGTATTATGAATTTTTTTGCTATCTAATACTTTTGTATAATTATTTTTGGGTGCAAATTTATCAGAATTAGTAGGTCCAAATAATACGATCATCGGAATGTCAGCAAGCCCCATCATATGCATTACACCATTATCGATAGAAACAGCTTGGTCTAATCTTGTAGTTAAAGCAGTAACAAGAGCAGGGCAAGTTAACTGAGATTTTGTTTCAGGGAATAACGCTCCAGGAACTTGATTTTTTATTTTTTCTATTAATTGTTCTTGATTTTTTTCAATGAAAAAAACTGGGATTTTATTTTTAATTAAAGATTTATTAGCAAGTGAAATAAATTTATATATAGACCAGCTTTTTTTTCTATATTCATTACCTTGGGTGATTGAAAATCCTATATAGCCTGATTTCGGAAGCAATCTTTTTGCTTCATTTATTAAATTTTTAGGTAGCTTATTGCAATTAAAATTTATAACCTTAATCTTTTCATTTAACAAAATACTCAGATTATCAATATGGTTTTTTGAACTAAACTTTACTTTTTTTGTTAAAAAAAAATTACCAAAAGTTGTGGAGTAAAAATGTTTGTGAGGTATTCTTTTGAGAATTAAAGAATTTCTAAATTTTGATTGTAAATCAATAATAAGGTCAAATTTATCCTCATTTTTCTTTTTAAAATTCTTCTTTACAAACAAAAAATGCCACCATCTAAATCCAAAATATCTTAGGTTTAAATCTAGAGTATGAACTTTGATGCTATATTCTTTCAATTTAGCATCAAAATGATTTGGGTGTGCACCTAAATAATATATATTTGATCTTCTAAAATGATTTTTAATACTAAGGATTAATGGAATTATTTGAATAGAGTCGCCTAAACCCCCACCTGAATTATAAATTAAAATACTTTTCATGAGACTTCTTTTTATAGTAAATCTTTATCAATATAAATCTAATTAATAAATTTTTTTTATATTTTGAATCGTAAAAAGTTTAAATATTATTATAAAAAAAAATATGATACATAAAAGTATGATTGGGTCAAAAATATTAGCAATTGAGTATTTTCTTCCGAAAAAAAAAGAGAATAATAAAATTTTTAAAATGCATAATCCCAAAGTAAATATTGATAGAATTAAAGAAAAGACGGGTATCAATAATCGTTATATTTCTGGAGAAAATGAAACTGTCATAGATATTAGTGTTAAAGCGATAAAAAAAATTCTTAAAAAATTTCCAAAAAAAAAAATAGATTTTTTAATTTTAGTATCTCAAACATCAAATTTCAGAATACCAACCTCAGCCTGTATTATTCAAAATAGGTTAAATTTAAGAAAAGATATAATAGCTTTTGATATCAACTTAGGTTGTTCAGGATTTATTTACGCTTTAAGAATGGCTTCTAGTTTAATAGAATCAAAACAAGTTAGTAATGGAATAATAGTATGTGCTGATACTTATACAAAACACATAAGTAAAACAAATACAGCTTGTAGACCTATCTTCTCTGACGCTGCAGCAGCTACATTAATCTCAAAAAACAAAAAAAATAATATTGGTCCATTTGAATTAGGAGCAGATGGCTCCGGTGCCGATGCATTATTATTATCGTCTGAAACAAATGAAATTGTTATGAACGGAGCAAAAGTATTAACTTTTGCGATGGATGTGGTCCCTAATAATGTAGAGGCATTGTTGAAGAGAATAAAAATAAATAGAAACAAAATAGATAAATTTATATTTCATCAAGCGAGTAAATATATTTTGGATAACATAAATAGAAGACTTTCCTTAAAAAAGGAGAAAACTTTTGAAAATTACGGTAAAGTTGGCAATACAATTTCGGCTTCAATTCCCATAGCATTAAAAGATGCATGTACAAAAAAGAAAATATTTAATAATAATAAGATTGTAATAGCAGGATATGGCGTTGGTTTATCCTGGGGTTCAGCATTAATAAAGTGGAATAATATTTTATAAAACATGATTAAAGTTGAAAAAAAAGTCTTTACGCCAAATGCAACCACAGGACTTCTTGTGGAAAGCACCTTAAAAACTCTCAAAAAAAAATCAGATATTCTAGATTTGGGTTGTGGTACCGGGTATGTCGGTTTATCAGTAGCCAAAAAAACAAAATTCAAAAATAAGTATTTTTTTTCAGATATTTCAAAAGAAGCAATCTCATTATGTAAAAGAAACGCAAAAAAAAATAAAATTAAGATTTTAGCCAAAAGTGGCACGATGTACGAACCGTGGGAAGGAGAAAAATTTGATTTAATCATAGAGTCAATTTCAGCCATAGCTAAAAAAGTTGCTAATGTATCTCCTTGGTACAAGAACGGAATACCTTGCGATTGTGGTGAAGACGGGACTGATCTAGTTAATGATGTTTTAAAAGTTTCAAAAAAATATTTAAAAAATAATGGGAAGCTTATTTTTCCTATTGTAACTTTATCTAATAAAAAAAAAATCCTTCAAACAGCCAGAAAAAATTTTAAAAATGTGAAACTTGTAATTTCCAAAGATTGGCCATTACCGAAAAGCATGTATTCAAATAAAAGACTTCTAGAAAATTTAAAAAAGAAAGGAATAATAAGTTACAAAACAAAATATGGTTTGATTTTGTATTCGTCTGAGATATATATTGCTTATTAACTTGCAATGAAAAATAAAATTTCTAAAGAAGATATATTAAAAATAATTTCCAAAATTCTTAAGATAAGTCCGCAAAAAATAGAGAAAATTGATAATTATGAAAAAATGGACAGCTGGGACTCTTTAGCCCAATTAGATATAATTAGTGCGATTGATAAAAAACTTAATGGAAAAATTGGCAAAGTAAAAAATATTGCTGAAATCAAAAGTGTTAAAAAAATTATCTCTGCATTAAAGAAAAAATCCTTAATTGCTTGATGCATGGTTCAAAAAAAATTCATAAAACTTGGTTAAAAAATTATAAAGTAGAAAAAGTTTTTTTTAATGGTCATTTATATAATCAAACTCTTAAATATTTAAAAAAACAAAACAATCTTAACTATTCAAAAGTATTATTTCTTTTTAATAATTTTATTAACAAAAAATATCCAATTTGTAATGTCTTAACATATGAAAAAAAAATAGTTGGATTTGTTGGAACAACTTTTTCTCAAAAAAAATATAATAAAAAAAAATTTTTAAATTGCAATATTCACTCGTGGATGGTCGATGTAAATCATCGTATTGGATCATCAATGCTTATAGATCAAATAAAAAACAATTGCATTATAACTGTTTTAAGTTCACTTCCCAGACTGGAAAAAACTTTTCTAAAGTTAGGTTTCAAAAAATTAAATATGGAATACAAAATTATTTTTATTAAGAAATTTTTTTTAAAAAATACTGATCTAGGTTTTGATATTCTACATAAGCAAAACTTATTAATGAAAAAAGTAAACAAATTTCACCAAAAAATTATAAAGGATTATAAAAACTCTAGATTTAAAAAATTTATTTTCTTCAACTCGATTTCTAAGAAAAATTGTTTCATCATAAGTGATTTAACGAAGAAAAAACGTTTCTTTAAAACTTTAAACATAATCTACTGTTCAGACACAAGCTTCTTAAAAAAAAACTTATTAATTTTTTACTCACTTATTCAAAAATATTTTAAGGTTCATTTTTGTGGAGAATTTTATATAGATAAATCAAAATCTATTTTAAAAAAATCTAAATTATCAAAAATCATAAATAAAACAATTTATTTGAAAAGAACTCCAAAAAACTACAAATTTGATTTATTATATTCAGAAACAGAGTTTTAAACCTCGTAGGAAGATAATTTTTTTTACATCTTTAAAACTCTTGTGTATTAATATATTAACAATAACAATAAAAATAACACAGTGCCCTCGTGGTGAAATTGGTAGACACAAAGGACTTAAAATCCTTGCCCTTTTGGGAGTGCCAGTTCGAGTCTGGCCGAGGGCACCATTTTAAATATGACTAAACCAGTAATTATTTCAGATACCAATAGAAAATCTTTAAGCATTAAGAAGTATTTAATAAAAAAAATT
>NTJK01000008.1 GCA_002457475.1 Pelagibacterales bacterium MED-G43
CTCCACCAAAAGAGTAACTTCACCAGAGTTAGAAAAAATACTTTATGAGGTACTCCCAGTTTTAGACCATGGCTTTGTAAGAGTTGTAGATTATATGGGAGATGATAGCTCCATCGTTCAGTCAGCAAGGGTATCCTACGGAAAAGGAACAAAAAAAGTTTCAACAGATGAGGGATTAATAAAATATTTAATGAGACATTGGCACTCAACACCTTTTGAGATGTGTGAGATTAAATATCATGTTAAGCTGCCTATCTTTATTGCACGTCAATGGATTAGACATAGAACTGCAAACGTAAACGAATATTCAGCACGATATTCAATCTTAGATAAAGAGTTTTATATTCCATCAAAAGATCAACTGTCAGCTCAATCAACTTCAAACAGACAGGGTAGAGGGGACTTAATTACGGGAGAGCAAGCCGATGAAGTTTTAAAAATTCTTAAAGATGATGCTACAAGAACTTATGATAATTATGAAAAAATGCTTAATGAAAGATTTGATGGAACAACTATAGATGAAGGTAAAGCTGGTCTAGCGAGAGAGCTTGCCAGAATGAATCTTACTTTAAATTCTTATACGCAATGGTATTGGAAAACCGATTTATTAAATTTATTAAACTTTTTGTTTTTAAGAGCTGATAGTCATGCTCAGTATGAAATAAGAGTTTATGCTGAAGCCATGTTAGATACAGTAAAAAAATGGGTACCTATAACACATGCTGCATTTTTAGACTATAGAGTAGGGGCAGTTCATGTCTCAGCTAAAGGTAAAAAAGTTATTCAACAAATGGCTAAGGGTGAAAAAGTAAGCCATGAAAGTTCTGGTCTTTCGAAAAGAGAATGGAATGAACTAATGACATCTTTTGATTTTAAAGATAAGCTTGTTTAAAACTTGTAAGCAATTTCGCTTACTAAATAATTTCTATTCTGATTTTGATTATTCGAACCAATTGGTCCTTTACCCATATTATCGACATACTTTAAATTAAATCCAATCTTGTCCGTAATTTCACTTTCAAATTTAATTGACTTAACTCCTCTTAAGTTAACTCCCTCAGCATAACCTATTTTCAAATGGACTGGTTTGTTGTTTATTTTGAAAAAGTTTTTTTTATTTAGTCTTAAATCAAAAACTCTTTGTGAATGTCTAACGCCTGCAAGTACTGCGCCATCAGATAATTCTTCTCTATAATCACCTGAAATAAAAAGATCTTTTGAAAAATATTGCTGAATAACTATACCTGCATGAGAATTATCAATTTGTTTTTTTGGATTTTCATCGTGATGTATTATTTTTCCATATGGATAAAAAACAGTTCCACCTAATTTATACATTAAACCAAGTCTTTGATTGTATCTTATATTTGCAGTCTCATCTCCTGAAGTCGTATCATTATAGTTTATGACGTAGTTAAAACTTTTTACAGACAGGTTTTCATTTATCGGATAAGTAAAATGTAAATCTAATGCAGGACCTGGTCTAGTATCATCATATCTTTGCCCAAGATCATCTACTAAAGTTGAAAAATATCTTATCTGACCATTAACTTTTAAGTTTGAAATATCTGCGTGAACAAAATTAACATGAAACAGAAAAATGATTAAAAAAAATATTCTCATAAAAGTTATTTATTACATTACAAAAATTAATTTAAAGATAGCTTTATTTTATTTGCTATATTCAAAAATAACTTAGAAACCTCATGTTCAGGATCGGAATGGGTTAAGGGATTGCCCTTATCGGCTGAACTTCTTAAATCTTGATGAATAGGTAGATGACCTAAAAATTCTTTATTAAATTCTTTAGCAGTTTTTTCTACACCACTCTCTCCGAATATTTTATATTCTTTACCATCGTCACCTTTAAAAAAACTCATGTTATCAATTAATCCTAAAATTTTAACACCTGTTTTATCAAACATTTGAATTCCTCTTTTTACATCTAGCAATGCAAGATCTTGCGGTGTTGAAACAATAATTGCTCCATCAACTTTTACTTCTTGTGCAAATGTTAGTTGAGTATCTCCAGTTCCTGGAGGCATATCAATTATAATGACATCACGATCTTTCCATAAAACTTTTTGTGTCATTGTTTTAATTGCACTAATCACCATTGGACCTCTCCAAATCATTGGAGTTTGTTCATCAACTAAAAATCCCATGGACATAAATTGAGCATCATATTTTTCTAAAGGGGACATTGCTTTTCCATCTTCACTTTTTGGTTTTTCATTAAGGTTTATTAATTTTGGAAGAGAAGGCCCGTAAACATCAGCATCAAGTATACCAATTTTTAATCCTAAATTTTGAAGCGCAAACGCAAGGTTTATTGCGACGGTAGATTTACCAACACCACCTTTAGCACTTGAAACTAATATCGTATATTTAGTACCGTTTATCGGAGTTTTAGTAAATTGCTTAGGAGCAAGCTTTTCTTTCATTGTTTTGCTCATTTCTACTTTTTTTTCAGACATAATATCGCTCCTACATAACTTGTTTTTGGAGCAAAAGTCACTATATAAAGTGTCATGAGTTTCAAAGATAGAATTTTTAAAAATCAATCTCCTTGGGGAACACCCCCTCCAGGTGGCGGTGGAAGTATGCCAGGTGGAAATGGATCAGGATCAAGACAAGATCCACCAAATCTTGACGACATTATTAAAAATTTTCAAAAAACAATAAATAAATTCTCAGGTGGAAAATCTGGAGGTTCAAGACCAATCGTAATCGGTTTATTAATAATTTTGGGTCTTTATATCGCTAGCGGACTTTACAGAGTATTGCCAGATGAACAGGGTGTAGTTTTAAGATTTGGAAAATTTGTAAACACAACTCAACCAGGATTACATTATCATTTACCAATGCCAATTGAGAGAGTGTTAACTCCTAAGGTTACAAAAGTTAATAGGGTTGATGTTGGCTTTAGACCCGCAAGTGATAGTGGGAGATCCTCTGGGGTTGGAAATGTTCCCGAAGAAAGCTTAATGCTTACAGGAGATGAAAATATAGTTGATATAAATTACTCAGTGTTTTGGGTGATAAAAGATGCTGGTAAATTTTTATTTAACATTCAAAGTCCAGTTGAGACAGTAAAAGCAACTTCTGAAACAGCAATGAGAGAAGTTATTGCAAAAAACAATATTCAAACAATTCTAACTGAAGGAAGAGCAAATATTGAAGTTGAGGTTCAAGAAATTACTCAAATGATACTAGATGAATACGAGTCAGGTATTCAAATTACCCAAGTGCAAACTCAGCAAGCTGATCCGCCTGAGCAAGTTATTGATGCGTTCAGAGATGTACAGGCCGCAAGAGCGGATAGAGAAAGATCGAAGAACGAAGCAGAGGGTTATGCTAACGATGTAATTCCAAGAGCGAGAGGGGAAGCAGAACAAGTTTTGCAACAAGCAGAAGCATATAAAAAAGAAGTAGTAGCAAAAGCAGAAGGTGAAGCAAGCAGGTTTTTAGCAATTTACAATGAATACAAAACCGCGAAACAAGTTACCCAAGAAAGAATGTATTTAGAGACTATGGAAAAAGTTTTAGCCGATATTGATAAAGTTATTATAGATAAAAATTCTGGCTCAGGTGTTGTTCCTTATTTACCTTTACCAGAATTAAAAAAATCAGGGAGCAATAATTAATGAAAGGCGTTAAACTTATAATTCCAGCAATAGTTTTAATAGTAGTTGTATTATTTCAATCTTTATTTATTGTACAAGAAATTAGTCAAGCAATTGTTCTTCAATTTGGTGACCCAAAAAAAATTATAACTAAAGCTGGATTAAACTTTAAACTACCATTTATCCAAAACGTAGTTTTCTTAGATAAAAGAATTCTAAATTTAGATAATGAACCTCAAGAAGTTATTGCAGCTGATCAAAAACGTTTAATAGTAGATGCAATCGCTAGATTTAAGATTGTAGATCCACTTAAGTTTTACATTTCAGTAGGAAATGAAAGAGTAGCAAGATCTAGATTGTCTACAATTATTAATTCAAGAATAAGAGGTGTATTAGGTACCCAAGAACTAGCAACACTTTTGTCAACAGATAGAACAAAACAAATGTCAATTATTCAAAATGATGTAAATACGGAAGCTAAAAATTTTGGAATAGAAATTGTTGATGTAAGAATAAAGAGAGCTGACTTACCTCCTGCTAATAGTGAAGCGATTTATAAAAGAATGCAGACAGAAAGAGAAAGAGAAGCAAAAGAATTTAGAGCCCAAGGAGCAGAGATAGCTCAAAAAATTAGATCAACAGCTGATAAGGATGTGACTGTAATTCTGGCGGAAGCTAATAAAAAATCTGAAATTATGAAAGGTGAAGGGGATGGAGAGAGAAATAAAATTTTTGCTAATGCCTTTGGAAGAGATCCTCAGTTTTTTGCTTTTTATAGAGCAATGCAAGCTTATGAAAAAGCTTTAATTGGTGGAGAGACGTCTTTAGTTTTATCACCTGATAGTGAATTCTTTAAATTTTTTGGCAAGGCTATGAAGCCAGCTAGATAATTAATAGTAAACTTGTGAATGAATTTATTATCGCAATTGGTTTATTATTTTTTATTGAAGGTTTTTTTCTTGCCATTTTCCCGTCAAGAATTAAAAATATGCTGAATGTAATTAAGAAAACACCAGAAAATAAACTAAGATCATTCGGACTGTTTTTTTTGATTATCGGCTTTGTAATAATTTGGTATATAAAAAGTTAGATGAGTTATTTTAAAAAATCATTTTTCCTATTAGTAGTTTTTAATTTTTTGTTTGCTCAAGCTAAAGCTGTCCCAAGTTCTTTTGCTGATTTAGCAGAAAAATTAATGCCTTCTGTTGTAAATATTTCAACTACTCAAACTGTAAAAACAACAACTAATCAATTACCTTTTCAATTTCCTCCAGGATCACCTTTTGGTGAAATGTTTAAAGATTTTGAGAGACCAACCGAGAGAAAAGCTTCATCTTTAGGCTCTGGTTTTATTATCAAAGAAGAAGGTATCGTAATTACAAATAACCATGTGATTGCTAATGCTGAGGATATTCTAATAAGAGTTGGTGATAAAGAATATAATGCTGAAGTGATTGGCGCTGACCCTTATATGGATCTTGCGGTTTTAAAAATGAAGACTAAAGATAAATTTAAACCCGTAAGCTTTGGTGACTCAAATAAAGCCAGAGTAGGTGACTGGGTTGTCGCTATTGGTAACCCTTTTGGTTTAGGTGGAACAGTAACGTCTGGGATAATCTCAGCAAGAAACAGACAAATTGGTTTAACGCGATATGAAGATTTTATTCAAACTGATGCATCAATTAATCAAGGTAACTCAGGTGGACCATTATTTAATCTTAAAGGAGAAGTTATCGGAGTTAACACAGCAATCATTGCCCCAGGTCAATCCGGATCAATTGGAATCGGTTTTGCAATACCCGCCAACGCTGCATCAAATGTAATTGATCAGTTATTAAAATTTGGTGAAACAAAAAGAGGGTGGCTGGGTGTAAGAATCCAAGAAGTAACGAAAGAAATAGCCGATGTTGAAAAATTAAAAAAACCTGAAGGAGCCCTCGTGGCAAGCGTTGGACAAAATAGTCCGGCAGAAAAAGCTGGAATAAAAGCAGGAGATATTATTTTAGAATTTGACGGAAAAAAAATAAATACAATGAAAAAACTTCCAAACGTTGTTGCAAGCACAGAAGTAGGAAAAAGTGTGGAACTCAAAATTTGGAGAAATAAAAAATTAATCTCAAAAAGATTAACTTTAGGAAGACTTGAAACGTCAGAGGAATTTAAAGAAACAAAACCAAAAATTGTTAAAAAAGATGTAGACATTCAAAGTTTAAAAATTGCAGTAAGAGATTTAAATGAGAAGGATGTTAGAACTAGAAATCTTAACAAAAAAACTAAAGGAGTTGTGATTACTGAAATCTCTAATCGAAGCCCTTTAGCTAATCTCTTAAGTGTAAATGATATAATAATTGAAGTACAAAAAACTCCTGTAAAAAATTCTGTTGATTTAAATAGAATAGTTAATGGAATTTTTAAAAAGGGTGAAAAGACTTTATTGTTAACAATAATTAATAACAATAATAGAAGAAGATATCTTGGTGTAAAAATAAATTAATTTTGTCAAAAAAAATTATTCTCTTAGCAGGACCCACAGCTTCAGGAAAATCAAAATTAGCAATTCATTTAGCAAAAAAAATGAATGGAGAAATTATAAACGCTGACAGCATGCAAATTTATAAGGAGTTTTCTATTTTATCCTCTAGACCAAGAAGATCTGAAACAAAAAAAATCAAACATCATTTGTATGGCATAGTTTCTGTTAAAAAATATTTCTCAGCAGGCGATTGGCTCAAAGAAGTAAAAAAGAAAGTTCACTTATGTTTAAAGAAAGAAAAAATTCCAATTATTGTTGGTGGCACTGGATTATATTTTAACACTATGACAAAAGGAATAAGTAAAATTCCAGATATAGACACCAAAACCAGAAATAAAGTAAGAGTTTTATTTAAATTACTCGGTTCAAAAAAGTTTTATAATAAACTTTTAGAGCTCGATCCTAAGGTTAAAGATAGAATTAATCCAAAAGACTCTCAAAGAATGCAAAGAGCTTACGAAGTAAAACTCAAAACAAGAAAGTCTTTGTTTGAATGGTTTGCTAAAACTAAATCAGATTTTCAAGGCTTTGATTTAAGAAAAGTTTTTATTGATATCCCAAGGATGGATTTACTTCCAAATATTACAAAAAGAACAGAACTTATGTTTAAAGAAAATTGCTTAAGAGAAGTTAAAAAATTTAATAAAATGAGACCGAATAAGAGTCTATCTGCCAATAAAATGATAGGAGTTCAAGAAATTAATCAATTTATTAAAAAAAGTATCTCGTTAGATGAATGTAAAGAACTTATCAATATTAAGACGAGACAGTACGCTAAAAGACAAAATACATGGGCTCGAGGACATATGAAGAATTGGAACAAGCTATATTCTAAAAATTTCTCTATTCTTTTGAAAAAAACAATAAAAGTTACAAGCTAAAACTTGACGGTTGGCATTTCTAGGCTAGATTGTATAAATGCCAAAATTATTCAGTGGAGCAGAAATAGTATTTAAAGCACTGGAAGACCAAAAAGTTGAATATATTTTTGGTTATCCTGGAGGAGCAGTACTTCCAATCTACGATGAATTAAAAAATCATAAAACAATAAAACATATTTTGGCAAGACACGAACAGGGTGCGGGTCATGCCGCAGAGGGATACGCTAGATCAAGCGGTAAGCCAGGAGTTTTATTAGTTACATCAGGCCCTGGTGCAACAAATGCAGTAACTGCATTAACAGATGCTTATATGGATTCTATTCCAGTAGTTTGTATTTCGGGACAAGTCCCAACACATTTAATTGGAACCGATGCTTTTCAAGAGTGTGATACAACAGGAATAACAAGACCTTGCACTAAACATAATTGGTTAGTTAAAGATGTAAATGATTTATCTGATATCATGAATCAAGCTTTTAAAATTGCAACAACAGGTCGACCAGGACCAGTTTTAGTAGATATTCCTAAAGATATTCAATTTAACAAAGGGATTTATAAAATAAGTAAAAATAAATTAGAAAAAAAATTAAATGGGACTCTTTCAAATAAAATAAATTTAAAAGATGTAGACAATTTTATTGAGATGATAAAAAAATCTTCTAAACCTATTTTCTATACAGGTGGTGGAGTAATAAATTCAGGTCCAAGAGCGAGCGAACTTTTGAGAGAACTAGTTTCATTAACTGGTTTTCCGATTACTTCTACTTTACAAGGTTTGGGTGCGTTTCCTGGTGATGATCCCCAATTCTTAGGAATGCTTGGTATGCATGGAACTTATGAAGCTAATAATGCTATGCACGACTGTGACCTAATGATAAATATTGGCGCAAGGTTTGATGATAGAATAACAGGAAAAATAGATGAATTTTCTCCTAAATCAAAAAAGATTCACATTGATATTGATCCATCTTCAATTGGAAAGAATGTAAAAGTTGATTTAGCTATTACTAGCGATGTAACAGAATTGTTACAAGCAGTTATAAAAAGATTTAAAGAAAAAAATAAAAACTTTATCACCTCAAATAAGCAAAAAACTGCTAAGTGGTGGAGCCAAATTAATAAATGGAGAGAAAAAAAATCCTTAAATTTTATTAATAGTAAAGAGAAAATAAAACCTCAGCACGCTGTGCAAAGACTTTATGAATTAACTAAAGATCAAGATACTTTTGTTACAACAGAAGTTGGTCAGCATCAAATGTGGGCCGCTCAACATTATAAATTTAATAAGCCAAATAGATGGATGACTTCAGGAGGCCTTGGAACTATGGGTTACGGTTTGCCCGCAGCTATAGGTGTTCAAATAGCTCATCCAAAAAAATTAGTAGTAGATATTGCTGGCGAAGCCTCAATTTTAATGAATATCCAAGAAATGTCGACTGCAATACAATACAGGTTACCTATAAAGATTTTTATTTTAAATAATGAGTACATGGGGATGGTACGTCAATGGCAAGAGTTATTACATGATAAAAATTATTCTGAAAGCTACACAGAGGCTTTACCAGATTTTGTAAAATTAGCCGAAGCTTATGGAGCAGTTGGAATAAGAGCAAAAACTCCAGACGAATTAGATGAAAAGATAAAAGAAATGATTAATACAGATAAACCTGTAATTTTTGATTGTGTAGTCGATAAAGTAGAAAACTGTTATCCAATGATACCATCTGGGAAACCTCATAACCAAATGCTTCTTGGACCAGAAGACGAAAAAGAAGAAGTTTCAGATGAAGGAAAAACTTTAGTCTAATGCCAAAACCGAAATCAGCTTATAGTCAACCAACGAAATTTGGAAAAGAGGATTATCATATAATTGTTGTTTGGGTTGACAACGAAGCTGGAGTTTTAGCCAGGGTTATAGGATTATTTTCTGGAAGAGGTTATAACATAGAATCTCTTGCGGTGGCTGAAATCGATAAAAAGAAACACTTATCAAGAATTACAATTGTTACCAAAGGAACACCTGAAGTTATTCAGCAGATAAAATTACAGCTTGGAAAATTAATTCCAGTTCATAAAGTGGCTGATTTTTCTCGAAATGATCCTAAAATTTTATTTAAGGAACTTGCTTTACTTAAAGTAGTTGGAGCTACAAAAAAACTAGATAAAGCAAAGAAATTATGTAAAAAACATAATGGATTAATTTTAGATAAAACAAAAAAGTCTTTTGTTATTCAAGTAACTGCTTTAAGAAGAGAAATTGATAAATTAGTTGCAACCTTAAAGCCTTTAGGACTTATAAGTGTTTCAAGAACTGGGGCAGTTGCAATGACAAAAGGTGAAGAAGTTTTTACACAATAGGAGAAAAAATGAAAACATTTTATGAAAAAGACGCAGATGTAAATTTAATTAAAAATAAAAAAGTTGCAATTTTTGGATACGGGAGTCAAGGACACGCACATGCACTAAATTTAAAAGATAGTGGTGTTAAAGAAGTTGTTGTCGCATTAAGAGAAGGGTCTTCAAGTATAAAAAAAGCTGAGAGCGAGGGATTAAAAGTTATGTCGCTATCAGATGCTGCAGCTTGGGCAGATGTTGTCATGATGTTAACTCCTGATGAGCTTCAATCGGAAATTTATAAAAATCATATTGAGCAAAGAATGAAAGAGGGAACAAGTTTGGCTTTTGCTCACGGTTTGAATATTCATTTTGATTTAATTAATGCAAGAAAAGATTTAGATGTATTCATGGTAGCGCCCAAAGGGCCAGGCCACACAGTAAGAAGCGAATACCAAAAAGGTGGAGGCGTACCATGTTTGATGGCAGTTCATAAAGATAGCTCAGGTAAAGCAAGGGACTTAGCTTTATCATATGCTTCAGCTATTGGTGGAGGAAAGTCTGGAATAATTGAAACGACTTTTAAAGATGAATGCGAAACAGATTTATTTGGAGAGCAAACAGTTTTATGTGGTGGCTTAGTTGAACTAATTAAAAATGGTTTTGAGACTTTAACTGAAGCTGGCTACCCGCCAGAGATGGCTTATTTCGAAACTCTTCATGAAGTAAAATTAATCGTTGATTTAATTTATGAAGGTGGAATTGCAAATATGAATTATTCTATTTCAAATACTGCAGAGTACGGTGAGTACGTTTCAGGTAAGAGAATTGTTGACAGCAAATCTAAAGAGAAAATGAAAGAAGTACTGAAAGATATTCAATCTGGAAAGTTTACTAAACAATGGATGGATGAACATAAATCTGGTCAAAAAAACTTTCTAAAAATGAGGGAAGATTTAGCCAAACACCCCATTGAAAAAGTGGGAAAAGAGCTTCGTGCAATGATGCCTTGGATTGGAAAAAATAAATTAGTTGATAAAGACAAGAATTAGCCCAATCTGACTCCTTAAAGCTCTTATTGAATATATAATAATTTGCAAATTCTATCTTTGATTGTATTATGAGAAGCTTTTGAATTAACAAAAGTTTTGAGTATGAGCAATAAAAATAGAATTATAATTTTCGATACTACTATGCGGGATGGTGAACAGTCGCCAGGCGCATCAATGAGTTTAGAAGAAAAATTACAAATCTCAAGAGTTTTTGATGAACTTGGTGTTGATGTCATCGAAGCAGGTTTTCCAATAGCTTCACCAGGAGATTATGAGGCTGTAACAGAAATTAGTAAAACTTTAAAAAAATCTATACCTGCAGGTTTAGCTCGTGCAACAAAAAAAGATATTGATGCATGTCACGAAGCATTAAAACACGCCAAAAATTTTAGAATACATACTTTTATTTCCACAAGCCCACTTCATATGAAGCATAAATTAAATAAATCTCCTGAGGAAGTCTTAGGGTCGATTAAAGAGAGCGTTACTTATGCAAGAAAATTTACTGATGATGTTGAATGGTCATGTGAAGACGGAACAAGAACAGATATGGACTATATGTGTAAGACCGTTGAACTTGCAATTAAATGTGGAGCAAGAACTGTAAATATCCCTGATACGGTAGGATATACAGTGCCGTCAGAATTTAAAAAAATTATTGAAACTTTATTAAACAAAGTTCCAAACATTGATAAAGCAATTATATCAACTCACTGTCATAATGATTTGGGTTTAGCGGTTGCAAATTCATTAGCAGGAGTAATGGCTGGCGCAAGACAAATTGAGTGTACAATTAATGGTATTGGTGAAAGAGCTGGTAATGCTGCTCTTGAAGAAGTTGTAATGGCGATGAGAACAAGACATGATTTAATGCCCTACACTACAAATATAAATACAAAACTTTTAAGCAAAGCATCTAAAGTTGTTTCCAACGCAACAGGTTTTCCTGTTCAGTTTAATAAAGCAATCGTTGGAAAGAATGCTTTTGCACATGAGTCTGGCATTCACCAGGACGGAATGTTAAAAAACAGAAACACTTATGAAATAATGACGCCAGAGAGTGTTGGGGTAAAAAAGACTTCTTTAGTGATGGGCAAACACTCAGGTCGACATGCCTTTAGAGATAAATTATCTGACATGGGTTACATAGATATAACAGATGATATTATTGACGTAGCATTTGGAAAATTTAAAATTTTAGCAGATAAAAAGAAACATATTTATGATGAGGATATAGCGGCAATAATTGACGACAGTTTGGTAACAGAAGACAATGTGATTAAGCTAAAATCACTTAAAGTATTCGCTGGAACTGGAGAACCTCAAAAAGCAGAGATGACTTTAGAAATTTATGGAGAAGTTAAAAGCGCTTCTGAAACAGGAGATGGCCCAGTAGATGCAATATTTAAGTGTATTAAAAATCTTTACCCTCATGAAGTAAATTTACAATTGTATAATGTGCATGCAGTTACTGAAGGAACAGATGCGCAAGCTACAGTAAGTGTAAGAATTGAGGAAAAAGGAAAATCAACGGTGGGCCAAGCAGCTGATACTGATACGTTAGTCGCATCTGCAAATGCTTACTTGAATGCATTAAATAAATTGATTATTAAAAGAACAAAAACTGCGCCAGATGAAAATTTGAGCGCTCAAACAACGAAAGGTTAACATGTTTTTTAAAGGTCTATCAGGTTTATCATCAATGTGGTCACAAGACATGGCAATTGATTTAGGAACAGCTAATACTTTAGTAGTATTAAAAGAACAAGGCGTAGTTTTAAATGAACCATCAGTGGTAGCTGTTATAGAAGATGGAGGGCGAAAATCTGTTTTGGCTGTAGGTGATGAAGCAAAAACAATGTTAGGTAGAACTCCTGGTAATATCTCAGCTATTAGACCTCTAAAAGATGGAGTAATTGCAGACTTCGTAGTTACAGAAGAAATGATTAAACACTTTATCAAAAAAGTTCATAAAAAGAATGCATTTGCAAACCCTAGAATTTTAATTTGTGTACCAACAGGATCTACTCCAGTGGAAAGAAAAGCAATTCAAGACTCTGCACTAGCTGCAGGAGCAAGAAAAGTACAGCTTATCGAGGAACCAATAGCTGCTGCTATTGGAGCAGGACTACCTATATCAGAAGCGACAGGTTCGATGGTTGTAGATATAGGCGGCGGTACAACAGAGATAGCCGTAATGTCTTTAGGTGGTGTAGTTTATTCAAAATCACTGAGAGTTGCTGGAGATGCTTTAGATGGATCAATTATAGCTTATATGAGAAAAAAAATGAATTTAATGATCGGAGACTCTACAGCTGAAAAAATTAAAAAAGAGATAGGTACAGCAATCCCTTCTTCAAATAATACTTTTTTAATGAAAGGTAGAGATATTAGATCAGGAACTCCAAAAGAGATAGAACTAACAGAAAAAGATGCTTGTGAAGCAATAATGCCAATCTTAAATCAGATTTTAGGGGGTATTAAAGAAGCTTTAGAGAATACTCCACCGGAATTGTCAGCCGACTTGATTGATATGGGTCTAGTGCTAACTGGTGGTGGAGCTTTGTTAAAAAATATTGATAAATTAATTTCCCAAGATACAGGTTTACCCGTGACAATAGCTGATGATCCTTTATCATGTGTAGCTATCGGAACAGGTAGAGCTTTAGAAAATGAAGAGTTGTTTTCTACTATGTTATCGGAATATTAATTTGTCTATACCGAAAAAATGTCAGTCAGTAGAGATGATTTTAGTATAGCTTTTCGTTCCGCTCTTTTACAAAGAGGAGGAACTCAAAAATTTTCAATTTTCTCGCTTGTAATTATATCGCTAGTAATTTTCTTTTTAGATGTTTATGGATTTACTGTAGTAAAAACAGCAAGAAGCTTCATAAACGATGTTGTCTATCGGGTAACTTATTTAGCGTCTGCCCCAACAAGATTATTTCCGGGTATAAATCAAGGAGTCACAAGTCACTTTAATTTAAAAAAAGAAAACGAACAATTAAGACAAGTTATAGAGCGTTATAAGGCTCAAGATTTAAATTTAGAATATATATCAAATGAAAATAAAAATTTAAAAAAAGTTCTTGATACAGAAGATTTACAAAGTGTTTCAAACGTAGTTTTAGCTAAAGTTTTAGTAGATCGTAATAGTCCATTTTTAAAATCAATAATTATTAATAAAGGAAGTAAAGAAGGCATTATAAAAGGAATGCCTGTTACTCAAAATAAATACCTAGTTGGACGTATAGTTGAGACAAATTATTTATCATCAAGAGTATTATTACTTAATGATTTAAACAGTAGAATTCCAGTTACATTTGATGAAAAAAGCACGCAAGCGATACTTACAGGAGGAGGGACACGAAAGCCTGCGTTGTCTTACTTACCTGAAAACTATCAATTTATTGAAGGTATAACCGTATTCGCTTCTGGAAAAGATGGAATTTTTACTGCAGGCACTCCAATAGGAAAAACAAATGAAAGTGGAGATGTCGAGTTATTTGTTGATCCTAATCAACTATCTTTCGTTACGGTAAATTTAATTAAACCAAGCAAGGAAGTTTTTTAATGGCTAGAAGTAGCATAATACATAAATTATTCGCGTCGGGTCCATTATTTTTATTATATTATTTATCTATAAGTGAAATTGATACGAACCTAGAAAAATTATTTGAAGTATTTTCTCTAAATTTACAAATCATAATAATTTATTTTTGGATAATAAAACGTCCAAATCTAATGGGCTCAGGACATATTTTTCTAGCGGGACTTATCAATGACGTAGTGATGGGATTTCCATTGGGCATAAGCTCATTATCTTACCTTGTAGTTTGTTTCGTAGGTAATTATGTTAGAAATAAAAGTGTTAACACAACAATTGCATCTGACTGGTTTACTTTTTTAATAGCTTTATTGTTTGCCAATTTACTTTTCTTTTCATTGTTAAATAATTTTTCAGAAGTTGTCGTTTCTTATTCTAAAATAGGTTACAATACTTTCTTTACTTTATTTTTATTTCCAGTTTTTTGGTTATTATTCAATCTTTATCAAATAAGTTTCATAGGTACTCAAGATGCTTAGTCCAGGCTCAGGCAATACTGTTATTAAATCAAAGTTAATAAACAGAAGAATGTTTTTAATTACCGCTGCAAAAGCTGTAGTGATGGTTGGGTTAGTAGGTAGACTTATATCTCTTCAAATTAATCAAGCCACAAAATATAAATCATTATCTGATAAAAATAGATTTAGAGAATGGAAGCTGGCACCTGAACGAGGAGCAATTAAAGATTTCTTTAATACAGAGATCGCCTCGAACGAACCACTTTATCAAGTACATTTAGTTCCAGAAAACGCAAAAGATTTAGATAATTTGTTTGTAAGATTAAAAGCAATTTTAAATATTACTGATAAAAAAGTTTCGTATTTAAAAAGACTTATAAGAAAACAGAAACCTTGGGAGCCAGTAATAGTTTCTGAAAATTTAGACTGGTCTGATTTCTCGAGAATAAATTTATTTTTACATGAGCTAGAAGGAATAGAGCCTATTGTATCTGTTGCAAGAACTTATCCTGATAATTCTTCAGCTCATATTTTAGGTTACGTTTCTCAAATAAGTGCAAAAGATTTACAATCAAAAGAATATCTTAAAGATTTAGCTGTACCAGGTATGGCTATTGGAAAAACTGGTTTAGAAAGAAAATTAGATGAACAGATAATTGGTAAACGTGGTTATCAACGTTATGAAGTCAACGCCTACGGCAAAAGAATCAGAGAAATAAAAATTGATGAAGGGCAGGCGGGTAAAAGTTTCAAAACAACATTAGATTATGAAGTGCAAAAATTTACTAATGAACTATTAAAAGATAAAGCAGCTGCAGTATGTGTAATGGATGTTTACAATGGAGATATTGTCTCTTTAGTTTCTTCCCCAACTTTTGAACCTAATCAATTTGTTCATGGGTTAGATAAAGCTTATTGGAATAGTTTAATCAAGAACGAGAGGAAGCCCTTAACTAACAAAGCATTATCAGGACTATATCCTCCAGGATCTACGATTAAAACTCTGGTAGCTTTAAGTGCATTAGAAAATAAAATTATCAGACCTTTAGATACTTTTAGATGTAAGGGAAAAATAGAGTTATATGGTGAAAAATTTCACTGCTGGGAAAAAGACGGGCACGGCATTGTAAATCTTAGAAAAGGAATTCAACGATCCTGCGATGTTTATTTTTATGAAGTGGCTAGAAAGCTCGGTGTTGATCGGCTGTCAGAAACTGCAAAACGATTTGGTTTGGGAAAAAAAGTTTTAAGTGATTTTATTGAAGAAAGATCTGGAGTAGTACCTAATACAAAATGGAAGAAAAAATATATAGGACAAAATTGGTATCTAGGTGAGACACTTCACTCGGGTATTGGTCAAGGATATTTTCAAAGTACGCCGTTGCAATTATGTTTAATGACAGCTCAAATTGCTAATGGAGGTTTTGAAATAAAGCCTAGAATTATATTTGATGAAAAAAATGATAATCTTAGAAATTATTTAAAACATAAAAATGAAAATCCTAATGAGCCTCTCCCAACTGATCTACTAGTATCTAATTTTAATTTGAAACCTTTATTTAAAAACCAAGAACATATAAACCTTATTAAAGATGCAATGTTTTCGTCATCGAATGAACCAGGAGGAACATCTTATAGACACAGATTAGAAAACCCAAAATATACTTTTGCAGGGAAAACTGGATCATCGCAGATAAAAAGATTTACAGAAGCACAACGTGAAGCAGAAGTAAAACAAGAAAGTTTACCTTACAAAGATAGAGATCACGCACTGTTTGTAGCCTTCGCCCCGTACAAAAATCCACAATATGCAATTAGTGTTTTAGTTGAGCATGGTGGTTCTGGTGGTAAAGCTGCAGCGCCAATAGCAAGACAAGTTATTAAAAAAGTTCTTGAGAGACATGAATTAAGAAGAAATATAAATAATCAAATTGGGGACCCCGTTTAATGTTACAGCCAAGATCTATTCAATCCTCATTAGGTATCAAAGATAAAATAATGTCTTTAGATTATATTTTAATTTTTTCAATTTTACTTCTAGGAATTATCAGTATGTTTGCGATGTTTTCAACAGACGGTGGAGAATTTAAATATCATACCAATAGTCATATTTTAAGATTTTTTGTTTTCTTTGGTATGTTTTTTGTCGTTTCATTTATTTCAATTAGATTTTGGCACCAAACAAGTTATCTTATTTATATTGGAATTTTTATTTTATTACTTGGTGTTAAGTATTTTGGTTTAACTTCATCGGGTTCAAAAAGATGGTTAGACTTATATTTTATGAATTTACAACCATCTGAACTAATGAAAATTGGTTTAATTTTATTTCTAGCAAAATATTATCATCGTATTTCAATTGAAAGTATAAATAGCTTTAGACATTTGCTTTTACCAATTACCGTTTTAATTTCCCCAGTAATTTTAGTTGCTACCCAACCAGATCTTGGAACATCAATTTTGATTGCATCAGGGGGCATAATTGTTGCGTGGTTAGCAGGAGTAAGAGCTAAGTTTTTCATTATCTCTGGTTTTGCGATGATTGCATTATTACCAATAGCAATTTCATTTTTAAAACCTTATCAAAAATCAAGAATTTTAACTTTCTTGAATCCTGAAAGGGATCCTTTAGGAGCTGGATATCAAATTATTCAGTCTAAAATTGCAATTGGTTCAGGCGGTTTGTTTGGCAAGGGTTTTTTAAATGGCTCTCAAAGCTATCTAGATTATTTACCTGAAAAACACACAGACTTCATTTTTACACTTTTTTCAGAAGAATTTGGATTTTTTGGGTCATTATTTATTCTTTTACTTTATTCAGTAATTATCTCTAGAATAGTATTAATAGGCAACATAACTAGAAGTAATTTTGGTAAATTATATTGTTATAGCTTTGCTACAGCATTCTTTATTTATGTGGTTGTAAACATGATGATGGTGCTAGGTTTACTACCTATTGTGGGGTCACCATTACCAATAATGTCATATGGTGGCTCATCAATGATGGCAACAATGTTTGGCTTAGGAATAGTTATGTCTTGTAAGATTTTTAAGGACGTTCCAGTCAATTAAATCAAAGCCTAAAATGATCGATTATTTTCTAAATAATAACTTGTAAATTTATAAAATAGGTGATTAGTTAATGAAAATTATATGTTTGGTGATAAAAAATTAAAAATTAAAGACTCAGAGAGATCGCTTATTAGTGAAACAGTTAGCATTGAAGGTACTATTAATAGTTCAGGTGCAATAGATGTCGCTGGCTTAGTAAAAGGCCCAGTTTACTCTAAAGAACTAATAGTTAGAGATACTGGTTCAATTACAGGATCAATTGAGGCTGATGATGTTGAAATTCATGGACATCTAGATGGAAAAGTTTCTGCTCAAAATATAGTAATTGGAGCTACCGGAACTGTAAAAGGTGATATTGAGTTTGGAAGCAACCTAAGAACTGAAAATGGTGCAGATATTGATGGATACATAAAAAAAACAAATACTTCTAAATCTAAGTTAACAGGCGACTTCTTATTCAAGAAAAAAGATAAAAAAGAGACGACAGAAACTGAAGAAAGACCTGACGTTGTAAATAAAGAAGCTATCGCCTAATCTACCGCACTACTATTTTTCAAAACATTGCAATATAATTTCCTTATGGAAAATTATAAATGTAAATCTGTTGGTATAATTGGCTCTGGTATTCAGGGTGTATGCACAGGTCTTCAATTAATTAAAAAAGGTATACCAGTAACTATTTTCGATAGACACGATCCTTTATCAAAAGAATTTAAACCAGCTTCTTATGGGAACGCGGGTCATTTCTCTCCCTACGCTGTTCTTCAATTTAATCGGCCAGATGTATTAAGTGATGTTCCAAAAATGCTAATGAGTTCCTATGGTCCTTTAGCTTTGAAATGGAATTACATACCTAAAATGT
>NTJK01000009.1 GCA_002457475.1 Pelagibacterales bacterium MED-G43
AAACTTGTTAAAAGTTTATTGTTTGCCCACTGCTTACCTAACTCCACTTCATTAGCACCGTAAAGCATTTGTGATGAAAAATCTTTTGTGAATCCACCATAGTCTTTAATGTTAGATGATTTAACCAAATTATCCCAAATTGGCTGAGCTATTTCTAATATTTCTTTGTCGGATTTATCGAGTAACTTCATTAACTTTTATGAAGCTTTCTTTTCCTTCTTTTCGTCTACGATATGGTAAACTGGAACTTTTTCCATAGTAAACTCTTTGGTTTTTGGATCTCTTCTTGAAACTGTTAAGCAGTGCCAATTTTCGTCATCAAGTTTTAAATGGTCACCTCTATAGTAATAACCTGGCCATCTTGTTTCTTTTCTAAATTTTGTATGCTCTGTAACACACTGAGAAGTAATAGTCCTGTGTTTCAATTCCCAAGCTCTCATTAGTTGATGGTAATCTTCAGCTCCAACATTTTCTAAATCTTCTTCGAGCCATTTCAATAATTCTAAACCTCTGTTCAACATATTTTCGTTTGTCATATAATTTGTAGCTATACCGCCAACGTATTCATCCATAATTCTTTGAAGTCTTTGAAGGCCTTGAATAGGGGAAATATAACTTGGAGATACTGTTCCGCCTGTTATTTCATTTCTACCAACTGTGTAATTTTCTAATGGTTTATAAATAACTTCTTTAAGATCTTTGTGTTGTTTATCGCTAACTTTTATTCCATCTGCCTTTTTATCTTCGATATATTTAACTGCAGCTTTTGCGGCTAATCTTCCTTCTGTAAATGAACCTGATGAAAATTTATGTGCACTTCCACCTACCGTATCACCCGCTCCAAATAAACCGTCTACAGTTAACATTCTATTGTAACCCCAGAAATATTCTTTTGGAGATAAATCTTCTGGTCCACTTACCCAAGCTCCTGAACATGTAGCATGGGAACCCATTACATATGGTTCAGATGTTGTTAATTCTGGATTTGTATACTTAGGATCAATATTTTGTGATGCCCAAACTACAGCTTGACCAACAGTCATTCCTAAAAAGTTTTCCCAACCAACAGTTTCTAAATGTGGATCTTGAAACGCTTCTTTTGTAACCATGTGAATTGGTCCGCCGCCCGCTTGTACTTCTTGAATGAATGCGTGGTTTCTTAAACATGTTGGAGTTGGATGATGATCAATATATTCACCAACCATATTTTTAGTATGTTCATACCATTTCTTCTCATAATTTTCTCCATTTGCATTTTGAGTATAAGTTTTTAAATGTAAAAAGTAGGCACCAACAGGTCCGTAACCATCTTTAAATCTACATAAAACAATTCTGTTTTCCATTTGAGTCATTTTAGCTCCAACAGCTATTGGAAGAGCGTAAGCAGAACCATTACTCCAAGGTGCATACCAAGTTCTTCCCATTCCTTCACCTACTGCTCTAGGTTTGAAAATGTGTGAAGCCCCACCCGCTGCAACAATTACAGCTTTAGCTTTGAAAACATGATAGTCACCTGTTCTCATATTAAAACCTACTGCTCCGCCTATTCTATTTTCTTTTTCATCATCCATTAAAAGATGAGTGATCATTATTCTGTTATAAATTTTGTTAGCAGATTTTTTTGCTGCCTCAGCAACGATAGGCTTATAGCTTTCTCCATGAATCATTATTTGCCATTTACCTTCTCTTAAATATCTTCCAGTTTTTTCATTTTTCATCATAGGTAAACCCCATTCATCAAACATATGAACTGTAGAGTCTACATGACGAGCCATGTCATAACCTAAATCTTCTCTAACCATTCCCATTAAATCATTTCGTGCGTATCTAACGTGATCTTCAGGTTGATTTTCATCCCACTGCATGCCCATATAACAATTGATTGCATAAAGACCTTGAGCTACAGCACCACTTCTGTCGATGTTAGCTTTTTCAACGCAAACTATTTTTAAATCTCTTCCCCAGTGTCTAGCTTCGAAAGTGGCCCCTGTACCTGCCATTCCTCCACCGATAATTAAAATATCGCTCTCTTCAACGTGAGTTTTTACATTAGCCATTAATAATAAACACCTTTCTTAAATGAATCTTTACTTACAGTTGGAAGATCTCCATCAATATTTAAACCTTTTGGTTCTGTATAAAGTCTTTGAGTAGTTATCTCACCTTGATTTGGTTTGTCTTCCTCCGCTAATTTAGGAATAAATTTGCCCCAAGGTTTAGTTGTAATTGGTGAAACGAAATTTTTTTCTGTTCCGTTTCTGAATTTTATTCTCCATGAAATAGTTCCCTTTTCTTCTTCTCTTCTTACTCTTACGCTATGGCCCATTGGTGCAAAGTCTGCATAACCTCGAACATCTATTGCATGATTTGGGCAAGCCTTTACACATGAATAACACTCCCAACAAAAGTTAGGCTCAATGTTTTTCGCACGTCTAATTGTTTCATCAATATGCATTATATCTGATGGGCAAATATCTACGCAGTGCCCGCAGCCATCGCATCTCGTCATGTATACAAAAGTTGACATAAATTATTTTTTTCTCTTTAAGTTTAATAACATAAATTTCCTAATAATGCTTTGGTTGTTCTCTTTTAATTCCTAGACCAAACTGCTCTGGAGCATCGGCGGGTGGTGGCAAATTGTCTCTAGAACCATCTGCTTCTGCTAAATTTTTTTGTATCGCTGCACCAGGTTTATAAAACATATGAGCAAATTTAGACCAATAAACTCCTCCAAATAAAACTAAATTTGAGACAATAAATAAAATTAAAAATAAATAACTTAGACCATTCATTCCTGAATGTTGTGTGTATGACCATGCTAAACCGGATGTTGCACAAGCTAACAATGCTAAAACAAATAAGTCTGCTTTAATAATTCTATACCAAGGATGTGCTTCAGCTGAAACATCTACTCTTAAAAAAAACCAAAACCAGTATCCACCTAAACAAGTTAAAATTGCACCTAAATGCCATAAAGCTGTTAGAGTTGAAGGAGTTTCAATACCAACAGATGAATAAGAAAAAATTAAAATAGCTGAGCAAATCCAAAAAATAATTGTTCCGTACATACCTAAAACATGTGCTAACCTTCTTTTGCCCCAACCTAGTTCTGAGGTTGTTGCAATATCATGAGCAACAGTTTTCAAAATAACTGCAGTTTTTTTCCCAGCTGTTAATTCAACTTGAGCATTTTTTTTTGCTTTTTTTGCGTTTTCAAAAAAGTATTTAACGTTTTTCTTATGAAGAATATCGACTAACACTCCAATCAAAGTAAGAGCTGCCATAGCTAAAACAAACCCCTGCATTGCAATCGCTGGAACTATTTCTGCTAGAGTGGAAAAAGGATTGTTAGTTATCATTGAGCTTTTATATATATGCGCATTTTAGAGGTCAAGTGAGAATGGTTATCATCTATTTAAGTTTACCCTCTTTTCTCATCTGTTCTCTAATTTTTGTTGCTGAAATTTGTTGAGTTTTCTCGTCTAAGACGATCTCTTCAATTTTATACCCAACACCCCTACCATAACAAATGTTAGTTATATTAGGTACTAAAGTCACTTTTATTCTATTCTTATAATCTTTAAGCGCTTCAAAAATATTTTTTTTAACAGTTTCAAAATCAAAAGGGTTGTCATCAACACCTTTAACATCTCGTACCATAATATTTACTTGCCCTGTTTTTTTAAGAATTTCCTCAAAAAGTTTTTGGTGGCCAGCGTGCCAAGGTTGCCAGCGACCAAGCATTTGTGCTGTAGGTTTTTTATTATCCCAGACATAGTTTTTGTCTTTAGAATTATCCATAATAGTCCTTAAATGAAAAAAAATTACAAATCAAATTAATTCGTTTCCCGTAGGTAATTTATTCCAATACAATATTTTGAAAACCTAGTCTCTTTTAAGTTAATAATTTTTTCAATAAAATTTTTATCAATATTTTCTCTCTGGACTTTAACTTCTAGAATATTTTGTTTAATCTTTTTAGAGTTATGAAAGCTTTCATCTGGAGATAAAAACTCTATTTTCCTGTCTAAAGTTATTCTTCCTACATTTTCAAATTTGTAATAACTTCTTAAGTATTTTACTCTTATTTTTTTTTGAACATTTTGTTTTATTCCTAATTTTTTAAGGTTCTTATGAAGTTCATGATTATCAAAAATAAAATTTTTAATAGTAACTTTTTCCCTATGGTAATTGTTTGTAGTTTTAATCTCGAGGTTGTCTAGTTTTTTATTATTGTAACCCCTGATTCTAATCTTAAATCTTGGTGTAATCCCTTCTTCACTTAAATTAAAAAATTGTAAATCTTCTGTATCAAAATAAACACTTTCAACTATTCTATCCGGAAAAAGTTTTTTTAGTTGATTTTTATCAATCAATTCATGTTTTTCTTTTGAATTGATCAAAAATTTTATTTCATGTCTTTTTTGATTGTCTTTAAATAAATCCATAAATTTAGTTTTCCTTAGAAATATTAATCTCTGATAAACCATCTAATTGTTTGAGTGTAGCGTACTGCTTGCAGTCGAAATCTTTCACATTTATTTTTGAACCTTTAAATTCTTTTTTTTTATTATAAGCTGCAAAACATACGTTCATGCTTTCCATATTTACTCTTTTTACATCTGTTATCGCATCATCTTTTGAGGCAATTCCAATATTTGTGAAAAAGATATTTCCATAATCTAGACTAAATTTAGACCTTTCTCCTACAGAAAAGCCTTTATCGCCACAATTTTTTAAATTGGCTTGCTCAATCTTATACTTGCCAAATGAAAAATCTGCACAATCATTTTTTGCATTATTTACTTTTAAATTTTTTACAAAAATATTTGAAAAATCTACATCTAAAGCATCAAAAAAAGAATTGTTTATATCAATCTCATTTAAATTACCCGAAGAGTTTTTAATATTAATAGAGTCTTCACAAATCATATTAGAACTTGATAAAGAAACCTTATCAAAATCAGAATCAAAAAAATTTACACAACCAGTTAATAAATTTTTATCATACCTTGAGTTTTCTAAACTTTTACTTTGATTTTCAAAATCGCGAGTGAATTTAAAATTTACATTATTAAAATTTCCTTGGATAAAAATTTTAGCTTCACTATTCTGAAATATAAACTTTAAATCTTCACCGCTAATATTTTTCTTCACAAAATAATATGTTCCTTTTTTATCCATTATGAATTCATTGGAATTGCCCTCAAGCCAAATAATTGGCATTTCTTTATTAAATGATCCCAAATTAATTGGGAATGACTTAAAATTATCAGTGAGTTTATATCTACCGCTTTGGGAAATTAATTTACCATAAGTTTTGCTATCGATTTGATTGCAAAATTTAATTTTACCATCTTTAATGGTTAAGTAACAATTGTAAAAGTTATCATTAAAAATAAATGAGTAAATTATTACTTTTTCAGAAATATTTTTTAAATTTTTATTTTTATTTATATTTTCTTCTTCAAAGAAACTAATTATTTTATTTTTAATTTTTAAATACTTTAAATCTTTCTTATTGTTAATTTTTTGTTTTGGAAAAAATTCACTCAATTTTTTAATATTTCCCTGGCTTGAGTCTAATGTATCTGCAAATACACATTCTTGCATTTTACTTAGTCTCTTACCTGATAGTGATTTAAAATCTCTTTTAAATTTATCTAATATTTTGCTATCAATTTTAGCTTTACAATTTGTTTTGCCAGGTAAAAATTGAACGTTTCCATCGTAATATAGAGGAACGAACATTTTTTTATAAGGTATGTAAATATATTTACGGTTTATAGTTGCTAACCCATGATAGGCATATTTTTTATGAATTGATGTAAAAAAATCCTCATTCAAAACTTTTTTATTAAAATCAATATTTGCTTTTAAAGCTATAGCTTCTGACGCAATAAAATTTGAGATTTTATTTTTGAGAAAATTATTATTGTCAATTACAAATGATGAAGCGAAGTAATTTTTATATATATTTTTTTCTTTTTCATTAAGGTAAAAATCAAAATCATTAGATTTCAAAATTACTGTCTCTGTTAGATTGTTTCTTTCTAAAAATTCTTTTGTGGCATCTTCTTGAAATATTGCTTTGTAAATATTCCCATTTAAATTAACTTCAATCATCCTTGTATATAGTGAGGGAAAACCTAAATATTTTAGCATTAATGTCCAAAATACCTCATTTTCTCCTTTTCTTGTTTCGGGCAGAAAAAGATTAAATCGTGTTATTCCATTAAAACTATCATTGTTTATTTTTACTTTTAAACTTGTCAAAGGTGGTCTTAAGTGATCCTTCCAATCTCCAAGAATTCTTATTTCGGATTCAATTTTTTTTTTGTTGAGAACAATCTTTGCTTTTACCCACTTTTTATATTTTTTTTTAATATTTTTTTCACCGTAAATTTCTCCATCGGTGTAGGCTCTCATGGATCTTCTGAGATACTTATTATATTCTGAATTAGAAAGTTCAAATTGAATTGAATTTGGAACAATTAGATTTTCTGAAAAGGAATAGTTAGATATTAAAAAATTAATTAATAAAAACTTTAAAATTAATAAACACTTAATTGTTTTCATCTAAGTCAACATTATAGTTATTTATCTTTGATGACCATTCATTTAAAAAATTTTCTTTATCACTAGTTTCATAAAATATTGCGTAACCAGAAATATTGAAATTGCTACCCTCGTTTTTTACTGAATAATTTCTAATATTCTTATCACTAGTAATCTTCTTAAAATCTTTTTCATTCATTGAGCCTTGAAAATTCAATGCGAGTTTTCCATTGCTGCCAGTTGTTTCTTTGCTTAACAATGAAAAACGCTTAATAAAATAGGGCAAAATAGATAAAAGTATAATTAAAATAACGGTTATGCTTAAATCAACTTTTGCACTTATTCCGATTGTAAGTAAGCTAAAGTAATGAACTAATTCATAAGGAGTTCTAATTGGTGTTCTAAATCTTACAATTGACAATGCACCGATCATTCCGATACTTAATGCTATATTCGACCCAATAACCGTTGTAATAACAAGTCCAATAACAGGTAAAGTTATCCCTACGTATATATTAAAATTATTACGTAACCATTTATAACTAAATTTTGAATGAATATAAGTTACAATTAATCCACCAATAGCACAGAAAGCAATTTTTATTAAAAGTAAAAATAAAACTATATTTTGAGCTGAGAATTTCTTGTAAGCTAAAGTCAGTATCTCAAGCAAATCTTGCATCAATAATCTTTCAGTTTATTTATAATTTTAAGCAGCTTGTTGAATGTTGTGTTTAGCTGACATCCCGCTTAAAAAGTTCCAAAGATATTTTGCTGTAGACAATGCTGCTTTTTCTGCTTTTGTCTGCTCTTCTTTTGATAAACTATCTAACAATTTTTCACACTCTGCTCTATGGTGAACATCTGCTGATTTATGAGCTTCGAAAAATTCTAGTCCTTTTTTTGATCTACATCCATAATGATTTTTAAGACCTTGTATTTTAGTTTCAGCAATTTCTGGAATTTGTCTTTCGTACGTATATAAAGACGCTAATCCCTCAGCATAAGAAGCTCTTCCTTGTTTGAAAAAATTTTCAATTAAATCTCTTGTAAAAGTTTCTTGTTTAACTTTTTCAATTTTCTCAGAATCTGCTCCCATCTCTGTTGCAAAGTTCTTCCATAATTTTGGATGATCTGCATCTTTGTTCTCCTCGTCTTGAAGATTTTCTAAAAGAATTTTTCTTTTTTCGATATCCTCACATAATGAATGGGTTGCGCTTATATATCTTGGGAATGCTTTAACGTGCTGGTAATACTGTTCAGCGTAATCTTTGATAATCTCTCTTGTAAGCTTTCCTTCATTCCACGATTTGTAAAAAGGGTGATTTAATAAATGGTATTGATCTAATTTTGCATTTAATTCTTTTGAAAACATTTTTACTCCTTGGTTAATTAAAGCCTATTAAAAAAGGACGAAGTTTTAAACAAAATAATTATCCACACTTTTTGGTTGAGCTATTTAAATGTTCACCTTTTGATTCACTTTTGATTCACTTTGAGACTCAAAATACAACCTTAGATAGTCTTATCAACACGTACTAGTCTTCTTTCATCGATCGGGAAATGAACAGCAGTAGCAAATATTGAAAGCGCTATAGCCATGTACCATGCATAGTCATATGATCCATAAATATCAAAAAAGTACCCTCCGAGAAAAGCTCCTGCAAAAGCACCGAATTGATGACAGAGGAAAACAATACCAAATAAAGTACTTAAATACTTAGTTCCAAAAATTTGCGCGACTATTCCATTGGTTGGAGGAACCGTTGAAAGCCACAACAGTCCAAATGAAACTCCAAAAATAATTGAATTAATGAGAGATGGTGGAGAAAAGATGAATACGCAAATACTTATCGCTCTTAAAGCATAAAGAATGCATAGAAGATTTTTCTTTTTGTATTTTGTACCAAGATATCCCATGCCTAAAGTTCCAAAAATATTGAAAAATCCTATTAACGCCAAAATTATTGTAGCTGACCATCCACCCATTCCTTTTTCTTGCATATAGCCAGGTATATGGGTTCCAACTAATGTAATTTGAAATCCACAAACAAAAAAGCCTAAAACTAGTAAAACATAACCTTTATGAGTAAAAGCTTCTTTTATTGCTGAAGTAAAAGATTGATCTCTATCTGCTTGTGAGGAATTTAAAATAATTTTTGATGGCAACAAAAATAGGGAAGCCAGTAGGCCTAGTGCTATAAAATACATAAAATATTTTAGTGTTTGTTCCCAACCAACTAAACCAAGACTATATTTTGTAAATAGAGGTGATAAAAAATAACCAACTGAGGCAGCTGCTGTAACAATACCGGTTGCAATAGTTCTGCTTTCGTTGGGAAAATGTTTTCCCACTTCAGACACTGGGACACCTATTGCAGTAGCTCCTAATGCTATTCCAACTAAAACACCAAGACTAATCTGAAAAAAGATGCCAGTGTTGGGTCCTGCATAGAGCATATAAATACCTAAACCAAAGATTATAAATCCGATGAAGACAGCTTTATTACCTCCAAGTTTGTCAGCTATCAAACCGAATAAAGGAGCGAATATGCCCCAAAAAAGCATTTGAATTCCAATTGCTAAACCAAACTCTGTTCTAGTACATCCCAGACCCTCCTCAAATGCAGAAAAAAATAATCCAAAGGTCTGCCTTAAGCCCATTGAAATTAAAATGATACTGCAAGCAGAAATTAAAACTATTAAGGCAAGTCTGTTGGGAATAAAGTTAAGCACTATTTAATGTACCTTAAAGATTTTTTTAAGTCATTAATTAAATCTATAGGATCCTCTAAACCAATATGTAGTCTAACTATATGTTCGTCTTTATTAAATCTAAAATATTTTCTTTCTTGTATGTACTCATCTTTTTTACTAGAACGAAGCTCTTGTAAGATTGCAAGACTTTCAAATCCACCCCAACTGTAACCAATGCCAAAAAGTTCTAATGAATTAACAAATTTTATAACAGATGATTTTTTCTTGCTTTTTATTACAATTGACAACAATCCAGTAGCTCCAGAGTAATATTTTTTCCATAGCTTAAAATTTTTACTTGAAGGATTGTGAGGATAAAGAATTTCTTTTATTTTTTTTTGTTTTTTTAAAAAATTGATAACTTTTTTTGTATTTTCATAATGTTGATTTAATCGTGTATCTAATGTTCGTAAACCTCTTATAATTAAATATGCCTCATCAGCAGACATTCTATAACCGGAAAGTTTGTAAAAAAACATCACTTGTTTAAAAACTTTTTTATTTACTGCTAGTGAGCCACCCATTGCATCTGAATGACCTGAAAAATATTTTGTTGCAGATGAAAAAGACATATCAAATCCAAGTTTTAACGGTTTCAAATACAATGGTGTGCCCCAAGTATTATCTAGAAAGGTAAAAATTTTTTTACTTTTAGCTAGTTTAACAATTTTAGATAAATCTTGGAATTCAAAAGTATTACTCCCAGGGTTTTCAACTAATATCATTTTTGTTTTTTTTGATACTTTGTTTTTTAAATCATCAAATGATTCAGGATTATAAAATTTTGCTGTAACATCAAACTCTTTAAGAAGCTTTTCAGAAATTTCTTTGGTTGGACCATAAACATTATCTGAAACCAAAATTTCATCTCCTGGCCTACATAGACTCATGATTGCTAAAGCAACACCCCCAAAACCGGTTCCTGTCAAAAAAACGTGATAAGCTTCTTCTAATACTTTGAGCATGCTTTCTAATTCAATAGTTGTAGAGCTGCCATAACGACCATAGCTATAGTGACTAACTTTTTTATGTTTTTTAATTTTCCTTTCATGCTGATAGAGCTCTTGCATGGTATCAAACAGAATTGTTGAGGCTCTTATAACTGGTGGATTGGCGGATCTATTAGTATTGTCTTTTGTAGGATGTTTTAAAAATGTGTTAATAGACTTTTTCATAAAATAAGTGTATTTGAACTTTATACAATTACTAGCTAATTAAAATATAATAAGGAGGCAAAAATATGGGTTATCCGAAGAAACATCGTGGAAGAAGAAAAATTGGCTCTAAAAAGAGAAGAGCAAGAAAAAGAAATAAGAAAAAATAATCAATATAAATAATTATGAATGAAATAGCTCAAATAAGAAAGTTGAGTATATGGATATTTTTAATTCCATTAATTGCAATTAACTTGTGCCTCATTATCTCTCAAAATCCCCAGTTTCTGGAGAATACATTCTTTAAAGTTGACTATATTGGTAGATCAGAATTTTCCATTCCTTATCTAGATGGAAGTTTGTCAATTAGTAGAGCCTCGAGAACTTTTCCGCAATATTTAATTTTTAAACCATCAATGATTATAACAGCAATAATTCTTTATTTTTATTGGTCTAGTAATAATAATCTTATCAATAAGTTTAAAGCTACAAACATCAATTATAAATTTAAAACTTTTGGCATTCTTTCAGCTTTATTTTTAGCAATTCATTCAATTTTTCTTGGAATAAAATTTGATATTCAAGTTTATAAATTAATGAGAAGATTGGTTTTACTTTTATTCATTATATTTGAAATCATTGCCCAAGGAATGCTTGTTTATCATTTTTTTAAACTTAAAAATCAGCTATCAGATTTAATTAATAAAAGAATTTTATTTTTAAAAGCCGCTTTAGTCTTAATTTTAGCTACAGTTGCAATTTTAAGTCTACCAATTCTTATTAATAAAGGTAATACCCATTTCAAACATGCTTTAGAATGGAACTATTTCGTTGGTGTAATTTTATTTTATTTATTTACAAGATTTTTATGGAAGAGAACCACATAAATTTCCAGGCTTTCGCCCAGAAATTTAGTAGTTTTGGCTCGTCGTTTTAGGCGCTACCGCCAAGCCGTCCCGATGAACTATTCTAGCGCTACTAGGTTCACCTTTCTGCCCTTTAAGCTTGAACCTCTCGGTTTTTCCTTAAATGGCCAGTTAAGAGTTGCCTCTTAATTAATTTTATTTAATCACATCTTCAAAAAATTGTTATCACTTTTAACGAGCAAGAATTTAGGTTGTTAACTTAGTGGATAAATTTTTATTATAAGTCTTGTGAATCCATCCGCCTCCTAACACTTTATCCCCAACATTGTCTTTGGAATAAAATACACAGGCTTGTCCTGGAGAAATTCCTGTCTCTTTGTCTAAAATTTCCACATAAGCAGAATCTATTTTAATGTTAATTTTAGCTTTTAACAGTCTGCCTGTAGATCTAACTTTGATATTTATAACTTCATTAAATTCTTTAGTGGATCCTAAGATATTTAAATCTCTTAGCTTAATTTCTTTAACCTCAAGACATTCTTTGCTACCGACAATAATAGTGTTGTTATCGGCGTTTATATTAACAACATATAATGGTTTGCTACTAGCAATTTTAATTCCTTTCCTTTGGCCTATCGTATAATTAATAATTCCGTCATGCTCACCTAATGGATTACCTTGGAGATCGAGAATTTTTCCTGACTTAAATGACTCCGGTCTAAATTTTTTTATTACTGAAGCATAATCTCCATTAGGGACAAAACAAATATCTTGACTATCTGGTTTTGAAGCAACATTTAATTTTAATTTTTCTGCTATTAACCTTGTTTCTGACTTGTCAATTTCTCCTAATGGAAATCTAAGATAATCTAACTGTTCTTGAGTAGTGCTAAATAAAAAATAACTTTGGTCTCTATTTTGATCTTTTGCTCTATACATATTAGCGTGTCCATTAACTTGAACTCTAGAAACATAATGACCAGTTATAAGTGCATCGGCTTTTAGTTCTTTTGCATATATAAATAAATCTCTAAATTTTACTGTTTGATTGCATTGTACACATGGTATCGGTGTTTCACCTGCTGCATAGCTATCTATAAAAGAGTCTATAACTTCTGATTTAAATTTTTTTTGATAAAATAAAATTTTATGATTAATATTTATTTTCTCTGATACTCTTTTAGCGTCTAAAATGTCCTGTCCAGCACAACATTGTCTACCTTCTTTTGATTGCTTGCTATCATCATATAATTTTAATGTTATGCCAGTAACGTCATAACCTTCTTGCTTCATAAGAGCTGCTACTACGGATGAGTCTACTCCGCCAGACATTGCAACAACCACCTTGGTTTCTTTTTTTGGTTTATTAATTCCTAGTGAATTCATTATTAAAGTGTATAATCGAAAAAAGAGTAATTTTCCATGATGCTTATTGATTTTGAACCAGGGGATTATGTTATAAATCCTACAAACAAAAATTGGGGAATAGGACAAGTTCAGTCAATAATTGGTAACAAGGTTACGGTAAATTTTGAAAATTACGGCAAAAGAGTAATTAATGTTGAAAATGTTAATCTTGAGAAAGTAAACAATGAAACCGAGTGAGTTAAAAACCATTAGTGAAAGTTTAATTAATACTTTCAACGAAGCTGGGCGGATATCTATTGACCTTTATAAAAAAGGTTTACAAATTGAAATTAAAGAAGACAAATCTCCTGTAAGTAATGGAGATCTAAAAGTTAATGAATTAATCACAAACAAAATTAAAGATCTTACTCCTAATATACCTATAGTTTCGGAAGAAACTGTAGATTTAGATAAAAAGAATGAAGCCAAGATATTTTGGCTCATAGATCCTATTGATGGAACTAAAGAATATATTGCTGGAAAGGACGAATACACTCTTAATGCAGCTTTAGTAATTAATACTGTTCCAGTACTTGGTATTGTAGGTGTTCCAAAAAAAAATAGACTTTTTTACACTTATGCACTAGGAGAAAGTTATTTAATTGAAAATGGCAAAACTCAAAAAATTAATTGTAAAAAACAACAGCCAAAGGGTGAAGTTGTAGCGCTATCTAGTGTAATAAAACCTTCAGATATTATTTTAAATAAATTAAAAGAGCTAAATGTTACTTCAATAGTTAAAATGGCAAGTTCTTATAAATTCTGTGTGATAGCAACTGGAGAATATGATGTTTATGCTGCCAGAGAAAGAGCTAACGAATGGGATTATGCCGCCGGCCATGCAGTAGCTCAAAATGCTGGTGCTATTATTAAAACTTTGGATGAAAAACCATTTTTATATGGCAAAGAAGACTACAAAAATCCAAGTTTATTAATTAAAAGATCAAAAAATTTAAATGATTAAGACCATTGCAATAATTATTTTATCGGTAACTTTTTTTGGTGTTTTGTTTTTTATATTGGTTAGAAATGCTTTGAAAAGGAAACTAGATATTTTAGTTGAAGAAGAAAAAAAAAGAAAGTCAGATAATCTTGATTAGCTTATTAAACTCAGTTTTTTCTAAATCTAAAACTCTTTTTGATAATTCAAAACTAAAACCTCCCCTTGCTAGAATACCCATATCTTTTTTATAAAATAATTCTCTGTTATCTTCTGGCCTTAAAGGACCAATTCTTCTTCTTTTACATAATTTTAAAGCAGAAACGAAATCCGGCTCTATTTCATCCTCCTTAATTTTATCAATACTTTGCTTAATAAATTTACTATCTATTCCTTTGTTTCTTAATGATTGATTAATCTTATTTAATGAATATCCCCTTCTTAAAAACATTCTTGCTTTTGAGTCAGAGTACATTTCATCGTTTAAGATTCTATTTTTTTCAAGATTTAAAATAATTTCATCTATAATTGAAGTAACTTCTTTTTTCGATTTTGTACCCTTTATTTTAGTTAAATATTTTTTAAGCAGATAAACTTTTAATTGTTGTTTTGAAGGACTATATTTTTCTAAATATGAATAAGCTAAGTCTTTAAGATTTGTAGTTAAATCTTCAAAATCACTTTTATTAACTGTGGGATTCATTTGTCTAATATACTATATTATTTTTAATGATAAATAATTTATTGTCTTTATTAAATTATGAAAATATTTATTTAGTTGCTAACTGGGGGATAATACCTTTTTGGTTGCTATTAATTTTTATTCCTAATCATCAGATAACAAATTTTCTAACTCAGTCGGTTATTGTGCCGCTTCTCCTAGCAATTAGTTATGCTTATTTGTCTTATTTAATTTATCAAGAAGGAAACATTTTTGACGGTTTTGAATTATATTCAGGATTAGACGGACTTTATTCAATGTTTGCCAATGAGGCTTTATTGTTGATTTTTTGGCTTCACTTTTTAGCTATTAGTTTATTTGCTGGATCATGGATTGTAAGAGATAGTAAAAAATATTTTATACCTAAAGTGATTACTATTCCCTCTTTAATTTTAACATATTTTGCCGGCCCAATAGGATTGGTAATCTATTGGTTTTTTAGAATTTTCTTTGCTAAAAAAATCAGCTTTAATGATTAAGCCTTTTGAATTTTATTTTGACTTTGTTAGTCCTTACTCTTTTCTTGCTCATAAAGAAATAAGAAAAATAGAAAATAAAGAGGGAATTAAAATAAAATATAATCCTATACTATTAGGAGGCCTTCATAATTTACACGGAATTAAGGCTCCTGCTTTTATCCCCGCAAAGGCTAGACACATGATTAGAGATTGCAAGCTCATAGCAGAGAAAAATGGAGTAAGATTTAAGTTTAATTCATATTTTCCTATACGTAGCTTAAATTTAATGCGCGGCGTGCTAGTTGCTGAAGAAGATAATATAAAAAATTATTATATAGACAATATTTTTAATACAATTTGGCAGGATGGATTAAATATGAATGATGAAGTTATAATTCATAAAGTGTTAAAAAATTTAAATATAAATCCAAAAACTTTTGTATTACGCTCAACTTCCTCACTAATAAAAGACTCTCTTAGAAAAAAAACTACTGATGCCTATGAAAGAGGAATTTTTGGAGCACCGACTTTTGTTGCTAATAGCAAAATTTTTTGGGGCCAAGATAGAATTGAGTTTGCTCTTAAAGAAGCAAATAAATAATTTATTTCTTTTCTTTTACAATAACTTTTAATCCGCTTTTTTTTAAAGCATCAAATCCACCATCTACATGCGCAACATTTGTAAAACCCATATCTACTAATGATTTTGTTGCCAAAGCTGATCGCCAACCAAGAGCACAAAACAATACCATTTTTTTTATTTCTTTAATTTTATTAGATTGGTAATAAGTGCTTTCAGGATCCAACCAAAACTCAAGCATTCCTCTTGGAATATGTTTTGAATTTTCAATTGTTCCTTCTTTCCATAATTCCCTAATATCTCTCACGTCTATTAATGTAATTTCTTTTTTTTCAGCAAGATTTTTTACTTCGTTCGGGCTCAAAGTTTCAATTTTTTTTTGCGCCTCCTCAACCAAAGTTTGTGATGACTTAATATTCATAGATGAAAGTAATAAACTAATATATATATTTTACTATAATGAAAAATATTAAGAATTCAAATAAACCTAGTTTTTTTAAAAAAATATTCATCAAAATATCTAGGAAACTTGGTTATGAAATCATTGATCAAAATAACTTTGAAATCGTAACATCTAACAAGAGAATTGATGGCCATCTAAGTACACTCGGCCAAACGTCTATAAACCTTCCTCTTGGAGAAGTAAAAATAACAAGAAAAGTAAAAGCTTTAGATGTGATTATAAGAACATGTGCAAGCGTCAATATGTTAACTCAAAATAAATCACGCTTATTCGAAAAGGAAAAAATTGAATACACTATTAGAACTATAAGATCTTTATTAAATTCGTCTAAAGATCCTGATTTAAAACAGTTAAAAATAAATTTTAAAGTAATAGACCATAATTCTACTAATGAGAATTTAGCGGCAATCGAAAAGGTATTTACAGAATTCAGTGAAGAATATTCATTAGTAAATTTAGATGTATCAAAATTCATCAATAAAATAGAAAAAACAAATCAAAGAGGTGAAAGTGTTACCGATAATCAAATATCGAACATGGCAAATATACATCAATCGCTTTTAGAGGCCAAAAAATGTGAAGATTTGATTTATTTTGTTGAAGACGATTACATACATAAAAAAGAGTCGCTAAAAGAAATGATTTTTACTTATGAGAGATTAGCTGCACAAATTAATAATGAAATTATCATATGTCCAACTGATTACCCTTATTTATACGCAAAATCTGAAATGACACAAAATTTTTTAGGTCAAAATTACCATTGGAGAAAAGTAAATGAAACTTTATGTACTTTTTTAACTAGCAAAAAAATGATTGAAAAATATTGGGATAAATATGTAAGCATGTGTAATAAAGAACACGCACCTTTTGAAAAACCCCTTCATGATATTTATGAAAAAGAATTGTGTTTATCGCCTATTCCATCATTGGCTTTACATTTTACAAATGTTAATTCAATTTTTGGATTATCGCCGAATGTAAATTGGAAGGAAGTGTGGGATCAAAACGAAAGTTGAAGTAATAATAAAGGCCCGATTAAACGGGCCTTTATTAAAATTTATTAAAAATTAATCTCTAATTGAATAAGCTGTTACTCCGACTTCAGCTTTGTCAGTTCCTTGTTTTTCTGCAGCTTTACTTATTCTTAGTCCAATCGTTAATTTTAATGAACTAAAAGTAATGTATGACAATACAAAACTAAATATGCACACAGATATAACACCGATTAACTGGGCTCCAAATGATGTGTCTGGATTAGTAAAAGGAACGACTAATGTTCCAAAAATTCCAGCGAACATATGAACTGGAATTGCTCCAACTACATCGTCTAAACCATAACTCTCTAACATCTTTGTACCAAAGTACATAATCATAGCTCCGATAGACCCAATTATCATTGCAGTGATTGGTCCAGGTGTTAAAGGTTCAGCTGTAATAGCAACAAGACCTGCGAGCGCTCCATTTAGCATCATTACAATATCGGTTTTGCCACCAATTAATCTTGTTAAAGCTGCACCTGTTACAGTTCCAGCGGCTCCTGCCAAATGTGTGTTTACTGCAATTTTTGAAATTGCGTTAACATCATCAAATGTGCCCATGGCTAGTTGACTGAAACCATTGAAACCAAACCAACCAAACCAAAGTAAAAATGTTCCAAGTGTAACTAACGGTATACTTGAAGCTGCAAATGGTTGCATAGATTTCTTTTCACCTCTTCTTCCAAATCTTCCTTCTCTAGCACCAAGAACTATTACTCCTGCTAAAGCAGCTGCTCCTCCGCAAGCATGGACTAAAGTTGATCCAGCAAAATCAGAAAAGCCAGATGTAGCTAACCAGCCACCACCCCATTGCCATCCCATAGATATTGGATATATCACTCCGGCCATAATTGCTGCGAAAATAAAGAATGGCCAGATCTTAATTCTTTCAGCTACTGCTCCAGAAACAATTGAAGCTGTTGCACAAACAAACATGGTTTGAAAGAACCAATCTGAATATCCAGAATAACCTGTTTCGGCATCGGAACCATCAGTCCAAATTGAAAATGAGCCAACGTAACCACCTTCTGGCACTCCGTAAGCTAAATTATAACCAACCAAGAAAAATATGATTGAACATATAGCGAATTTACCTATATTTTTCGCGGCAATTGTCGATACACTCTTTGTGGTTACTAAACCACTTTCAAGCATACAAAAGCCAGCTGCCATGAAAGCAACCAGTACTCCACCTAAATAAAACCCTAATGAATTAAAAATATATTGTCCCTCTTGAGACATTGTAGTTTCTGCGAAGCTTTGTGAGCTTATTAGTAAAGCAGAAATACAACCTAAAAAAACGTAAGTTAGTTTTTTCATTTTTCCCCCTTTTTTTTGATCTTGATATCAAATTTCAGAGTT